>JAWXBZ010000072.1:0-9143 GCA_034440375.1 Candidatus Eiseniibacteriota bacterium
CCAACCTTTTGGCCATATTTCTGAGGCCTGACGGGGGTCCGGCGGTGTATTTGACATTCTTGCACACCGGATTCTCCCTTGTCCGGCCCGGCAATCTTTGCTCCCCAGACAGGCTACAATCACCGCAAGGCGTTATTTTAAAACAATTTACCGTGAGGCAACCCGGACCATGATGCCAGCTGACAATGATTCTTGACGACATCGTTCGCCGAAAGCGTGAGGAAATCCGCGCCATCCAGCCCATTGATCCGGACAAACTCGGCAAGACATCCCGAAATTTTGCCGCAGCGCTCGGAGCCGGCCGATCGACGGTGTCCATCATCGCGGAGGTCAAACAGGCCTCGCCGAGCGCGGGGCTCCTGACAGGTGACTTCGATCCAATTTCCATCGCCCTGGCCTATGCCGAGGGGGGCGCGGCTGCCATTTCAGTGTTGACAGACGTCGATTTTTTCCGTGGATCGCTGGAGGACTTGCGTGGGGTGGCGAAATCAGTTGAGTTGCCGGTGCTGCGCAAGGACTTCGTGATCGATGAACGTCAGATTTACGAGGCGCGCGCCGCCGGCGCTGATTCAGTCCTGCTGATCGCGGCCATCCTGGATCGAAAGACCCTGCAACGATTTCTGGCGGAGGCACGCGCGCTCGGTATGGAACCGCTGGTTGAAATCCACGACGAACGCGAGCGGGATCAGGCGCTTGAAGCGGGTGCGAGAGTCGTGGGAATCAACAATCGTGACCTGAATACTTTTCGGATCGATGTGGAAACCACGCTTCGGCTGGTGCCCGGCCTTCCAGACAAGATCGTCGTTGTGAGTGAGTCGGGCGTGGAGAGCGAAGCCGGCGTGGCCCGGCTCATCGGGTATGCCGATGCGGCCCTGATCGGAACAGCCTTGATGAGGGCGAGTGATCGCTCGGAATTGCTCAGCCGGCTGGTTAGCGCCGGCGGGCGACCAGGGACCAGCGGGCAATAAAAAACCCGCGAGCGTTGACGGCATTCGCCGCTTCGACTGACCAGGTCAAAGACTCGCGGGTCTGGTGCCGGGCTGGGACTTAGCCGGAAACCGACCAAAGCCAACCCACTTGCACTTGGAGTCGGTTCCTAGCTAACCAGGCACCTCGCAGGTCTGTTGATTTTACTCAAAGGACCACCTCCTTCCTTGCGTCCGGAAAAGCTAGCACCCGGGTGGCGGGTACCACAAGGAAATTCTACTTCCGGTAAAAACATCAAAGGCAGCCGCCCATTTGCCTCGACGGATTCCGCTAGACTTTGCACCATGCTCGCCCCCACCGACGACTCCATCCGGCCCGCCCCGTTTCGCCGGGCCCTCCTGACCTGGTATCGACGGGTCGGCCGCGATCTCCCCTGGCGGAGAAACCGTACGGCCTGGCGTATCTGGGTTTCGGAGATGATGCTGCAGCAGACAACGGTAGCCACGGTCCTCCCCCGCTACGAGAGCTTCCTGCGCGACTTCCCCACGATTGCCAGGATGGCAGGCGCGCCGCTCGAGGCGGTGCTGGCTTCATGGAGCGGGCTTGGCTACTACAGGCGGGCTCGCAACCTGCATGCGGCCGCCTCGATCGTGATGACCACTCACGGCGGCCGGTTTCCCCGTGACCGGGAGGCGGTTCGGGCGCTGCCCGGCTTCGGCGACTACTCAACCGCCGCCATCCTGTCGATCGTTCATGGACAGCCGATGGCCGTGGTTGATGGCAACGTCATCCGGGTCATCTCCCGGTTGCGTGCTCTACCGGGACATTCCAGGTCACCGATACTGAAGCGAGCGGTCCAGGCCGAGGCGGATCAGCTGATTTCCCCCGAGGAGCCGGGCGATTTCAACCAAGCGATCATGGAACTGGGCGCCACGGTCTGCACGCCGACATCGCCTCGCTGCGACGACTGCCCCGTGACGCCGCATTGCCGCGCACATCGCCTGGGT
This sequence comes from Candidatus Eiseniibacteriota bacterium, assembly GCA_034440375.1. Taxonomy (GTDB): domain Bacteria; phylum Eisenbacteria; class RBG-16-71-46; order JABDJR01; family JAWXBZ01; genus JAWXBZ01. The sequence continues at coordinate 1,935 of JAWXBZ010000072.1, forward strand.
GTCGTGGCCGCCCACCCCGCCGCACCCCCAAAGCAGAAGACGCAGGACGAACGGTGGCAGGTGGCGGTCATCGAATCAAATGGGCGGGTACTGATGCGCCGACGCCCCGAATCCGCGCGGCTCATGCCAGGGCTGTGGGAACTGCCTGCGTGGGAGCTGGGTGATGAATCGGAACTCGCGTCTCTGCTTGGCCGCGAGATCGCGCCGGGAATCAAGTTCGTGGGGACGACCGGCCGCGCACGGCATGCGATCATGAATCGCCGGCTGGAGCTGATCGTGCATCGTGCCGAACTCCGGCAGGCCAGGGCGCCGCTGGGCTGGTCATGGGTCAATCGTGGGGAGGTGGTCAAGTTGCCAGTATCGTCGATGGTAACGAAGGCATTGACGGCGGCGCATGGAAAAACGACTGACCGGCAGGCAAGGCTGTTGCTCGGAGCGGCGTTGATCCTGGGAATCATTGGCCATGGTGTGGCGAATGGAGGCACCGCCGGCCTCGAGATTCCGCCGCCAATCGTCGCGGCGGATTCAATTGACGCTCCCCCCTCCCCCGGGCCTCTGGCGACGACACTTATCTGCGTGCCGCCGCTCGAGGCCCGCACGGTGACCGGTGAGTCGGTATCGCTTCACCGCCTGATCGCAAAGGGCCCGGTGCTCATCAACTTCTGGGCCCTCTGGTGCAAACCCTGCCTCAAGGAGTTGCCGGAGATGCAGAAACTTCAGGAGCAATTCGGCGCGCGAGGCCTCACCATCCTGTCGATCAACGGTGACTCCCCGACCGATGTGGCGAGGGTGGCGCCCTTCGTCCGGGCCCGGAAGCTGACATTTCCGGTGCTGACCGATCTGGACGGCAGCCTGCGCCGCCGTTTCCAGGCGAACGCCTTCCCCACCTCCATGCTTCTGGACAGCTCCGGCCGCGTGACCTGGACCAGCCAGGGATATCGACCTGGCGACTCGGTGGCAATGGCGGAGCAGGTCGAGGCCCTGCTGTCGGGGACGGGTGAGTCCGGGGAGTAGATGGACCTTCTGGACCGACTTCTCGAACACGATCGTTGGACGACTCGCGAACTCCTGATTTGCTGCCGTGAACTGGCGGACGAACAACTGGATCGCGACTTCGACATCGGGCTTCGAACGTTGCGGGCCACATTTCATCACATCATTCGAAACATGGAGATCTGGTCGGGATTGATGGCCGGGCGGATATCGCCCGCGAACCGGGACGAACTGTCGACGGATCAGTCGATCGAAGGCCTGCTGGGGCGTCTCGCCTGCGCCGGCCCCGGTCTGGCAACGCTGGCCCGATCCGTCGCCACCCGGAACGGCTGGGACGAGCACTGGATCGACACGTTCGACGACCCGCCCACCGAAAAAAGCTTCGGCGGCGCCATCGCCCACATACTGACTCACAGCATGCACCACCGCTCGCAGGTCATTCACATGATGCGCCGGCTGGGGATTGCTGATGTGCCGGAGGGAGATGTGTTGAGCTGGGAGGGGCGTGCCGGGGGCGGTTCGTGGTGATTCGCTAGCTCGTCTCTACCTTGCGTCGGTCGGCCCGCATTACCTTGCCTACCGAACCACCATCGTCTTCAGCCGTTCTCCGGCGCTGGAGACGACCCAGTAGGGGCCGGGTGAGACGCGATTGCCGGCGTTATCCAGGCCGTCCCATTCGGGCTTCTCGAGTCGGCGTACCAGGCGGCCCATCGTGTCGAAGACCGAGAGACGACCGGTCATTCCCGTAAAGTGCGTCGTGTTGCCGGCCTGAAATGGATTTGGGCGGGCAAGCGAAGGCTGGTGGGCGGGCAATGCCGGGACCTCCGGGTTCCCGGACACCGGCAGCGTGTAGCTGATCCTGCGAAAGGCTCCGTTGTAGGTTGTGTAATAGAGGGCGCCGTCCGATCCCTGCCGGAGATCGGTGACGAAGCCAAGGCCCTTGGCCCAGTTCACCGAGTCGGCTGGCCGGAGATCAGATTGGGAACCCAGACCTCCGCGCTGTCCCGGGCGCTGCGGATCCAGCCCTTCTGAACGTCGGAATAAAAGTAGGTACCCTCATACTCCAGCGGGAAGCGCTGCGGGATCGGCCCACCCCGATAGACCGGGCCGCCAATGATTGCGTAGAAGCCGACGCCGCCGGTCGGATCGCTGGTTTCGTGGAAGTACGACAGGATCGGAGATTTAAAGAGTGGAAGTGGCTGGAAACAGCCGACACCCGTCGGCACCTCGGCCTCCAGGATTGGCCAGCCGAAGTTCTCGCCGCCCCGGGCGATATCAACCTCTTCCCACGAGTTGCCGCCGACATCGCCGATGAAGAGATGCTCGGTATACGGATCGATCGAAAACCGGAACGGGTTGCGCAGGCCGAAACACCAGACGAGTTCGGCGCCGGTGGTGTCGGGGGCGAACGGATTGCCCGGCGGTACCAACAATCCCCGGGGCGCAGGGCCGCTCCCCGTTTCCGGCAGGCCGTCCAGCGCGAGGCGGACAATGCACCCCTTCAGCAAGGTTGAATCCTGGGCCACGCACGACAGGACGTCGTCGCCCAGTGATGCGTAGAACAGCCCGGACGGACCGAACTCAAGTGATCCACCATTGTGATTTGAAAAGCTGTCGTCGATCTGGAGAATGATGTAGGGATCGGCAAGAGTCATGTTGACGCTATTGGGATTGGTGAGATCGCCGGTGGCGCGATAGCGGGCGATAATCAGATTTCGCGGGGCATTGCGATTGTAGTGAATGTAGATGTACGGTTTTGCCGGCCAGCCAGGATCGACCGCGATGCCGGAAACTCCTGCCTCGCCGACCGTGTGTACATTGCCGACGACGAGGGCAGTATCGAGGGCACCGCTCACCGCCCGGATCCGAATGCGCCCCCCCTTTTCCGTCAGCAACGCCCGCCCATCCGGCAGCAGCACAAAGCCGGTCAGGGTGCCGTAGCCGGCGCCGAGTTCCGTTTCGATGAAATCGGGGGGCAGGATCGATGCGGCTTGCGCCATGCCGGGGAAAAACGGTGACAGGGACGACAGGGATGCCGGACCTTGAATGGCAATTTGAGTGAGGACAATCAAGGCGGCCAGAATGGGGCCGCGAACGGGCATGCAACGCATCGGTGTCGACCTCCTCGCGGGAATCAATCAGCGCTGGCTCCATTCAGGAGATCCGCGTCCGGGTCGTCGAATGGTAGCGGGTGATGCACGGTCCACCAAGCCAAATCGGCCTGGGGAGGAGCCGGCCAAGGGGGGCACAGGAGGACTCGGCTTGCCCAAAGGTCGGGCACCGGGGTAAATTAGTGGCCTTGTAAACTCGTGGGTGATTTCCCCTCGTTTCCCTTTGGCGCTGGAGTCTGATGATGGCGCGTGCCAGCAGTACCAGGACGAAGCCAGCTACTGCGCTGACAGCCGAGCAGCTCGTCGGCGTGTATCGCACGATGTACCTGTCGCGCCGCCTCGATGACGCGGAGATCCGGCTCAAGAAGCAGAACCAGACCTACTTCCAGATCTCCGGCGCCGGCCACGAGGCGTTTCTCGTGGCCACCGGCCTCTGCATGAAGGGTGGCTACGACTGGTTCTATCCCTATTACCGCGATCGGGCGCTCTGTCTGGCCATCGGCGTCACCCCGACCGAGATGCTCTACCAGTCGGTGGCCGCGGCCGACGATCCGGCTTCCGGCGGTCGGCAGATGCCGAGCCATTGGGGCCACAAGCAATGGAATCTGGTCAGCCAGTCGAGCCCGACCGGAACGCAGCTGCTGCAGGCGGTTGGTTGCGCCGAGGCGGGGATGCGCTACCGTCTGATCACCGAAATTCCCGATCGCGAGACGAAGTTTCAGAAGGATGAAGTCGTCTACGTGTCGCTCGGCGATGGCACCGCCAGTCAGGGTGAATTCTGGGAAGCCCTGAACACGGCCTGCGTCCTCGCGCTTCCGGTCATCTTCATGCTTGAGGACAACGGCTATGCCATCTCGGTGCCCTCAACCGTTCAGACGCCGGGCGGCGATTGGAGCCAGACCGTCTCGGGCTTTGCCGGCCTCTTTCGGATCAAGTGCAACGGCAACGATCCAATTGAATCATACGAAGCGATCTCGCAGGCGGTCGATTACTGCCGCGCGCGCCGGGGGCCGGCGTTCGTGCACGCCACCTGCACACGTCCGTACAGTCATTCGATGTCGGACGATCAGGCCGCCTATCGTCCAAAGCTCGAGCGCGAGGAGGAGGCGAAGCAAGACTGCCTGATCACCTTCCCCCGCTACCTTGTTGAGCGGGGCATCCTGACGGCGGAGGAACTGGAAAGCCTGAAGGCATCGGTGGATGACCAGATCAACGCGGCCGTCGAGGAGGCCATCGCCGCGCCGAAGCCGGCGCTCGGCTCGGCCCCGATGTTCCTTTACTCACCCGACGTCGACCCGACCGGATCCGACTTCGACCACCCCGGCCACCCCCAGGGAGAGCCGGTGTCGATGGTCGACAACATCAACAAGTGCCTGCACGACGAACTGGCCCATGACCCACGGATCCTGGTCTTCGGGGAGGATGTGGCGGATGCCACCGTTGAAGAGATGCTCAAGGAAGTGGCCGGCAAAGGGGGCGTGTTCAAGCTGACGCACGGCCTTCAGCGGCGTTTCGGCGGAAACCGCGTTTACAACAGTCCGCTGGCCGAAGCCAACATCGTCGGGCGTGCGGTGGGCCTCGCCACGCGCGGATTGAAGCCGGTGGTCGAAATTCAGTTCTTCGATTACATCTGGCCGGCCATGATGCAGATCCGGAACGAGCTGGCCATGATGCGCTGGCGCTCCAACAACAACTTCAGCTCGCCCGTGGTGATGCGCGTGCCGACCGGTGGCTATCTGCAGGGAGGCTCGGTCTACCACAGCCAGTCAGGTGAATCGATTTTCGCCCACTGCACGGGCCTTCGAATCGTGATGCCCTCCAACGGCGCCGACGCGGCCGGGCTCCTGCGCACGTCGATCCGATGCGACGACCCGGTTCTCTTTCTCGAACCGAAGACGCTGTACCGCCAGCCCTACTCCAAGTCCGTCTATCCGGGACCGGACTACATGATTCCGTTCGGCAAGGCCAGGCTGGTCCGGCCTGGCAGCGACATCACGGTCGTCACCTATGGCTCACTGGTCCGCCGATCGACGCTGGCCGCCGAAAAGGCCGCGGAGGAAGATGGGCTCGATGTCGAAGTCATCGACCTGCGCAGCCTCGTGCCGTGGGACAAGGAGGCGGTGTACGCTTCGCTCCGGAAGACCGGCCGCATCATCGTGGCTCACGAAGATCAGCTCTCATGGGGCTTTGGCGCCGAGGTGGCCGCCCGTATCGGCGAGGAGATGTTCGAACACCTGGATGCACCGGTGCTGCGGATCGGGGCCATGGATACGCCGGTTGCCTACTCGCCGCCAATCGAGGACGAAATCCTGCCGCAGGCGGAGGACGTGCTGGCGGCGATACGAAAAATCGCGGCGTACTAGCGCCATGACGGCGTGGCACGGGCCCCGGGGGATGCGATGAGCGGCGACAAAGACCCGTTTCGTCCGTTCCGCGACTCGCGCCGCAAGTTTCTCTCACGGCTGTCGGTGGCACTCGGAAGCGCGATCGGCGCGACGGTCACCGGGATCGGACTGAATACCTTCCTCTGCCCGGCCTTTGAAAGTTCCGAGGAACAGTGGATCCGCGTCGCCGAGATCGACCCTGACCGTATCCGAGGTCCGCGCGCCTATGTCGTGTCGTACCGGCGCTCGGATGGCTGGTTCAAGGGAAGCGCCCAGGGGGTCGTCTTCGTCACCAGGACTGCCGACGAAAAACTGCGCGTGCTGTCATCCACCTGCACGCACCTGGGGTGCGGTGTGCAATGGGATGCCCAACAGGAGAAATTTCTATGCCCCTGCCACGGCGGCGCCTATGACGCGCAAGGCACCGTCGTCGCCGGTCCGCCACCAAAGCCGCTCAAGCCCCTGGAGACGCGGGTCGAGGGCGGCGTACTGTTCGTGAAGGGATTGGCGTAGAACGAGTGCTCGGCCGGGCTCAGCGCCCCCGCACACTCGCACCGTCGACGATGCACCGGTGTCCGAGCGACTCAACCGGACAAGATAGATCGTTCGCGCAGCGTTGCCCCGTTCGTCACGCCCGTCCCACGCCAGGCGATGCCAGCCGCGGGAGCAGGCCCCGGGGGATTTCGCCACGATCCGTATCGGTTATTCTTCGCCGATGCGTGTGATTGACTGGCTCGACTCCCGTACCGGACTCATCAGCGGCGCGCGCGCCTTCCTGAACAAGAGAGTGCCGCCGGCACTTCCCTGGAGCTACACGCTCGGATCGATCGCGTTGATGCTTTTCCTGACGCAGATCGTGACCGGGATTTTCCTCGCCGTTTATTACGCCCCCACGCCGGATCATGCCCACGAAAGCCTGCGCTGGCTGGAGTCATCCATCAGCGGCGGTCGACTGCTTCGGGGGCTGCATCACTGGGGTGCCTCGTTCATGGTGGTGGCGGTGTTGATGCATCTGCTTCGCGTCGTGGTTTATGGCTCGTACAAGAAACCGCGCGAAGTGAACTGGATTGTCGGCGTCAAGCTGCTCCTGTTCGTCCTGACGTTCGGCCTGACCGGCTATCTCCTGCCGTGGGATCAGAAGGCGTACTGGGCGACGCAGGTGACGTTGAACATCGCGCAATCGGTGCCGCTGATCGGGTCGTTCCTGGCCAGGGTGCTGGGAGGCGGCGAGCATCTGGGAGCGCTGACGCTGACGCGGTTCTACGCCATTCACGTTTTGATCCTGCCGCTGATCGCCATCGGGCTTGTCGTGATGCATGTGGCGCTGGTGCAGAAGCACGGTTCGTCCGGTCCGCCATCGTACGATGGGGATCCGAAAATCGATGGCGACACGTTTCATCCGAGGCAGTCGGCCCGGGATGCCATCGCCATGGCGGTGGTATTCGTGGCGCTGGTTGTCGTCGCGATGCTGAGGCCGGCCCCGCTCGAACCGCTGGCCGACCCGACCGATGCCAGTTACATTCCGCGGCCCGAGTGGTACTTCCTCGGGCTGTTCCAGTTGCTGAAGTATTTTCCGGGCAGGCTTGAGGTCATCGGCACGGTGGTGCTGCCGGGGATCGGCACGGCGCTCCTGTTTCTGTTGCCCTGGCTGGACCGGAGCGCCGGTCGGAAGTACGGATCACGCCGGCTGGTTCTCGCCGGCAGCCTGTTTGCTTTCGCGG
>JAWXBZ010000073.1:0-12680 GCA_034440375.1 Candidatus Eiseniibacteriota bacterium
CCGCAAACTATCCGCGACACTATGGTTAACGACGAACCCCGAGAGCGAGAGCCCTCGGGGTTTTGTCGCTATCTGGCCTGTGGCAAAGAGTTTCGCGGTTTTTCGGCGGCGGACCGGTTTTCTCTGGTTCGAGAGAGAGCGATTGGAGTCCGGTGGTAAAAGCCACTTTTACGACCGGACCACAGAGAACCACGCCAAAACTCTCTGATTCTCTGTTTAACAACCCTCTCTGGGTTAACAACCCTATTACGACCGCCGCATTATCTGGCGGCTCCAGGCCAACCAGGAAGGTGACCTGTCCGAGCGGGCCCGGCAGTGGGCCAGGGAGCTGGCGGCCACTTCCGATGTCCGCCTGACCGCGCCGAAGATGCCGGCGGCCCACACCGGACAGGCAACAGTCGCCTCGATTCAGATTTCGCAGGACGACCGCCTCCCCATGCCCGGAGCCGTCATCACCCGCCGATACAAGGGCGAGACCATCGAGGTCCGGGTGCTGCCGCACGGTTTCGAGCACGAAGGCGAGGTCTACCGGACCTTGAGCGCCGTGGCTGAGAAGATCACCGGCACTCACTGGAATGGCTACCACTTCTTCAGATTGGGAAAACGAGATGAGAACGGCCGGAAAGAAGGCTGACACGCCCGCCGTTCGGTGCGCGGTCTACACCCGGAAGAGCACTGAAGTGGGGCTCGAGCAGGAGTTCAACAGCCTGGACGCCCAGCGTGAGGCGGGCGAGGCGTACATCGCCAGCCAGCGGGGCGAGGGGTGGACCTGCGTCCCGGACCGGTACGATGACGGCGGCTACACGGGCGGCAACATGGAGCGCCCTGCGTTCAAACGCATGATGGCCGACATCCAGGCGGGGCACGTTGACTGCGTGGTGGTCTACAAGGTGGACCGCATGTCGCGGAGCCTGCTCGATTTCACCCGCATCATGGGGACGCTGGAGAAGCACGGCGTTTCCTTTGTGTCGGTCACGCAGCAGTTCAACACGACCAGTTCGATGGGCCGCCTGACCTTGAACATCCTGCTCTCGTTTGCGCAGTTTGAGAGAGAGCTTGTCTCAGAACGAACCAGGGACAAGATCGCTGCGACCCGGAGGAAGGGAAAGTGGTCTGGCGGGAGGCCGATCCTGGGGTTCGATGTCGACCCGCGCGGCGGTCGCCTGATGGTCAACGAGGATGAGGCCGCACAGGTTCGCGCCACCTTCGAGCTGTACCTGGAACTCGAGTCGATCATCCCGACGATCCGGGAACTGGACGCGCGAGCGTGGACGAACAAGCGGTGGACCACCAAGAAGGGCCACGTGGTTGGCGGGAGCCCCTTTGACTCGCACAGCCTTCACAGCCTGCTCACCAATGTTCTCTACGCCGGCCAGATCACCTACAAGGACGAGGTGCACGAGGGCGAGCAGCCGGCCATCGTGGACGGGGAGGTCTTTCGCCGCGTCCAGCACCTCCTCAAACGCAACGGAGCCACGGGCGGCAAGGAAGTACGAAATCGGTTCGGGGCGTTGCTGAAGGGCCTGATCAACTGCGTGCCCTGCGGCTACGCGATGGTTCCCACGCATAGCCTGAAGAACGGAACCCGGCGCTACCGCTACTACGTCTGTTCGAACGGCCAGAAGCGTGGCTGGGTGGACTACCGATGCTCTTTCGATCGCAGAAAGTAGATTCTTTTCGGATCGGTCGGGCTGCTACCAATCTCGACGATCAGTCCCCGGCCAACCAGGCTCTTCAGCCTTGTACGGGCCGAGCGCGGGGACAGTTCCACAATCTCCGCGACTTGCCTTGTGCTGAGTCCGCTGCCGTCATCGATGGCCTGCAGAATTCGGGCCTCGATCGGGTCCACAGCCGGGTGCGACTGCCCCATGAGCCGGAATATCACGCGGAAGTGAGTGCCGACCTCCAGGAACTCCGGCGGGGGAAGGCCATGCGACCGGCAGGCGTCGATCATTCTCCCGATGCCGCTGCCCCACTGCTCAATCAGGCCCAGCTCCCTGAACTCGCGGCCGATGACACGGTTGCGCAGCCGGGAGACGCCGGCCTGGATGTCGTCCACCGTGAGCCCGAAGGGGAGTAGGCCGGGGCTCTCCACTTCCACGCGGTCATCGAAAACCGCGATCCGAATCGGTGCACCCTTCTGGCTGTAATCGGAGTGGGTGATCGCGTTGATGACCGCCTCTCGTACCGCCGGCAACGGGATGCTCCAGTGCTCCTCCCTGCGGATTCCCTCGATCCGGAAGGACCGGAGAGCGTGCTTCTGGACGAACTCAACTGCCTTGGAGATGGCGGAGGCGGGAAAGTCGTGGATTTCGCCGGTGTCCAGGATATGCGTGCGCGTCGTGCCGGAGAACCTGCCGACCTGCACCCAGGCGTCCGGAAAGGCCGCCGCGCGCCGGACGCCGAAGAGGAGGATCCCACCGTTCGTCGGCACAAGCCGTCTATGATGCCGGGTGAGAAGACGCAGCGACTCCAGATCCTCGCGTTTCAGTTTCCGCACCGGGTCGAAGAGCTCTGAAGCGGCTCTGAAGTCGATGGCTTCAGAGCTCAGCGTCGGCACCGGGAGCTCGTCATAGGATTCGTTTCGGGACGTGCGCTTCAGTTCCCCGCGCAGGGCTTCGTCGGCCAGGCGGTTGGAGGCGCCCACGCGGACGTACGTTCCGCGTTCAACTCCCTCCGCGTTGACGTGGTGCGGCGGGGAGGAGCTCGGGAATACCTCGACGACGATGACCTCCCTGTCGCGCCACGGCCAGATCTCGATCGCGGGCATGAGCGGCGGGGTGATGCCCGTGGCCACCACGTTCGCCAGTCGCTCCTGGACGTCGAGAGCCGCCGCGACCCCCTTCACGTTCCGATGCGTGTCGGGCGAGAGCGTGGAGGCAGGAACAAATTCTCAGAATGCTCAGAATTCGGTGGGACAGGTGATCCAGCGACTTGACATTCTTATCAAATAAGATATCATTAGTCCGTGAAGCTCAGTGTTCGGGAGTACCTCACCGCGGACGACAAGAGCCCCTACCGCGAGTGGCTCGGGACTCTGGACGCCGCCGTTCGCGCCAGAATCCAGGCACGGGTTCTTCGATTCGAGCTCGGAAATCTGGGCGACAGCAAGTCGGTCGGCGAGGGCGTTTGGGAAGCTCGCCTGGCATTCGGTCCAGGCTACCGGCTGTACTTTGGAAGGCATGGGAAAATCGTGATCCTCCTGCTGCTTGGTGGAGACAAAGGATCACAGGCGAAGGACATCCGGCGCGCGAAACAGTACTGGATGGACTTCATGGAGGCTTTGAAGCATGGCAAGGCGTAGCAGAGATTGGAACGAGGGCCTGGCACAGGACCTCCAAGACCCCACGTTCGCCCGCGAGTTCCTGGTGGGCGCCGTTGAAGAGGGCATTCCGCTTCAGCAGGCGCTCGGCAAGGTCATTCGCGCAATGGGCGTGAAGGAGTTCGCCGACAAGGTGGGCATGGCCAGTCCGAACGTCCTTAGAGCGATCAATCCCCGCCACAACCCGACGCAGGAGACGCTCAATCGACTGCTCGGGCCGTTCAAACTGAAACTAAGTCTCGCTCTGCTGCGCAAAGGCAAAGGCAAGCACGCCGCCTGAACGCCGAAGACTGTACCTCCCGAAAACTCGTACTTGCGTACCTGATTTGACTTAGCAGCCTCGTCTGGCAGCCTCCGGCGCTTTGATTCGACACCTGTGACCCGCGCCAAGAGAGCGATTTCCGGTGAGGCTGCTCCGAGCATCTCTGATCTATAATCGTGGGTGGCGGACGCACGAGTCGCTGGCGATGGATGCGCAACTGACAGACAGGCGCCGTTGTCCCTTTTAGGGACAGATCATGCGGTCATGGTGTCTAATCACGACTTTGTGTCTCCTGCTCACTGGTCACGCCTGCGCAGCGCCCGGGCCCGACATCACGCCGCTGCTGACCTTCGAGGTCCCGGCGGCCGACGAGGCTCCTGCCGGATGGAGTGGCGGTCCCAGCGGCACGCTCTTCCTCGACACGACGACCATACACGGCGGCACGCGGTCCGGCCGCCTCGAACGCACGGCCACCAGCCAGAACGCGTTCTCGACCTTCACCACGTCTTTGCCAGTCGATTTCGCGGGGAAGTCCATCGAGTTGCGAGGTTGACTGCGCACCGAGGACGTAAGCGGATGGTCCGGCCTGTGGATGCGTGAGGACGGCAAAGGCGGCGCGGTCCAGTTCGACAACATGCAGCAGTGGTCGGTCAAGGGCACCACCCCCTGGACCCAGTACTCGATCACGGTGCCGCTCGACTCCCGCGCCACAACCGTTTTCTTCGGCGCGCTGATGGCGGGACCGGGCAGGACCTGGGTCGACGACCTCGAGCTTCTCGTCGACGGCATACTCATCGCCCAAGTGCCCAACCCGGCTGTCACCGGCGGCCAGCGGCACTGGGACTACGACCTCTTTCGCCTTCTGCCGGACGTGCTGCGGGCCAAGAACCAGGCGGAGAGGAATGCCGTACTCGTGGAGTGGATCGACGGTCTCGGCGTGCCGGCGTCGTGCGACCCGTGCGCCGCCGCGCCCGTCGACGTGCACCTCGCGGCCGACCTCGCGTGGATCGACGACACGGCGCTGCTCGGCCCGAAACTCGCCGGGCGCCTGCAGGCGGTCCACCGCTTTCGCGCGGAGTGCGACCGGCAGTTCTTCGTCAGCTTCCATCCGGGCGTCGGGAATCCGGACTTCTCCGCCGAACTCCCGTACGAGAACCTCGCGCTGCCCGACAGCGGCTACCGCATCCTCGCGCTCTTCCGCTTCTGGAACCTGGTCGCTTACTGGTTCCCCTATCGCGATCTGATCGAGGAGCGCTGGGACGACGTGCTCGTCGAGTTCCTGCCACGCCTGGTTGCCGCGAACGACCGCGACACGTATCAGCTTGAACTCATGGCCCTCGTCGCCCGCATCCATGACACTCACGCGAACCTCTGGAGTTCGCTCGACGTGCGGCCACCGCGCGGCGACGCGAGCGTTCCGGTCGTCCTGCGGTTCGTCGACAAGGACGCCGTCGTCGCCGGTTACAGCCAGGAAAGCTCGGGTCCCGCGACCAGCCTGATGCTCGGAGACGTGATCGAACAGATCAACCGCCAGTCGGTACGGCAACTCGTCACGCAATGGACACCCTGGTACGCCGCCTCGAATCAGGACGCGCGTCTGCGCGATATCGCCAAGTCCTTGACTCGCGGTCCTGCCGGACCGTGTTCCCTTGCCATCCGCCGGGGCGAATCACGTCTCGAACTCACCGCCGAGCGAATTGCGCAGGCCAAGCTGGACCCCAAGGCTGGTGCAACCCACGACCGGCCCGGCGACACATGTCTGCGACTTGCCGCCGATGTCGCCTATCTCAAACTTTCGTCCGTGAAAACCGAGGACATCCCACAGTATCTCGCCGTCATGGATAGCACCCGCGGCGTCGTCATCGACATCCGTGACTATCCATTGTCCTTCGTGGTCTTCGCTCTCGGTGGACATTTCGTCACCGAGCTGACTGCGTTCACGCGTTTCACCGTCGGCGACGCCGCGAATCCCGGCGCCTTCGTCTGGACACGGGCGCAGTCGATCCCGCCGCTGCAGCCGCATTACGCGGGTAAGGTCGTCGTGCTGGTCGACGAGACGACGCAGAGCAGCGCCGAGTACACCACTATGGCCTTGCGCGCCGCGGGCGCGGTCGTCATCGGCAGCACCACCGCCGGCGCCGACGGCAACGTCTCGACGATCCCCCTGCCCGGCGGCCTGCGGACGATGTTCAGCGGCATCGGCGTGTTCTACCCCCGACCGGACGCCGACGCAGCGGATCGGCATCATGCCCGATATCGTCGTCAAACCGACGCTTTCGGGGATCCGGGACGGCCGGGACGAGGTTCTGGAGGCCGCGCTGGCGGAGGTCCGACGCGATGCAGGCCCCGAGCCCGTAGGGTCAAAATAACCAGCCGTGCCAGAATTGGTGTCATTCCGTGATCTGCGGCGCCTGGCGTGAGAAGAGACTGTCGAGGTTTGGCCGGTCTGCCGGCCCTCATTCCGGGGGGTGATGCGATGAGGGCGAGCGAAATGGGCCCCGAATGCGCCGGGTGACGCGGCCTCGCCGACCCGCCCCAGATTGATACGGAGGCGGGCAGAAGATTGAATCAGGTGTTCTGACGAATCGACTTTACGCGGCGTCTCGATAGTAGTATTTCAGTAGCCCGCCGATCCGTTCCCGGCACTGGATGCTGCCGGCATCTTCTCCGATCCTGATGTCCGGCTCGATCAACCGATTGCCAAGACCCTGATGATTTCTCTCCTCGTGGTAATGGGCGAGGTACTGTCGCACGGCCTCGCGCAACGAGTTCTCACCGAAGAAGATCATCCGGTTGATGCACTCGGATTTCAGCGACCTCATGAATCGCTCGACAAACGCATTGAGATTTGGCGATCGGGCAGGAAGTCTGACGGGAATTGTTCCGGCATCCTTGAGAAGCGAGCGAAACTCCTCACAAACGGGTCAGTCCGGACGACACGCCAGGGTGTCGGTCTCTTCAATCTCCAACTGATAGCCTGCCGCCTTCAGGAGATCCCACGCACGTGTCTGGTCGTCCGGCGAAAGGTGCTTGTGCTCGAAGCGGACGACGGCCGGCGTATAGCGCGAAAAGTCGACTTGGCGGAGGACCTGGTAGTCGAACCCCTCGACATCGATCTGGAGGAGGTCTATCCTCCTGACACCGTGGCGGTCGAGCAGCTCCCCCAGTGGAATGGACTCCGCTTCCTGGGTCTGGATCAACGGTTCGACCTCCGGACCGAGTTCCCGCAGGATGTGTCCCCGGTCGAACGATCCGAGGCCCTGTGCCCAGGCGGGGATTCCACGGCCCCGAGCCCCGATCACCGCCGCCGGCAGGAAGTAGATCAGGGCGGTTCCGCGCTGTTCGGAAATAGCCACGTTGGCGAACTGAAACCGGGGAGCGGAGCGGTAGTTTCGGCGGAGGCCCTCGAACAGGTGGCGGATCGGCTCGACAAAGAGGCCCCGCCACTCGGGATGGGCCATGATCAGGGGGTGCAGCACATCGCCCGCGACCCCGTCGTTGGCCCCGATCTCCACGAAGAAAATGTCGGAGCGGCCGGAGAGCGCTCGCTCGATCCGGTCCCGAACCCTGTCCTGATCCGAACGCGGCGCCGACCTCACCCGGCGGTACAGCGCGCGCGCCACCCGGTGAAGAAGCGGAAATCTCTCCAGTGCCAGGGAGACTTCTCTGCGGAACTGTGAGGTCATTGGTCTCGTCGGTTCGCTCGGGTGTCTACGTCGCGAGCCCATCATCCAAGGGCTTTGAATCGAGAATTGCAATGATACACTAGGTCGATGACAATCGCATCCGCCGGGTCCACATGCCGCATGTCCCGATAGTCAGCCCCTGCCATTGAGCCTGCGACGCCAGTCGACCCTCATCTTTTTGACCAGCATCATCCAGCTAGCCTTCGGCATGGGCGCGGGAATCCTCACCGCCCGCTTCCTCGGTTCCACCGGCAAGGGGGTGGCCCTCCTCGCTTTCTTCCTGCCCGGATTTCTTTCGAGCCTTGGTTCCCTCTCCATCGGAGAGGGGAGCACCTATTACATCGGCCGGGGCGTGGCTCCCCGGAAGGTCATCTCCAACACCATCATCCAGGCCTTCGGCCTCGGACTCTTCTACGTGGCGCTCGGACTCGCCTTCATGGAGCCTATTCGGAACACCGTGGTCAAGGATGTTCCGGCCGGCTACTTCGTGGCCGGAATAATCGTGCTCCCGCTGATGCTGCTCAAGAACTATGCCGACGGCGTGCTGGTGGCGCTCGACCGGGTCGGCGACTTCATCGCCGGCAACATGCTCCTCCACGTGAGCCGCGCCCTTCTGATTCTCATCGCCCTATGGCCGCTCAATCTCGGCGTGTGGGGAGCCGTGGCCGGCGAGTTCGTGTCGTGGATCCTCACCGGCGGCTTCTACCTCCGGGCCATGGTCCGCGGCCATGGATTTGACTGGAAGATCGACTGGGACCTGGCCAGGGACCAGTTCCGCTACAGTGCCATCACCCACGTCGGAAACATGGCCCAGCGGATGAACCACCAGACCTCCACCCTGATCCTCTCCTCGCTCAAGGGGGCCCAGGCGGTCGGACTCTTTTCCGTGGCCACCAGCATCGCCCAGATCCTATGGTACCTGCCCGACGCCGTCGGCCGGATCCTCTTTCCCCGCGTGGCCTCCTCGACCCGCGACGAAGCCAACCGATTGACGACACTCGTCTGCCGGCACACCCTCCTGATCACCGCGGCGTGCGGACTGGTCGTGCTCCTGTCGGGACGGTGGATTGTGGAGCTTCTGTACGGCCCAGAGTTCAAAGACTCGGTTGGGCCTCTTCTCTGGCTCCTCCCGGGAATCGTGGGCAGCGTGGTCACCCGGGTCCTCAGCAAATACCTCTCGGGAATCGGAAAACCGAACTACAACGCGGCCGCCTCGGTCATCTCCTTCGGAGTCAACGCGCTCCTTCTCTTCGCCCTTGTCTCGGCGATGGGGTTGAACGGCGCGGCCATCGCCATGTCGGTGGCCTACGTTTTCAATGGAGTGATCAGCTTGATTCTCTTCATGCGCGTGTCGAAGACGCGGGCGTCCGAGAGCCTGGTGCCGACCTCGGCCGACATCAAGACCTATGTGGACACGGCGCGACAGTTTTTGGCGCGGGCCATGGCACGACCGTGATCAATTTCCCGCCGAACCCTACGTCGCACCGGTGAAACTCGAGGTATACAACTTGCAGGGCCAGCTGGTTGCCCGCCTGGTCGACCATGATATGGCGGCTGGCCGGCATGAAGTGCAATGGGACGGACGCGACGATGCCGGGACTCGCGTAGCGAGCGGGATCTACTACCTGCGGCTGGAATCTGGGCAACTCAGGGCAACCCGCAAAGTCGTCAAGCTTGAATGACCCCTTAAGGTCGTTCATCAAAATTCATTCGACCCGGCTTCATGTCACGCTCCACCTGGATGATTGTGCAGAAGGCCCGCGGGACTGTTAACACTCTGAAGTGAGCCGGGCGACATCTCGCCGCCGCTGTGCCGTACAATTCTCCATCCGCAGCGCTGGACGTAACGAGTGCGCCGTCGCCGGATCAGAGCGCCGGGATTGCCTGGCGGGGAGGTCGTAAGCGGCGCTGGGGCGCGAGGATGGGTCCTGAGATGATTTTGGAGGGGGGCGGGGCAGCAGCCCGCAGCGCAGTTACCCGGGCGGCGCAAGGTGAGTAGCGCGCTGTCGCTCTTCCAGGAACCCGTCCGGCGCTGGTTCGAGGGTTCCTTTGCCGAGCCGACCGAAGCACAGCGGTTGGGCTGGCCGGCCATCGCGCGGGGGGAGTCAACACTCCTCTTGGCCCCGACGGGCTCGGGCAAGACTCTCGCGGCGTTTCTCGCTTCCATCGACAGGCTGCTGTTTTCGGCTGAACCGCCGAAGGCCGAGCGCTGCCGGGTTATCTACATCTCGCCGCTCAAGGCGCTTGCTGTGGATGTTGAGCGGAACTTGCGCGCGCCGCTGGCTGGGATCCGGGCCGTTGCCTCGCGCGACGGATTTCCTGTCCGGGAGATCCAGATTGCCATCCGCACCGGGGACACGCCGCCGGCGGAGCGAGCGCGGCTCCGGCGCTCGCCGGCCGACATTCTGATCACGACGCCGGAGTCGCTATATTTAATATTGACGTCAGCGGCTCGGGAGACGCTGGCGTTTGTGGAGACCGTGATCATCGACGAGATCCATTCGCTCGTGCCGACGAAGCGGGGGGCGCATCTCTTCGTATCTCTGGAGCGGCTGGAGGCATCGCGGCCGGCGTCGTCGGCCCCGCTCCAGCGCATCGGGCTGTCCGCCACGCAGCGGCCTCTGCACGAAGTGGCCCGACTGCTCGGCGGCGGCCAGCCGGTCGGCCCGGACGGCGAGTGGATGCCGCGGCCGGTGCAGATCATCGATGCCGGGTCGCGCAAGCCGCTGGAGTTGCGGGTCGAGGTGCCCGTCGAGGACATGGCCCGGCTGGGCGAAGTCAGCGACGAGATCGTGTCAGGGCCCGCGGCCGCCCGGCCTGGGCGCGCCTCCATCTGGCCGTCGATGCACCCGCGGCTCGTCGAGCTTATCCGTGCCCACCGCTCGACCATGATCTTCGTAAACAGTCGCCGGCTCGCGGAACGCCTGGCGGGGGCACTGAACGAGCTGGCGGGCGAGGAGCTGGTCTTGGCTCATCACGGATCTGTGGCCCGCGAGCGGCGGACCTACATCGAGGACGCCTTGAAGACCGGCCAGCTCCGTTCGATCGTGGCCACGTCGTCGCTGGAGCTCGGCATCGACATGGGGGCGGTCGACCTCGTGATCCAGATCGAGGCGCCGCCGAGCGTGGCGTCCGGTCTGCAGCGCATCGGGCGGGCGCGCCACGAGGTCGGCGGAACTCCACGGGGGATCATCTTTCCGAAGTACCGCGGAGACCTGCTGGCCACGGCGGCGACCACGGCGCGCATGCTGGCAGGCGAGGTCGAGGAGACCTTCTTCCCGCGCAACCCGCTCGACGTGCTGGCGCAGCAGGTCGTGGCGAGCGTTGCCTCGGGCGTCTCCGGCGTCGAGGAGCTGTACGTCATGATGCGGCGCGCGGCGCCGTTCGCGGACCTGCCGCGCGGGTCGTTCGAAGGCGTGCTGGACATGCTGTCGGGCCGCTATCCGTCGGACGAGTTCGCGGAGCTCAAGCCGCGCGTCACCTGGGACCGCATCGCCGGGACGCTGCGGCCTCGCGAGGGCGCGGCGCGGCTCGCCATAGTCAACGCGGGCACGATTCCGGACCGCGGCCTGTACGGCGTGTTTCTGCCGGGGGAGGGTGACAAGCCGGGCCGCCGCGTGGGCGAGCTCGACGAAGAGATGGTCTTCGAGTCGCGCACCGGCGACGTTTTCCTGCTCGGCGCCTCCTCGTGGCGCATCGAGGAGATCACCCACGACCGGGTCATCGTCACGCCGGCACCGGGCCAGCCCGGCAAAATGCCGTTCTGGCATGGCGACCGCGCGGGCCGGCCGCCGGAGCTCGGCAGGGCGCTCGGCAAGCTGAGCCGGGAGATCGCGGCGGCCTGCGGCAAAGGCGAGGCGACCCGCTTGGAGGCCACGGCGCGCCTCCGCGACCATCACGCCCTCGACGAGCGGGCCGCCGTCAACGCCGTGGCGTACCTCTGCGACCAGGTCGAGGCCACCGGCGAGGTGCCCAGCGACCGCGTGATCGTGCTGGAGCGCACCATGGACGAGATCGGCGACTGGCGCGTCTGCATCCTGTCGCCGTTCGGCGCCCGCGTTCACGCGCCGTGGGCCACGGCGGTGCAGGCGCGGCTGCGCGAATCGCTCGACACCGAAGTCGAGGCGATCTGGTCGGACGACGGCATCGTGTTCCGGCTGCCCGCCGGTGACGCGCCGCCCGATGCCCCCGCGTTCTTCCCCGCGGCCGACGAGATCGAGGACATGGTCGTCCGGTCGCTCGGCGGCAGCGCCCTGTTCGCTTCCCGATTCCGCGAGAATGCGGGCCGCGCGCTGCTCCTGCCCCGCCGCTACCCCGGCCGGCGGAGCCCGCTCTGGGCGCAGCGCAAGCGTTCGGCCGATTTGCTGGCGGTCGCTGTGCGCTATGGCTCGTTCCCGATCGTCCTCGAGACGTATCGCGAGTGCCTGCGCGACGTGTTCGACCTGCCGGCGCTTCAGGAGCTGCTGCGTGATGTGGCCTCGCGGCGCATCCGGGTGCATGTGGCGGACAGCCGGGTGCCGTCGCCGTTTGCCGCCTCGCTCATGTTCGCGTACATGGCCAGCTTCATCTACGATGGCGACGCGCCGATGGCCGAGCGCCGCGCCCACGCCCTGTCGGTGGATCAGGCACAGCTGCGCGAGCTCCTGGGTGACGCCGAGCTGCGCGAGTTGCTGGACCCCGAGGCCATTTCGGCCGTGGAGCGGATGCTGCAGCGGCTCGAAACGGGCCGCGCGCGGCATGCGGACGGTCTGCATGACCTGCTGCTGTACTTGGGCGACCTCACGCCCGAGGAGCTGCGCGAGCGCTCCGAATCGTCCGAGCGGGTGGACGAGTGGCTGGATGCGCTCGTTGTCGAACGGCGTGTGCTGCGCGTCCGTCTTCAGGGCGCCGAGCGGGTCATCGCGGCCGAGGACGCGGCCCGCTATCGGGATGCGCTCGGCCTGGTCATTCCCCCCGGGCTTCCGGACGCCTTTCTCGGCGTGGCTCCCGAACCGCTGACGCAGCTCGTGTCGCGCTGGGCGCGCACCCACGGCCCGTTCCGCCCGATCGACGTGGCGCGACGGTGGGGTCTCGGCGAGGGCGTCGTGCGGTCCGCCCTCCGGCCGCTGTTCGATTCGGGCCGGGTGCTCGAGGGGGATTTCCTGCCGGGCGGACACGACCGCGAGGCGTGCGACGCGGACGTGCTGCGCCAGATCAAGCGCCGCTCGCTGGCTCGCCTGCGCGCCGAGATCGAGCCGGTCGATCCCGAGGTCTTCAGCCGCTTCGCGCTGGACTGGCAGGCCATCACTCACCCGCGCCGAGGGCTGGAGGGCCTGCTGACGGCCATTGAGCAGCTGCAGGGCGCGCCGCTGCTGGCCTCGGTGCTCGAAAGCGAAGTGCTGCCGGTCCGGGTCGAGCGCTACTCGCCGGC
>JAWXBZ010000074.1:0-2551 GCA_034440375.1 Candidatus Eiseniibacteriota bacterium
CTCGTAACCTGTGGGGGTGGGGGGCGTCACGCGGGGGGTGGTGTGCCGGTGCAAGTCCCGCCGCTATCTCTGGATCGTCAACTTCCCGCGCGCCGTGCCGGCGTCACTCTCGAGTTCGTAGAAATAGACGCCGGAGCCGAGAGGCCGTCCCAGCCGATCGCGCGCTTCGATCGGCGTGGTGTTCCACCCTGTCTCGCGCCATCCGAGGTCCTGGTCCAGGAGCCGCGCGCCGCGAAGGTCGAAGAGCCGCAGGGTCAACCGCGCCGGAGCCGCCAGTTGATACGACAACGTCGTGGATTCGGCGAACGGGTTCGGACGGTTCGGCGCAAGGGTGATGGCGCGGCCGGCGTCGGGGGGCGGATCGGGTGTCCCGGTCGACTGGGTGTTCTTCATCAGCAGGATGACGTCGGCGATTTCGTCGGTCAGCGCCAGGTCGAGGTCCAGGTCATTGTCGAGGTCGAGGATGATCGCGCATGATGGGTTGTCGATGGCATTGACCGTCGAGTGGACGGTAAAATTTCCGGCCCCGTCGTTGGTGAAGAAACGCCAGAACTTCCCGCCGAAGCAGGCCAGGATCCAGTCGAGGTCGCCGTCGCCATCGAGGTCGCCCAGGTCGGTCGAGACGGTGTGGCCGCCGAGAAACTGGACGGACGGGGCGCCGAATGTGCCGTTGCCCAGGTTGAGCAGCGAGGCGCCGCCCGCGCTGAAACTGTTGGCCGTGGTGGCGTCCAGGTGACCGTCGCCGTTCAGGTCGCCCAGCGTGACCACCCAGGTCTGGCCGCCGGAGGGCTGCGCCGGGCCGGCCGGCGTGAAGGTGCCGTCGCCGTCGTTGAAGAGTGTCCGGATCTGCGAATTGTTGCGGCCGCCGACCACCAGGTCGATGCGCCCGTCGCGATTCATGTCCCCCGTCGCCAGGCCGTACTCCACGTGGATGCCGGCCTCGACCGCCACCGGGGCGCCGAAGACTCCCGCGCCGTCATTGAACAGGATCGAAATATTATTGGCATCCGCGCAGGCCACGGCAATGTCCAGGTCGGCATCGCCGTCCAGGTCGATCGTCACGATTCCATGCGGGTTGGCCCCGACCGTGATGCCGGTGATCGGTCCAAAGGTGCCGTCGCCGTTGCCGAGCATGATCCAGATGTTATCGGTCTCCGACGCGGCCACGACCAGGTCCGCGAAACCGTCGTTGTCCAGGTCGCCGCCATCGTTTGGGCTGGCCTCCACGCCGATGGCCTGCGGCGGCAGGTAGTTGCCGAAGAGGCCGGTGCCGTCATCCAGGCTGAGAAAGACGCGCACATCGGCGCTGATCTCGTTGACCGTGGCCAGGTCGACCGAGCCGTCATTGTTGAAGTCGGTGGCCGCCGCGCCGTAGATCCGCGTGCGAACCGACGGCGTCGTCCGATTGGAAAGCGTATCGATCGGCGTGTAGGCAATGGCCGACGGCGCGCAGGTCACCCGGAACTGCCAGGAAAACCCGCCCGCCCGAAGCGGCATCCCGTCCGCAGCCAGCAGCCCCTCGCCCAGGTTTACCTGCACCGTTTCTCCGGCGCCCCACGAGCGATTCGGGTCGACGGTAACGATCGTCCCACCCCCGGAAATCTGGAATGTCCCGCTGACCGGCCCGCTCCCCTTCCCGAAGATGCGGATGTTCGAGGCATTCACCGTCCCTGCCATCACCGCGCGATCGAATGTGATGCGGACCGGCGCGTAGATGGCCGACAGGCCATTCATCGGCGGATGAACGGCGGTGACGAGGAGGTCGGCGGCGCGGGCGGTGGTGGGGGTTGCGAGTGCGATGAGGCCCGAGAGCGTTGCTGCCAGCGCCAGGAGTCGTGTCGTGCGGGCGGTGATGGCTCCCACGCGGATGGGCGAGGCGCTGCCGACCCGGCGTGTCGCGAATGGGGGATGACGCATGATCAACTCGTTCCGGAACGAGTTCGAGTGGGTTTCGTCTTGCGTCGTCCCGCAATGGACATCAGCAGTCGAAGTGCCTCATTGACCATGTTCGCGGTGGGAAAGGCCTTGGCAACATCCGGATCCAGCACGACGACATTCGTTCCCGCCGCGTATCGGGCCGCATGCTTGCCACGAACGCCCTTGGAAAAGTCGTACTCCGGGCGCATCCCATCGGACACCTGCCCACTGCGGGCCTTAACAGCCTTTTTCTTCATAGTCTTGCTTCTCGTGCCGGGTTGCCGGTCTTGCGCTGATGAGTCGAAGGGTGCCCGCTCGCTCCGTGTAGACCACGACGATCAGTCTCCCCGAGTGCGACATGCCGAGATCAAGGAATCGCGGTTCATCGTGCGAGTGGAGCGGATCCGGAATGGTGATCGACAAGGGGTCACCGAGTACCGTCGATGCCTCGGAAAATGACACTCCGTGCCTCTTCAGATTCGAGTTTGCCTTCCGAGAATCCCACTCGAACCTCAAATCCATTGTTTCAGTGTACCCCAGTCACATTTGGCGGAGCAAACTCATCCGCGTGGTGCCGAACGACGTTTCGGAAACAAGTGATCGCCGGGAGGTGAGCCAGCCCCCCCCCTACGAC
>JAWXBZ010000075.1:0-39371 GCA_034440375.1 Candidatus Eiseniibacteriota bacterium
CCGCCGCGCGGCGGGGGCCCGCCCTGTTCGGTTCGTGCAATCGCTCCGCTTCCTGGTTGGCCTGGCTTTTTTCCTGGGCTCGACCCTTGCGCAGCCGGCCGAAAGCGCCGATCCGGTTCCTCAATCGCATGGACCCCTCGCCGACATGCCCCTGGTCTTCGACACCAATCTTGGCCTGATTCAGCGGGCTACCGAGGAGGCAATCGAACGGGCGCTCGCCGGCCTCACCCTGCCGCCCGGCTCGGAAATCCAGCTCTTTCCGGTGCTCAAGCTCGACGGTGACTGGTTCGTCGAGGATCGAATTGCCAGCTACCTGTCGAACAAAGGGTACAAGGTCTACCTGATCGAGAAGCCGAAGGCGAAAGGGGTGGAGCCGGAATTGGAGGGCGATCTCGACAAGGACGGGGAGATTTCGATCGGAGAGGGCATGAAGCTCAGCGCCGGCGAGGCAAAGTCGGACAAATCCGATTCATCGGCGACGACCGGAGGGTCGGTGTCGCCAACAGACAGTGCTGCCGTGAACAAGCCGCCAGCGAAGCCGGAGACGACCAACAATGACCCCAAGCCGGCGACGACTCCGCCCGGGCCCACCGGCAAGAATCCGAACAACCCCGTTATTCCGGCGGCCAATCTGCCACCGGTGATGAACGAATTTCCCGAGAACATCGAGGGGCTGGTACTCAGTTTTCGAGTCGTCGAGTTTGGCGTCACCTATCACGATCAGTGGCGGCAGGGATTTCTCGGCCAGCGCGTGGTGGAGCGATTGGCGGCGGTCGACCTGAACTGCCGACTGGTCTCGGGCGATTCCAAGAACATCATCTGGGTCGGCAATGGTCGATCGGAGCGCCTGGATATCGTGCCGAAATCCAAACTTGATTTGCTGGAAGGGCGCGCGTACCCGTTCGTCCGGCCATCGCTTCCGCCGCAATCGCTGTCGCGAATCGTCGAGCCGGTACTGGTCCTGGGCATCGTGGCCGGACTCGTCTTCCTCTTTTACTCCAACCAGAATTGAGTACGCCGCCATCATGATCCGCGCTTCCGCTTCGACTATTCCAGGACCGGCACGAATCGTCCGGGTGATGGCGCTGAGTGTGATTTTGATGCTTCCGCTCGGCGTCGGAGGCTGCTCGTCGTCGAAGCCCGATTTCTCGATACCGCCGACGGCCACGGACGACCCGCTGGCTCAGGCCAAGGCGTCGCTCGCGTCAGGAAACGAAGTTCAGGCCATCGAGCGGCTCACGAAATTCCTGGAGCAGAATCCCGGGAGCATCCATGTGGATGAGGCCAATTATCTCCTGGGTCAGGCCTACCTGCAGCAGAAAGATCGCGTCCTCGCGGCCGATTACTTTCAGAAGGTGACCCGCGATTTTCCGCAGAGCCCGCTGGCCGGTGAGTCGAGCTACTATCTGGCGGTCAGCTATGACAACCTGTCACGGCCGGCGGCCCTCGACCAGGACTGGACGGAACGGGCCATCGGCGCCTATCGCATCTTTCAGGGCAAGTACCCGGGACACGCACGGGTGGCCGAGGCGGCGGCCCGGATACTGATCCTCGAGGATCGGTTGGCGCAGAAATCGTACGAAACCGGGGCGCTCTATCTGCGGATGAATCGAGCGGCATCGGCGGAGATCTACTTCCAGCGGGTGCTCGAGCAATTTCCACAGTCGAGCTGGAGCTGTCGGGCCAGCATCGGCCTCGGCGAAACCTACCGGAAGCGCGGCCTCTGGCAGCAGGCGGTAACCCAGCTGCAGGCGGCGCTCGATGCCTGCCCGGATGGTCCATTCAATGGACATGCGCGCGAGCTGCTCGATGAGGCTCGGCAGGAAGTCAGCCGCCTTCCGGCTCCGCCACCCGCTGCACCGGCCGACTCGACGGGCCCGCCGGATTCCACCTCGGCGCCCTGAGCGCCATCCTGGACAGGCCGTAACGGATGAGGATCGGCATCTTCGGAGGCACCTTCGATCCGATACATTGGGGGCACCTGGTCCTGGCGGAGGAGGCCCGCACCGCCGCCCGCCTCGATCGGATCCTCTTCGTCCCCTCGGCTGTCCCGCCTCACAAGCAGGGGCGCAAACTCACCGACTGGTCGCATCGATTCGAGATGGTGCGCCTGGCATTGGATGGTGAAGCCGATTTCGCCCTTTCGGACATTGAGTCCGACCCCGGTCGACCGCACTACAGTCTCGATACCCTCGACCGCCTGGCCGCGCGCCACTCCGATGACGAGCTGTCGTTTCTCATCGGATCGGACAGCCTTCTCGACCTGCCGTACTGGCAAAAGCCTTTGGCGATCATCGCACGCTGGCCCCTGGTCGTGCTGGCCCGGCCTGGTTTCGATGTGGCGCTCGCCGATCCCATGTTCACGCGGCAGATGACCCTGGTGGACGGGGTGCAGGTGGCCGTGTCGTCCACGCTGGTTCGGCGGCGCCTGGCTGCCGGCGATTCCGTCAAGTATCTCGTTCCCGCCCCGGTGATCGCCTACGCGCGCGTGCATCAGCTTTACGGGTTGGTGTCGTGAGCGAGGACCGTCCGGCAAACGCCCCGGCGTCGCGGCCCCGGCTTTTTCTTGTCGACGGCACGGCGCTGGCGTACCGGGCCTACTTCGCGATGGGGCGTTCCGGCCTGTCGACCGCTACGGGCGAGCCGACCGGGGCCGTCTTCGGTGTGGCCAATACCATCTGGAGCCTTCTCAAGGAGTACCAGCCTGAATACATGGCCGTGGTTTTCGACACGGCCGCCCCCACATTTCGCCACGAGGAGTACGCGGCGTACAAGGCCAATCGGGAGGAGATGCCGGAGGATCTGGTGCGCCAGCTCCCGCTGCTCGCGGAGATGGTGCGGGCCTGGCCGCTCATCTGTCTGGCGGTCGACGGAGTCGAGGCCGACGACGTCATCGGCTCGTACGCGGTCCAGCTGGCCGGCCCCGATCTTGAGGTCATCATGGTGACCGGCGACAAGGATTTCTGCCAGCTGGTGAACGACGACATTTCGATTCTAAACCCGGGTCGGGGTGGGCCGGCCCGCGTCGAGGCGCACCGGCTCGATGCGGCGGGTGTCGAGGCCAAGTTTGGCGTACCGCCCGCACAGGTGGTCGACGTCCTGTCGCTCATGGGCGACACCTCCGACAACGTGCCCGGTGTGCCGGGTATCGGCGAGAAGACGGCGGCCCAGCTGGTCCGCGAATTCGGTTCGCTCGAGACGATCCTGGCTTCGATCGACCGCGTGGGTCGAAAATCATGGGCCGAGAATCTTGTTGCCTATGCTGACCAGGCCCGATTGTCACGCCGGTTGGTGACGATCCGGACGAACTGCCCGCTGCCTTCGCCCCTCTCCGCCATGGCGGTTGGGCGTCCGGCCATCACGCTGGCCGATTTTTTCCGGCGGATGGAATTTGGCCGGCTGACCCGTGATGCGGCCACGGCGGCCGGTGTCGACACAGGTCCCGCGGCAGCCCAGGCAGCGATCACCGAAGGCCTGCAGACGGTCGGGGCGCCCGATTCGATCGCCGCTCCGTCGGTTGAAACGCGGGCTGCGCCGCGCCCGGTCGGCACGCCCTGGGGCGGAACGTTCGATCTGTTCCGGGCGGGGGAGGACGATCCACTTCCCGCACGGGCTCCGGGACCGTGGCTTACCGAACCGCCGCCCACAGACGCCGACTATCGGCTCGTCACCGATCAAGAGGGCCTCGAGCGCCTGGCGCAGGAACTTCGGGAGACCCGAACGCCGATCGCCATTGATACCGAGACGACCGGGCTCGATCCGATGCGCGCCCAACTCGTCGGCCTGTCATTTTCCGTCGCGGCCAGGACCGGGTGGTATGTGCCGGTGGCGCACCATGAGGGGCCCAATGTCACCCTGGAGGCGGTGCGCGACGTGCTGGGCCCGATCCTGGCCGACCCGACCATCAAGAAGGTCGGACAGAATATCAAGTACGACCTGGTGATCCTTGACCGGCACGATCTCCCCGTCGTGGGCGTCGCTTTCGACACGATGGTCGCGTCGTATCTGATCGACGCCGGGCGCTCGCACAAGCTCGACAACCTGGCGCAGGAGGAACTCGGCTACCGCATGGTGCCGATCAGCGATCTCATCGGGAAGGGGCAGAAGCAGCGCAGTTTCGCCGACGTGCCCGTTCTTCTCGCGGTGCGTTACGCCGCGGAGGACGCGGACATCACTCTCCGGCTGGCGGACCGCTTCCGGCCGATCCTGGCCGAGCGGGACCTCGAAAGGTTGTTCACGGATCTGGAAATGCCGCTCCTCCTCGTGCTCAAGGAGATGGAGGAGACCGGCGTCGCACTCGACGTTCCATTCCTGGCCGGGATGTCGGATCGACTGGGCAAGGAGATCGCGCGACTGGAGACGTTCGCGCACGAGGTGGCGGGCGAGTCGTTCAATCTCAATTCGCCGATCCAGCTGGGCAAGCTCCTCTTCGAGAAATTGAAGCTGCCGGCCGGGCGGAAGACAAAGACCGGCTGGTCCACCGACTCCGAAACATTGGAAGACCTGGTGCCGCTCCATTCGCTGCCCCGGCTGCTGCTCGATTACCGGCAACTGGCCAAGCTCAAATCGACTTACGTTGACGCGCTCCCGCGGCTGGTTCACCCACAGACGGGGCGCGTCCACTCGTCGTTCAACCAGACCGTGGCCGCCACCGGTCGACTCAGCTCCAGCGACCCGAATCTCCAGAACATCCCGATTCGAACGGATCTGGGGCGCGACGTGCGGCGTGCCTTCATCGCCGGTGGTACGAATCGTCTCCTGATCTCGGCCGACTACTCGCAGATCGAGCTGCGGATCATGGCTCACCTGTCGGGCGATCCGAACCTGAACGATTACTTTCGGCGCGGCGTGGATGTTCATCGGGAGACAGCGGCCAGCATCTTCGGCGTTCCGGCCGGGGAGGTCACCGCCGAGCAGCGGTCCCAGGCCAAGACCGTGAACTTCGGCATCCTTTACGGGCAGGGGCCGGTTGGCCTCTCCCGCCAGATCGGTATCACTCGCGAGGCGGCCAAGCAGTTCATCGCCGCCTACAAGGCCCAATTTCCGGGCGTCACCGAATTTCTCGATCGAACCGTGCGCGAGGCGACGACCACCGGTTACGTGATGACGCTGCTCAAGCGTCGGCGATATCTGCCGAACCTGGCCAGTCCGGAAGGGCGCTTCCGCGCCGAGGCGGAGCGAATGGCGATCAACACACCGATCCAGGGCACGGCCGCCGACATGATCAAGATGGCCATGCTGGCGGTCGACAGGGAATTGAAGCACCGACATCCCGAGGCGCGGCTGCTTTTACAAGTTCATGACGAACTGGTTCTCGAGGCTCCCACCGACGAAGCAAACGACGTGGCGGCCACCGTGCGCCGGGCGATGGAAGAAGCCATCGAGCTGTCGGTGCCGGTTATTGTCGACGTCGGGGTCGGTCACGATTGGGCCGGGATCCACTAGCCGAACCGCACGGCTGGTCCGGTGGGGGTGTCACGGCAACGGTCATTCCTCTATAGTCCGATCATGCTGAGCGTGGGCCTCACCGGTAATATTGCGTCCGGCAAGTCAATGGTGGCCGCGCAGTTGGAGAACCTCGGCGCTCTCATCATCGACGCCGACCGGATCGGGCATGATCTGATCGGCCCGGGGGGTCCGGTGGTGGATGCGGTGCTGGCGGCGTTCGGCAAAGGGGTGGCCGGACCGGCGGGCGACGTCGACCGTGGAAAGCTCGGTCCGCTCGTCTTCGCCGACGGGGAGGCGCGCGAACGTCTCAATGCGATCGTGCATCCCTTCCTTATCAATGAAATCCGATTGCGCCTCTTGGCCCTGGCTGCGGCCGAGGCCCGGGAGGATTTGGAGGGTGGTCCGGTGGTACCGATGATCGTGGTCGTCGACGCGGCCCTGATCTTCGAGCTGGGAGTGGCGGACGACTTCGACCGTATCGTGGTCGTCACGGCTCCCGATGCCATACGCTACGCTCGGCTCTCGGCCCGCGGGCTCTCCCCCCCTCGGGCCCGCGAGCGGATGGCCAGCCAGTGGCCCGAGGCGGAAAAAGTCCGCCGGGCCGATCTGGTGATTACCAACAGCGGAACGACCGCGGAACTGGAGACCCAGGTATCGCGGCTCTGGACGACATTGACACTGGCGGCGGCCTCGCCGTCGCAACGAAAGGACGAACCAGGATGACCATCGACGTGCCTGATCTTCGGAAAACGCTGACCGTGCTGTCCGAGCGACTCGAAGCGCTCCGAGGTTATCTTTGACATAGAACACAAAGCGGAGACGGTGGCGACACTCGAGGAGCAGATGGCGGCTCCCGATTTCTGGACGAAGCCGGAAGCGGCCCGCCAGATCATCGGTGACATGAAAGTGGCCAAGGGGATCCTGACGAACTGGACCGGCCTCGACGCCGAAGTCAAAAGTGCCGTTGAGCTGCTCGATCTGGCCGAGGGTGAGGCCGATGAATCGACGCTCAAGGATCTGGCCACCGAGTCAGCCCGACTCGAGGCCCGGCTCGAAGCGCTCGAACTTCGATCCTTCCTGTCGGGTCCGGAGGATTCGGCCAGCGCCATCGTGTCGATTCATCCGGGCGCCGGCGGCACCGAAAGCCAGGACTGGGCCGCGATGCTGCTTCGCATGTACATGCGCTGGTGCGAGCGGAACGGATTCGAGACCAATTTTCTGGACTACCAGGATGGCGACGAGGCCGGCATCAAGGACGCCTCGTTCGAAGTGAACGGCGAATATGCCTACGGCTACCTGAAAGGGGAGAGCGGCGTTCACCGACTGGTCCGCATCAGCCCGTTTGATGCCGCCAAGCGGCGCCATACGTCGTTTGCCTCGCTCTTCGTGCTGCCGCAGGTCGAGGCCGCCGCGGACATCGAGGTCAACGAAGGGGACCTGCGGGTCGACACCTTTCGGGCCTCCGGCGCGGGGGGCCAGCATGTCAACAAGACGAGCTCGGCCGTGCGGCTGACCCACCTTCCCTCGGGCATCGTGGTCAGTTGCCAGAGCGAGCGGAGCCAGCATCGCAATCGCGAATCGGCCATGAAGATCTTGAAGGCCCGGCTCTATGTGAAGCAACGAAACGAAGAGCAGGAGCGAATGGACAAGCTGATCGACCAGCAGAAGGACATTGCCTGGGGCAGCCAGATTCGCTCGTACGTCTTCCAGCCCTACACGATGGTCAAGGACCATCGCACCGATCATCAGACGTCGGACGTCAACAAGGTCATGGACGGCGATCTCAACCCCTTCATCGACTCCTGGCTCAGGAGACGCTAGAACCTGGAGCGCGGGCGGCGCCCGGGCTTCAAGGAGAGTGCATGAATCCCCACATCTTCCGTGAATACGACATCCGCGGCATCGCCGACACCGATCTGAACGACGCCGACGTCGCCCTGATCGGCAGGGCCCTCGGAACCTGGTACGTCCGGAACGGCGCGAAGCGGGTGGCGGTCGGACAGGACGTGCGCCTCACTTCGCCGCGCATCGCCTCTTCACTGACGGCCGGCCTCAACGCCGCCGGCATCAACGTCGTCCGAATCGGGATGGTTCCAACGCCGGCCCTCTACTTTGCCGTGCACCAATGGGAAATGGACGGGGGCGTTGCCGTCACCGGCAGTCACAACCCGGTCGAATTCAACGGATTCAAAATGAACCTGGGAACGGCCTCGGTTTACGGTGCCATGATCCAGGAGATCCGTTACATCGCCGAAAAGGGGCAGTTTGCCTCGGGGGCGGGCTCGGTGAGCGACCGGGACATCCTGGCCGAGTACAACGCCGCCCTGCGGAAAAAAACTCGAATCAGCCGCCCGCTCAAGGTGGTCATCGACGCCGGAAATGGCTGCGCCGGTCCCCATGCGCCGGCCCTCTTTCGCGATCTCGGCTGCACGGTCCTCGAGTTGTACACCGACCCGGACGGTCGTTTTCCAAACCACCTCCCCGATCCGACCGTCCCGGCGCTGATCAAGGATCTGGTGGCGCTGGTGGTCTCCTCCGGTGCCGATCTTGGCATCGGCTACGACGGGGACGCGGATCGGGTGGGCCTGGTCGACGGCAACGGCCGTGTCGTCTGGGGCGATCAGCTCCTGGCCATCGCGGCAGCCGATCTTCTCACCCGTAAACCGGGCGCCAAGGTCATTTTCGAGGTGAAGTGCAGCCAGGCCGTTCCCGAGTGGGTCCTCCGCCATGGTGGCGTGCCGATCCTCTGGAAGACCGGCCACTCCTTGATCAAGGCCAAGATGAAGGAGGAGGGGGCGCTCCTCGCCGGCGAGATGAGTGGCCACATGTTCTTTGCCGAAGACTGGTACGGCTTTGATGACGCGCTCTACGCTTCGGCCAAGCTGGCCTCGATCGTGGCCGACTCGGGACGATCACTCGCCGAACTTGTCGACGAATTGCCGCAGTACCAGTCGACTCCCGAGCTTCGTTTCCAATGCGAAGACTCCGCCAAGTTCGGGGTGGTATCCAGGGTCATCGAGCATTTCCGGAAGGACCACGAGGTCATCGACGTCGACGGGGCCCGAATTCTCTTCGGCGACGGCTGGGGTCTCGTCCGTGCCTCCAACACGCAGCCGGTCCTGGTGGCGCGTTTCGAAGCTCGCACAAAGGAGCGGCTCAAGGAGATTCAGGATACCGTGATGGGCTATCTGGCTACCTTTCCGGCGGTGCACCTGGACCGGCTGGCAGGTCACTGACGCCATCATGCCCCGATCGACACCAGTCCGGGAGCCGGCCGTCCCTCGTGATTACCAGACTTCCGTGCGGGAGCGCCGGCCGCTTGCGGCCTCGTTTCATCGGCGTCCGGCCGCGACACTGGCCAGGGCGCTCCTCGGAAAACTCCTGATCCACAGTACGAAGTCGGGGGAATCTGGCGGGTGGATCGTTGAGACCGAGGCCTACGGAGGGGAGGATGACCCGGCCAGCCATGCCGCGCCGGGGCGAACGGCTCGCAACCAGGTCATGTACGGCCCGGCGGGTCGGGCCTATGTCTACTTCACCTATGGCATGCACTGGTGCGTCAATGTCGTGGCCGGCCGGACCGGCCGGGCCGAGGCCGTCCTGATCCGAGCTCTCGAGCCGGCCATCGGCCTCCGACTCATGCGGCGGCGCCGGGGCACCGGTGTCAGCGATCGCGATCTGGCGCGCGGCCCCGCCCGGCTCTGTCGGGCGCTGGGGATCGACGGGACGCAGAACGGAATTTCGCTGTCGGATGGCCCACTCCTCGTGGCGAGAGGAAGGGGGGCTCCACGAATCGTCGGCGTTTCCGGCCGTATCGGCATTCGCGTGGGAATTGAATCGTCCTGGCGTTTCTTTGACGCAGAAAGTTTACATGTCAGCCCCGGTCGTCCTGGCCCGGCGGCAGGTCGCCGGGCGCCCTTTCGGGTTGACACCGTCCCGGCCGGCCGCTAACTTCCATGCATAGCAGGAACTCGGAACCGCGATCTCCCTCCTCACTATGTCGAGTCCCGAATTCAAAAGGACGACCAATACCATGAAGCCATCTCCGTCAATGTGTGTCCTGGCGGCGGTCGCGCTCGCCGGTGCCCTGCTGATCGGTTGCGAAGGGGGGATCAAGCCCCTCGAGCCCGGCTCCATCGAGGATAACGAGCTGATCGCGGCCTACGTCGACCCGAAAGACCCGACGCCCGGGGTGAACCCGCGCCTCCTTGGAGACGGGGACCTGCTCCCGGTGATCGACGGAGATGCGCAGGACAAGGAGTGGTCGGTGGCGCGGCCGCTCTTTGTTTACATGAGCGCGGATCGCGCCGTGGGTGGACGGGGTTTTTATGTTGAACTCCGGTCGGTCTGGTCGGATGAGGCACGGCTGGGCGACCGAAACTTCCTCTATTTCCTCGCCCGCTGGGCCGATGACACTTTCGACATCCTTCCGGACTACTGGCTCTATGCCCGGCCGGGAGCGCTGGGCCTCATTCCGAGCCCGGAGTGGGTCATGCGGGTCAGCAACAGCTGCGACTCGACGGCCGTTTCCGGTGCCAACTGGATTGTGCAGAATCCGAACGGCGCCGAGGATCAACTGGCCTTCCTGTTCGACACGGCGGCTGTGGGCGAACCCTCTGCCACCGGCCCCGAGGGGACATACGCCGAGGTCGGCTGCCAGATCGCCTGCCATGCCGGCGGCGGCCGGAACTTCGGCGCCATCGACAGCGGCAAGCTCGATCTCTGGGTCTGGCGCGCCGGTCGGACAAACGCGGTCGAGTCGACCGCCTACCCCGACCTGAACGTGGTTGATCAATTCTCCGGCAAGCCGACGTCCCGCTATCCGCGCCCCGACACCGAAAACACCTGGCCGGCCTGGATGGAGGACATGAGCCTCTCCCCGGCCGGCATGGCCAACGACGCCCGCGATCCGAATTATTGGACTCGGCCCGGCTATACCGGCCAGCTCTATACAAAGAACAGCAGCACAACCCGGTCGGTGGATGGCAGGCCGATCCCGGCCTCCATCACGCAAAAGGTCATCTTCCGCCGGGAAACGACGGGTGGCCCGGGCGAAGAAGAAGAAGACGAAGGGCCGGTCAACGGAGGCCTGCCGCTGAAACTGTACCTCTTCGGGCCCCAGGCAAAGACCTTCACGGACTGCGATTCCTCGGCGACATCGAGGCCAATTGGAACCCGCTATCCCAACTGGAGCCAGAATCTGTCGCCCGGCGAGACGGACGTGATGCCCGGCTACCTCCTCTGGGTCCCGAGTGGCAGCGCGGCGGACGTGCGCGCCAAGGGGGACTATCGCACCAACCCGGCCAAGCGTTTCTCCATCTGGCAGGTTGAGGTGCGCCGGCCAATGATCACCGGATTTGACGACGACGTCGCGTTTGACCCAAGGAGGGAGTACACCTTCACGCTGGCTATTTTCGACCAGTCCTCCCAGTTGCACTCGGGCTCCGGACCGTTGCGCCTCAAGTTCCAGCCCAGTCTCTACCAGAAGCCGGGTACGGCGGCGGAGGTTTCGCGATGAGCAGCCCCCACGGCTTCAAATCGCGCCGTCTGGTCGCTTCCTTCAGCGTGGTCCTTTGCCTGGCCACGGCCGGCCCGTCCGCGGCCGGACTCCTGAACGAGCGCATCTCGCGCGAACCGTTCCGTATCGGTTTCGGGCCGGGCCAGGCTCGACTCGACGGAATGGGGCTCTCCATCGCAGCCCATGATGAGAACAACGAGATCAACCTTTTCGATTTCGGCGACAACCCGGCCGGTCTCCTTTCGGACCGTGATTCCTGGAGCGTTGACGCCCGCTACTCGCACCAGGAGCGGTTTGATCGCGATCCTGGCTCCCACGGGATCGAATATCTCGGTGACCTCTGGTCCCTTCTCGTGGCGTTTCGAAATTCCGGGTCCCGCGCCGTTGGCGTCGAGCTTGACTATCTCGATACCAAGCTCCAGACGGGGGCGGGGAATTCCTACAAATACAAGCAGAAGCAATATCGTCTGCTCTACAACCAGATGTTCGGACGTCTGGCCGGCGGTGTCGAATTTCGCTACCAGGACGAACTGGAAGACCAGACCGGAGGCGAGGATTTCTACAGTATCGAACACAACGCAGCCAGCCTGACGGGGCTCCTCGGCCTCTCGTATGAGTTTCATCAGTGGGCCAGCCTGTCGGCGCGCGGAGCCATCGAGCGCACGAACATCGATGGGCGGGCCAGCAGTGACTCCTATGATGACCGATTCGACTGGGCGCAGCCGGCGGGCTCGATCGAGGGACAATTGTTCGTTCATCATCCGCGCCTGACCGGGGCGGTAACGTATGGCCTGACCCAGGGCGCGGGCGAGGAAAAGGTCAATGCGGCCTGGTCGCCGCTCTTCATATTCAATCCGGGCCCGTACTACGTCGAGTTTGAGTCCAAGACGTTTACGGAAGACAATGAGATCAATCTGCTCCGTACGCGATGGGAATATCAGGTGGTGCCGGATGTGGCACGGCTGGCGGCAAGCTATAGCGCCTCGGGCCGCGACTACAAGGCCATTTCCAATCCGCTGGTCATCGGTAGCCGTACCGAACGCACCGTGACCGACGACCAGAACCAGTTTGGACTTGGCGGCAGCGTCACGCTGCTCAAGGCTCGCCTCCTGCTGGGAGCGGAATATGGACGGGTTGCGTATTCGCTCGAGGACATCGATCCGCTTACCGGATTCACCGAGGACACGACCATCGGGCAGTTCAGCGTCGGCGGGGAATACCTGGCAGCCGACAACCTGGCACTTCGCACCGGGCTCAGCTTCCGTTCCATTGATCGGGAAGACCGTGTCTCCCCGACTCCGGATGTGGACTACCTGACGCGACGTCAGGGGGGCGTCTCGGAGCAGCTCCTGTCGGTCGGCGGTGGCTGGGTCCCCCGGGGAGGGGCTGTCCAGGTCGATGCGGCGTTTACAACTGGCATCGGGTCGGATTACGAACTGAAGCAGAAGCACGTGTCCCTGTACGCCCGAATCCTATTTTGAGCTTGCTTTTCTCACGGAAGTGCCGATATATTGGGGGTAGCTGAAGGTCGAAGGAGCTGAACCCTTCAATTATTTGGCGCCCCTCCTACCGCCGAATCCGGTGGTTGCCTGCTGCCTGACTGAGTCTTGCTTGCCGATGATCCCGTTCGATAACGGGAGGTCATTGTCGTTCCATTGCCATCGGTCCGTCCGGACCATGGAGCAACGGGCGTCAATTCGTTGACACTTCGGTGTCACGGGTCCTATAGTCGCAAGACTTGCAACATCTTGTCGACCATCCGACACGTCCGAAAGGAGCCTGCATCGATGTCGAGGGGTATCGCTCTCTTCCGGTCAGGGCTTGCCACCCTTGTCCTTTTGATCACTGCCGCCACCCTGGTTGAAATGGCGCATGCCGCCGCCGCGGGGACCATCTCGGGTGTGGTCATGGGCCCCACCGGCCAGCCCGAAGCCGAAAGCTCCATCCAGCTCGAAGGGACTGACCCGCCCATGGGCGGCAAGGCGGATGCCGAGGGACGGTTCACCATCCGTAACGTCCCGGTAGGTACTTACCGCCTTCTCATACGCAAGTCCGGCTTCCAACCAATCTCAAAGGCCAATGTCGTCGTCACGGCCAACCAGATCACCTCGCTCCGCTTTGATCTCAAGGAAGGCGTGGCCATGGAGCTCAAGCCCATCGAGGTCGAAGCCACCAAAAACCGAATCGACCGGACGAGGAGCAGCACCCAGCAGAAGATCGGCAAGGAAGATCTGGAAAGCCTGCCCGTCGATACCTTTAATGATGCCGTGGCGCTCAAGGCCGGCGTTGTCTCCCAGAACGGCGAACTGCACTTTCGGGGTGGCCGTTCGGGGGAAGTGGCCGTCCTGATCGACGGCATTCGCGTTTCGGATCCCCTCGCGGGCGGTGGTCTGGAAATTGCCACCAATGCCGTGGCCGAATCGGAGATTCTCCTCGGCGGCTTTGATGCCGAGTACGGCAACGCCCAGTCCGGTGTCATCAACATCTCCACCCAGGAGGGTACCGCCCGTTTTTCCGGCGCCCTCGAATACTCCACCGATGACTTCGGGGCTCCCGACAAGACCTACAATAATTTCGACCGACTCAACGTCGGATTCGGCGGCCCGACGGGGGTTCGGGATCTGACCTACTTCTTTTCGTTCCAGGGGACATTCCAGGACGGCTACCTCAAGACGAACGAGGTCCGGCCGCGTCAGACGATCCTTGATTTCATTCAGGTCGGGCCCCGCCAGAACAACAACATGAACTTTCAGGGAAAGCTGGCCTGGAAGCCGGCCCCCACGTCGAAGTTGACGCTTGAGTACCTGAACAACCAGTCCGAGCGTGACATCTACGCGCACATCTTCAGTTTGAATGGTTTCGTTCAGACCCGGATTGATACCATCCGGGCCTCCGGACAGATCGTCAATCGTTATGGCCGCTTCAGCGCCGAGCAGGAAGATTCGACCTTTGTGTCCTACAACGCGGCCGAACACACGCCGAATGTCAATGACAGTTTCAACCAGCTGAAGGTGGTCTGGAATCAATCACTGTCGCTGGGCACGTTCTATTCGGTGAAGGTGTCGCGCTACGCATTCAACTACGATTCTCGCGTAAAAGAGCAGGAGCCTTGGGAGTACAACGGGCGATACCCCGACCAGTGGCGCAATGCCATCGACTTCACGACCAGCCGATTCTTCGCCACCAATGGTGACTATCCCCAATTTGCCGATCGGAATACCCAGACCTACAGCCTCAAGACCGACTGGACCCACAAGCTCGGAAGGCACCAGTTCAAGAGCGGCCTGGAGGCGATCTACAACGATCTTTCCCTGCTGTCGATCGACTTCCCCGTTTCGGTCAATGCCAACGGGCAGGTCGGCGGATTCCGCAGCCAGTACCACTATTACAATAACGAGGGGGCTTTCTACATCCAGGACCGTTGGGATCATGAAGGCATGGTGATCAATGTCGGTGGCCGCGTGGACGTCTTCTCGGTGGGCGATCAGCTCGCGGTTTCCGAGGTCGAAAACCGTTCGCGGCGTCAATTCTCACCGCGCGTTGGCATCGCCTATCCGGTCTCGGATCGCGACGTCTTCTCGTTTCACTACGGGCGGTTCAGCCAGATCCCGGACCGGCAGTTCATCTTCGAGAACCGCGGCGCGGCAACCCAGGTGCGCGGCAATCCAAACCTGGAAAACGAGACCACCGTGTCCTACCAGGCCGGCCTGCAGCACATGTTTACACCGGACATATTCGGGCAGTTCTCGGTCTATTTCAAGGATATCTTCGGCCTGCTGACGATCGAGCAGCGGACCAGTGGTGACAATCCGAATCTCGTGCCGACCTACGTCAACAAGGATTACGCCTCGGCCCGAGGCTTCGAGCTGAGTCTCGAGAAGCGCTTCAGCCACAATTTTTCGGGCGGCGTCTCCTACGGCTACGGTGTCGCCAGCGGCGTCGCCTCCGATCCGAATCTCCAGCGCAACGAAGAACTCCTCTACCTCCCGATCTCCGAGCAGCCCCTCAACTGGGACCAGCGCCACACGTTCTCGGCGCAGGTTCTCCTGTCGAAGCCGGCAGAGTGGGCGGTCAACATGGTCTGGTCATACGGATCCGGATTCCCCTACACGCCCACCAGCCGGAACGAGCGAAAGGTCGACCCATCACTGACCAACGCCGGCCGGCTTCCATCCACGACCAAGCTGGACGTCCAGGCTGAGAAGCACTTCAACATCTACAACCAGGACGTCAAGGTCTTCTTCCGCGGCAACAATGTTCTCGATACACGAAACCTGAACGATCTCGAGCCGGACAATTGGCCGAATCCTCCCGGCACGAACACCAATGATTATCGCGTCTTCTACACCGAAACCGGACGTGCCGGCGGTGCCTTCCTGGGCGACGACGTCAACGGGGACGCCACCGAGGATTGGATACCGGTCAATGACCCGCGTGTGTTCACCGAGGGACGCAACCTGCGCCTCGGCGTGGGCGTCAAGTTCTAATGAAGCATCTTGTCGTGTCGGCCAGTTCGATGTTGCCGGCAGCAACCGGGGCGGCTGGTGTTGGTCGCCGGAGGAACTCGGAATGACCAGTCGCCGGCGGACACGCGGCCGAATGACATGCCTTGCGGCGATGATTGTCACGGCGGGAGGCTTGCTGTCTTCCTCCGGGGCCATCGCACGCATGGACCTGAACAACCCGGCCAACGGCGCCCGTGATATTCATGCCATCTACGCCATCCGGGATCCCTACATCTTCACGCACAATGTCGGGCAGCTGACGCTGCAGATCACCAACATCGGGATCATCGGCAATCCGTTCATCGATGAACTGTCGGCCGGCTGGCGCGGCGGTGAGTACCTGTATCTCGGCGGGCTCTGGCTCGGTGCGATCGGCGAAGACCAGGAGCCACACGTTTCCTCGGCCCTTCCGATCGAGTTGCGCCCGTCGCTCCTGCCGATCGACACGATCTATGAGTCGTACGAGGGCATCCGGGGTGGCAATCGCAATACCGAGGCGGTCACCGCCGATGACGACAGCGATGACCTCGATGACGAGGATTTCCAAAATGGCAAGGACGATGATTTCGACGGACAGATCGACGAGGACTTTTCGGCCATCGGCCAGCAGATGTTCTCCTGCGAGTACCGCGACAACACCGTCGAGGCCAGCAATCAGCTCAACGATCACCGGCCGCTCGGGCTCCTGGTGCGCCAGCGCTCGTTTCAATGGGCCACAGCCGACATCAACGAGTTCGTGGGTTTCGATTTTGAAGTGATCAATATCGGCGACCAGCGTCTGAAAGACATGTTCATCGGCTTTAATGTCGATGCGGATGCCGGGCCCAAGTCAATGAACAACTACTGGGTCGATGACCTGGTCGGCTTCATCCGGGTCGACACCCTGGCCGTTGATCCAAACAGGAGCGGACAGTGCGCACGTCAGCAGTTGTCCATGGACATTGCCTATGTCTGGGATGCCCCGGACAATGGAACGACGATTGTTGGTGGCGACGTGCCCGGCTACTTCGGCGGAATGTTCCTCGGCCATACCACCGATCCGGCGGGTGTCAAGGCTCCACTGCGAGTCGGCCTCTCGACCGTCCGCTGGACCTCGTCCACCGGTTCGTATCCCCAGGGCGATCCACGAACCGACGCCGAGCGTTACGATCTTTTGTCGAGTCGGAACATCCCCACGCGGAATGCCAACAAACCGGACGACTATCGATTCACCCTCTCGGCCGGCCCCTTTCTCCAGCTGGATCCGGGCGACAAGCTGGTATTCCAGACCGCCTTTGTCATCGGAGAAGGCCTGGATGGCATGACGGAGAATGCGGTCAATGCCCAGCGCGTCTTCGACGGTCAGTATCTGGATGTCGACGGGAATCCGGACACCGGTGTGGATGGGGAGGAGCGCTGTCTCATCGCAGCCGATCCCCGCTTCCCGGTCATGTGGGATGACCCTTGCGATACCTTGATGACATCGGTAACCATCAACTTCCGTACCTGTGTGCCGGCGGCATATGTCGATGATGATTGCAATCCCTGCACCGGCGAAAGTGGCAAGGAATCGCTTCTCAACTGGGTCGGCACGACCGCCCCACCACCGCCCCTTTCCAACACGAATCCGGATCTGTACGGGGACGAGAATGCCCCTCAGGCCCCGAATGTGGAGGTATACCTCTCGGCGCCGCAGGGCGACCGGAGGGT
This sequence comes from Candidatus Eiseniibacteriota bacterium, assembly GCA_034440375.1. GTDB lineage: Bacteria > Eisenbacteria > RBG-16-71-46 > JABDJR01 > JAWXBZ01 > JAWXBZ01. The sequence goes on from JAWXBZ010000075.1 coordinate 17,161, forward strand.
CATTCTTCAGTGGGATAACGTCTCGGAACTGTCGCGCGATCCGATTAGCGGGCGCGATATCTTCGAGGGGTACAAGATCTGGCGCGTCGACAACTGGCAGCGTCCAGAGGGATCGATCGGCCCAACTCCCCAGGAGTGGATGCAGGTGGCCGAGTTCCGCAAGAACCCGCGCGACAAGCTCGGCAGCAACTCGCCACGCAGCCTCCGCCGCGTGCTTCAGACGCACCGTGACACGCCGAAGGATACCGTCAGAATCGAGAATCAGGACTTCTACCGCTACTTCATCGGCAGGTACGAATGGCAGGACTCGTCCGGCATAACCAATGGCAAGATCTATTTTTATGCCATCACGGCATTCGGCTTGCAGACCCGCAGGAATCCGGTCACCGGCCTGCTCGAGACGATTGAACTTGGTGGAAGTCCAACGGCCGTCCAGAAGGAAGTCGTGGTCGCGTCATGGAAATCGGGGAGTGGTTGCAAGGCCGTCAAGGTCGTGCCGAATCCCTACCGCGGCGGAGCCGACTGGGATCTTGAACCGTCGGACTGCGATCCCACGGGAACCAAGATTGCCATTCGAAGTCTCCCCGTGGGGTGGACTTCGCTGAAGATATATTCACTCGCCGGTGATCTGATCATCGATGCCGATCCGACGGATTCCCGGGTGGTGGGTACCTGCGACAACAGTCTTGGCAATTTGCAGTCGGGTTCGTTCTACTGGGATATGATCACGCGCAGCGGCCAGAATGTGGTGGCTGGCATTTACCTTTACGTTGTCGAAGCGCCCGGGAGTACCTGCCGGGGCCGCTTCGTCATCATTCGCTAGGAGGTTGTCCCTTTGGACCGTTGCCGTGGCACAGAACGACCGGCCCGTTCCGGGAGGTATCAGGTGAAACGAATCGTCGCCATTCTGGCGCTGCTCGGCTCGGGCGCCAGTCTCGCAGAAGCGGCTCAACCGTTCGACAAGGTTGGCACCGTTGGCGCCCAGTTTCTGAAAATCGGCGTGGGAGCCCGGGCCACCGGCATGGGTGGAAGTTTTACCGCCGTGGCCGATGACGCCTCGTCGGTTTACTGGAATCCTGCCGGCGTTTCCCGCCTGTCGGGAAACATCGTCACGATCAACCACACCGTCTGGGCGACCGACATTTCCATGACCCAGGCCGCCTACATCTTCAATGTTGGTTTCATGCCCGGCATGTTTGCCGTGCAGGCGAAGTCACTCTACATGAGCGACATGGAGCGCACGACGGTGTTCCACCCGGATGGAGACGGCACCTTCTTCGATGCCGGCGACAGCCAGTTCGGCCTGACCTATTCACGGTCACTCACCGACAAGTTCTCGGCGGGCCTTACCGCCAGCCTCATCCACTCCGGGCTCGACGACCTGTCGGACAACGTCATCTCCTTCGATTTCGGAACGCTCTATGACACCGGTTACAAGTCGCTTCGCCTCGGTTTCGCCATCCAGAACATCGGTGGCGAACTGACCTACATTGACGGGGCTCGCGCGGCCAAGGTGCCGACGATCTTCCGGGTCGGCGCATCCATGGACGTCGTGGAAACCGGCAATAACGCACTCCTCGTGTCGGCTGAATTCTCGCATCCGCCGGACAACAGCGAGAGAATAAACGTGGGCGGCGAGTATTCCTTCAAGGATTTCTTTTTTGCCCGGGGCGGGTACAACATCGGCTATGACAGCGAGAAACTGGCTGCCGGACTCGGCGTCAAGTTTCCGACCAGCCTCTCGACCGAAACGCGGTTCGACTATTCGTACACGGATATGTCGGACCTGGGGGGCGCGCACCGCTTCTCACTTGACATCGCGTTCTAGGGATCAGGCAGGCCGGAGCCCCGCGCACCGGCCGTTCTTGAATTGGAAGGGCCGCTTCCCGTCCGGGAGCGGCCTTCTTTTTTGTTGCGGGCTCCTTGTGTCCGTTCTCCTGCCCGCCCGTGTCGGGGCCGCCCTCTTTCCGGCTGCGGCCACCGGTGACCTCTGGTTTCAGGCTGACCACGCAGGTTTCAGGGACTCCTCCGGATCGATTATGGAGGAGTACTACATTCGATTGCCGAACAACCAGATCGTGTTCGAGGAGAGCGAGACCGACTCCGGCATTACCTTCAATGGTCGGGTATTCGTCCGCCTTCGATTCTTCGACGAGTCGGGCAGTCGCATCGCGGAGGCGGGGCGGCCGTTCGAGTTCGTGGCCGGTTCCGTCGATCAGGCCCGGACTCCCGACCGTGTCCAGCTCCTGGTCATTCGCGAACCGCTCCACCCGCGGACCCATGAAGTGGAGGTGATGGTTGAGGACCTGAATGCGAGGAAACGCGGCCTTATCTACCTGTTCACCAAGAAGAAGAAGAACGGCGTCCTGCGTGCCCGCCTCACGGCCCCTCCGGATTCGGCCGACCTGTCGCTTTCCGATCTTCAATTTGCCTGGTCCTGCCGCCCGGCCGTGCCCGGGAGTCCGTTCTTCAAGAATGGTTGGTCGATTGTTCCGAACCCGGGGCGAACCTACGGGCTCTATCTCGACACTCTTCGGGTCTACGCGGAGGTCCGTGACCGACATCCTGGCGGATTCGGCACTTACGCTTCCACCAGGACCGTCAGGGACGCCACCGGTCGTGTCCTGGGGGTCGACCGGGACACCCTGGCTCTGGCGGCCGGATTCGGCGTCCAGCTGGTGTCGATGCCACTGCGGGGTCTTCCGTCCGGCACCTACGATCTCTCGATCCGGCTTGCGGAATTGGGAACCGACCGGGTCGGCGAGACGATACGGGCGTTCAACGTCCTCTGGGACGAGGGGTCCTGGGCCAGGACCGAAGAGGACGTCCTTGCCGAGGCACGAGCCATCCTGCCGGAGGAAGAGTACGATCGATTCAAGGAGATGCCTTTCGGTGACCGCGAGAGCCACCTGGCCACTTTTTGGGCCTCCCGCGACCCGTCGCCCAACTCGGCCGCCAACGAACTGCGGCTGGCCTTCCTGTCACGCGTGACCTATGCCGATGCCAATTTCACCACGCCGCTGGAACATGGCATGACGTCCGACCGTGGCCGGGTGTACATCCGTTACGGATCGCCCGACGAGGTGACGCGCGAGGATCTGCCCCGACCGGGCAACACCCTGGCCGACATCCTCGATGATGGTAAATTCTCCGATGAGCTGTTCACGGACCGCACCGATCGGAGCCGCCGCGAGGGATTGACCACGGCCAACTTCGCCAACATCGACACGCGCCCCTACGAGATCTGGTCGTACACGCGAGAGGGGCAGCCCCTTTTTCCCGAACGGGAGCGGCTGAGCAAGAACACCGGCCTGACGTTCATTTTTGTCGATGATCAGGGAATCGGCGTCTACACCCTCCGATATTCAAACACGCCAAGGCGCTTCTAGGCTCCGGGGTCCGGTGCGATCCCCGCCGCTCCGGATTTGACAGCCACGGGCCGGATTCCTATCATCCAAATGATGATGGGTCCCTGGCGTTTCCTGCGCCGCCCGCACCCGCCAACCACCTGTCACCCCGGGATTTGGTCAAACACATGCTCAAGATTGGTGTTCTCACCGGCGGCGGCGACTGCCCCGGCCTCAATGCGGTGATTCGGGCCGTCGTTCAGACGACGATCAAACGACACGATGGGCTAGTCTTCGGCGTTGACGACGGCTGGCAGGGAATGGTCGAGGGAACAGTCCGGGAGCTTACGCTGGACTCGGTCTCCGGCATTCTGCCCAAGGGCGGTACCATTCTCGGAACGTCGCGCACCAACCCCACGAGGATTGAAGGGGGGGTCGAGAGTTGTCTCCGGACGTTCGAAAAGTGGCGGTTCGACGCGCTGGTGGCGATTGGCGGGGAGGACACCCTGGGCGTGGCACTGGAGCTCTCGCGCCGTGGGATGGCCGTCGTTGGCGTGCCGAAGACCATCGATAACGACCTGAACGGCACCGATTACACGTTCGGATTCGATACGGCCATCAACATTGCCACCGAGGCCATCGATCGCCTGCATACGACCGCCGAGTCCCACAACCGGGTCATCGTGGTGGAAGTCATGGGGCGCCATGCCGGCTGGATCGCCGTCGAAGCCGGTATTGCCGGCGGCGCGGACGTCGTCCTTATCCCCGAAGTGCCGATTTCGGTCGAGCAAGTCTGCGCGACCATCAATCGGCGTCACCAGCGCGGGAAGAAATTCAGCATCGTTGTCGTGGCCGAAGGGGCCCGCTTCGAGGAATCGACCGGCCAGGACGGCGAGCTGATTCTTTCCGATTCGGTGCGCGACGCGTTCGGTCACGTGAAACTGGGTGGCATCGGAAAGCTCCTGGCGGACGCGATCGAGGAGAAGACCGGATTCGAAACTCGCTACAGCGTGCTGGGGCACATCCAGCGCGGCGGGACGCCGACCGCCTTTGACCGCGTGCTGGCCACCCGATTCGGCGTGGCCGCCGTCGAGCTGGTGGTCGAGCGCCAGTACGGTCGAATGGTGGCCCTCGTCGGCAACCGGATTGTCTCCGTCGACATCGCCGAGGCGGTACGCGAACTGAAGACAGTCGACATGGGACTCTACGAGATCGCCAAGGTTTTTTTCGGTTGACGGGCCCTTGGGCCCGTTCAACTTCACCAGAAAAAGGAGAATGTCATGGCCATCCGGATCGGCATTAACGGCTTCGGGCGCATCGGCCGTCTCGTCTACCGGGCGGCCATGCCCCACCGCGACATCGAGATCGTGGCGATCAACGACGTCACCGACGCACCGACGCTGGCGCATCTCCTGAAGTACGACTCGGTGCACGGCCGGCTCAAGGTGCCGGTCACGGTCGACGACTCCCGGCTGATGGTCGACGGCCGCTCGACCAGCGTCCTCGCAACGAAAGACCCGGCCCAGCTACCCTGGAAGAAACTTGGCGTCGACCTCGTCGTCGAATCGACAGGCATCTTCACCGACCGTGACAAGGCGGCTCTTCACCTCTCGGCCGGCGCGAGGAAGGTGATCGTCTCGGCCCCGTCCAAGGGTGCCGACTTGACCCTCGTCATGGGCGTCAATCACCGAAGCTATGACCCGGCGACGCATCATGTGGTATCGAATGCCTCCTGCACCACCAACTGCCTGGCCCCCGTGGCCATGGTTTTGAACGATGCCTTCGGCATCCAGCGCGGTGTCATGACCACCATCCACGCCTATACGAATGACCAGCGGATCCTCGACCTGCCGCACCAGGACCTGCGCCGGGCCAGGGCCGCCGCCCTGAACCAGATTCCCTCGACGACCGGCGCGGCGAAGACCATCGGCCTCGTGGTGCCGGAACTAAAGGGGAAGCTGGATGGCCTGGCGATTCGGGTGCCCGTGCCGGACGGATCCCTCGTCGACCTGACCGTGCAGGTCAGCCGGAACACCACGGTCCAGGAGGTCAACGCGGCCCTCAAGGCCGCCGCCGACGGCCCGATGCGCGGCATCATCGAGTACTCCACCGAGGAGCTGGTCTCCTCGGATGTCATCGGCAACCCGCACTCGTCGGTGGTCGACTCGAAGCTCACGAATGTCGTGGACGGCAACCTCGTGAAGGTATTCTCATGGTACGACAACGAGTGGGCCTTCTCGGTACGGGTCGTCGAGCTCATTCAGCTCATGGCGCCATCGCTCTGATTCCAGGTAATGAAGGGATATCGCGTTCGGTGAATCGCCTCACAATCCGTGACCTCGACGTTCGTGGCAAGCGGGTCTTCGTCCGCGTCGATTTCAACTGTCCGATCGGAGACGACGGCCAGGTGACCGACGACACGCGGATCGTGGCGGCTCTACCGACACTCCGCTACCTGTCGGAGAAGGGGGCACGACTCGTTCTGGCCAGCCATCTCGGTCGGCCAAAGGGAGTGCCACAGTCCCGCTATTCGCTGTCACCGGTGGTGGCGCGGCTGACGCACCTGTTGAAACTTCTGGTGGGCTTTGTCGACGATTGTGTCGGTGCCGGGGTCCTCGCCGCCACGACCGGGCTACCCGACGGCGGGTTCCTCATGCTCGAAAATCTCCGCTTTCATGCGGGTGAGGAAGCCAACGATCCTGAGTTCGCCCGGGCGCTGGCTCAGTCGGCCGACCTCTATGTCAACGATGCCTTTGGCACGGCTCACCGGGCCCACGCATCGACGGTCGGCATCACTCAATTCCTCTCCCCCTCGGCGGCCGGTTTTCTGATGGAGAAGGAGTTGAAATATCTCGGCCAGGCCATTGGTCAGCCGAAACGCCCTTTCTGGACCATCCTGGGTGGGGCCAAGATTTCGGGCAAGATCGACGTGATCGGCCACCTGTTTGATCGTGTCGAGGGTTTCCTGATCGGTGGTGGCATGGCTTTCACCTTTCTGAAGGCGGGCGGCCACGCCATCGGCAGTTCGCTGGTTGAGGCCGACAAGCTGGGCCTGGCCGCTGATCTGCTGAAGCGAGCCGGCGAGAAAAACGTACCAATCGTCCTGCCGGTTGACCTGGTAGAGGCGCGTGGGCCGAAGGGCCGGGACGAACATCGAACGGTCGATGGTGTCGAGATTGCCGATGGCTGGATGGGGGTCGACATAGGACCACGCACCGTTGAAGAGTTTCGTCGCCGACTCGCCAGGGCCGGAACAATCCTGTGGAATGGACCGATGGGGATCTTCGAAGAGCCTCCGTATGACGCCGGAACACTGGCCGTGGCCCGGTTGCTGGCCGACGCCACGAAGGCGGGCACCATCACGATCGTGGGCGGGGGAGACTCCGCCGCCGCCATCGCGGCAGCCGGCCTGGACGAGGCAGTCACCCACGTCTCCACCGGTGGTGGCGCCTCACTGGAGTTCCTCGAGGGAAGGGAACTGCCAGGCGTGGCCGCTCTCACGGTCCGGCCATGACGCCTCGCCGGAAGCTGATCGCCGGGAACATCAAGATGTTCCTGACCGTCACCGCCGTCGGCCAGTTGGTCCGCGAGGTTCAGGTCGGACTCAACGGTCGGGAGACCGCCGAGGTGGCCTACTTCCCGCCCTTCACGATGCTGGCTGACACGGGTCGCCTCCTGGCCGGTGGACCAATTGCTCTCGGCGCACAGGACGTATTCTGGGAAGATGAAGGAGCCTTCACCGGCCAGATTTCGGCCCGGATGCTGCTCGATGTCGGGTGCCACTTCGCGCTCATCGGACATTCCGAGCGACGCCAGTACTTCGGCGAGACGGATGAAACGGTTCGCAGGAAAATCGTCGCGGCACTTCGCCACGGGCTTTTGCCGATCGTCTGCGTCGGCGAGACTCTGGTCGAGCGGGAAGCCGGAAAGGCCGTGGAGGTGCTGGCCCGTCAGCTCGATGGAGCCACGGTCGATCTCGACCAGGTTTCCCTGTCGCAGTTGACAATTGCCTACGAGCCGGTCTGGGCCATTGGCACGAGTTTGACGGCCACTCCAGAGCAGGCCGAAGAGGCCCATCACGCCATTCGAGAGCGGCTCGATGCGCGGCAGCCAGGACTTGGCCTTGCCACGCGCATCCTCTACGGAGGGAGTGTCAAGGCGGACAATGCGGCCGGGCTCTTTGCGCGGCCCGGGATCGACGGCGCGCTGGTGGGGGGTGCCTGTCTGAGTCCGGCCTCCTTTCTCGCCATTATTCGCGCAGCCGGTTGACGAGGTCCAAACCCTCTGGTAATCTACTACGCCTGTTTAACTTAGTCGGTCGTGTCGACCGGAGGAATGTATGCTGATCATCGCTCTGTCCGTACTGTTCGTCATCATCTGTTTTCTGCTGGTCGTTGTCGTTCTGCTGCAGACCGGTAAGGGGGGCGGCATCTCCGGTGCTTTCGGCATCGGGCAGGCCGGCCAGACCATCTTCGGTGCCAGCGGAGCTGGAAATGTACTGACAAAGGCCACGGCGGTACTGGGTGGTGCTTTCATGGTCGTCTCGTTGCTTCTGGCCATGATTGAAAAATCGGCCGGCCCCTCCGGCGGCGGCAAGAGCATCCTGCAGGAAGGTCTCGGCATGACGCCGATCGCGGCGCCTGCCGGTGATGCTGCCAATCCTGCCGGCATCGGGGCGCCGGTCACCGTTACGCCAGCACCAGATGGAGGCGCGCCGGCAACGAATTCCGGAGCGCCGGTCACGACACCCGGCACTAACCCGCCGGGCGCGGCCACCGGCACCGGCACCGGCACCGGAAACTGAACCAACCGAAAACCGAATAATCGGAATCAACTGCAAGGTTGGTTCTTCGCGGAAGTGGCGGAACTGGCAGACGCACCAGCTTGAGGGGCTGGCGGGAGCAATCCTGTAGGGGTTCAAATCCCCTCTTCCGCACCATCATCACCACGATCGATGCCAGGGGTGCTGCGACGACCGCGCCCTCGATCGTTCCGGGGGAGGATTCCCTCCGCATGTCGCCCGCGGGGCGCCGGATCATCGGCGCCGCACTGCTTGCGTATCTGATCAGCCTCGTCGTTCACGGCCAACTATCGGGCTGGAACCTCGTGGATGACGCGATGATTGCCTGCCGTGCCGCTGCCAACGTGGCCAATGGTTTTGGGCCAGTGTTCAACCCCGGCGTTCGATTCGAATCGTGGTCCAGCCCGGCATGGGTGGCCTTCCTCTCCGCTGGAGCCAGGATCGGCATGGACCTTCCCTCGCTCGCACGGGCACTGGGTGTCCTGTCCGCACTCCTCCTGGTGGCCCTTGTCGCGAGGCTCGCCATCAACCGCGCGCCATCCCCGGTGGCGCTGTGCGTTGCCCTTGTCCTTGGCTCCGACCCGGGGCTGGCGGTCTGGAGTCAGTCCGGCCTCGAAACGGCCGGCTTTGCCCTGGCACTCTTCGCGGCCGTGGCGATATTGGCGGCCTGGTCATCGCATCCGACGATTTTGCTCTCACTACTCCTCGGCGGTCTCGGTGGAGCCCTCGCGCTCTTTCGCCCCGAAGGAATGCTCCTGGCGGCCTGGTTGGGCCTGGTGGCGGCCCGTCAACACCACGGAGGCGGCCGTTACCTGGCCGCGGCGCTTCTTCCAACCCTCCTTGTCATCGGTGCTCTGCTCGCCTGGCGCCTTCAGTTTTACGGAGCCTGGCTTCCGGCCAGCGCGGCCGCGAAGCTGGTGCCGCGGGGCGATGCCATGCTCCATGGATTCCTGGACCTCGGCCTCGCACTTCTGCGCCGCCTGCCGCTGGTCCTGCTCGCGGCCCTCGGATACCGGGCGATCCAAAGGGACCCGGCCCGCGATCGATCGGACCGAGCCTGGTTTGACGCCACTGCCGGAGTCCTCGTGATCCTTGGCGCGATGACGGTGCTGGCCGGCGGCGACTGGATGGGCCGCGACCGCTTCCTGTTGCCGCTGTTTCCATTGCTGGCCATTGGCGCCGCGATGGGCGGTGCCGCGCGGCGGACATCGGGACCGGCACTTCTCCTCGTGACGGTTCTGGCGGTCGCCTTGCCTGTCTGGCAGGCCGATCGACTGCCGCCGCATGGCCATGCGGCACGTCAATTGGGGGAGTGGCTGGCTCGCGAGTTTCCCGACTCGACGCGGCTCGGCGTGGCGGCTGCGGGCGCAATTCCTTTTCATGCCGGATTCTGGACGATCGACGCGCTTGGAATCACGGATCCGGACATCGCGCGCCGCGCACCGCCGGCTGTGGCGCCCTGGAAAAGCGGACACATGCACTACGACACGGCGCGATTCCTCGCGGCGAAGCCCGATATCATTGTCTGGGAATTCGGCACTCCATGGTGCCTGGCCCGGATGAGTGAACCGTCGGAAGGTGTGCCGATGCCAAGGGGGGACTACCGGCGCGAGCTGTTGCGCCATCCCACATTCCGCGCCGGGTGGCGACCCGTGCCCGGCGTGCCCCCGCACCTCTCGGCCTACTTCACCCTGTTTCGCCGCACCGACAACTGACCAGTGGAAATGATCGGTGCCGGCTAACGTGCGCTGTACAGCCCCCGGCCAGCTCGCTTGAAGCGCCGGTCGCGATGGAGGGCGGCGCCAAGATTCTGGGTGAAATTGGCGCCGGCCTTGCCACCCTTCTGCTTCAGGACGCGACTTGCCAGCGTGGCGATGTTCATCGGCCGGCCGCCCCTGACCAGGATCTCGTGGGCCACGTCGCGGACGTTGGGTCCCCGTCCGCGCATACCGACACCCGGAGAGGCGGCACCGCGCCGCGCCGCGGCAAGCAGTCGCTCCCGCGAACGATGGAAACGGTCGAGAAGCGCGAGACGGTCTTCCAGGTCCCCGATTTCGCGAACCAGCACCGTCAGCGTTTTCCGAATATCACGAGCATGACGAGCCGCCGTGGCGATACTGGGCTTGCGGCCCCGTCGATTGGCAATGGACATGGGCATCGATTCGACTCCTTCAGCAGGGACGACGTATTGGGCGTCGTCCCTCCTTTTGAGAACATACTGATCGTGCGGCGATTCGATCCTAACATTCGCCTTCGTTTGACTCCAAGAATTGCGGGGCAATTCATGATGGAAAATTGACTGACATTTGATGTGAGTTGCGGAGCGATATGAGAATTCAGGAGAGACAGCCAAAACATGCCGCGATGAATCGCGCATCAAGGAAGACGACAGGGAATCCCGGCCTCATCCACACGACAAGTCGACACTACAACAAGGACTCCTTGCTGGTCCGATCGACATCGTCGGGCCAGGCCTTGATTCCGGCCAGGATCGTCTGAACATCGGAGTCCGGATCGGCGGCGGAGTCAAACAGTCGGGCCGTGTCGCTCCATGGCACCAGCCCGACAGCCCACGCCTGGAAGAGATGCCAGCCCCATGCCGCGCCGACGGCACAAGCGACGTCTCGCCGCGTGGCCGGACGGATCGCCCAGAAGGGATGGTCGGCGCTCGCGAACGGCGTTCGAGACGGGTGGCGCCGCGCCGCACGAATCCAGGTGCGGATCCAGGCGCCCTTCAGACCGTGTGAGCGGGCGCCCCAGTCGGGGAAGAGACGGCATTTGCGGTCGGGATTTACCAGTCTTGAGGCGAAAAAGGCTGCGCCTTCCAGGCGGAGGCATCGGTGGAATTGCGCCCGTCTGTTGTCAATGTCGCCTTTAGGGGCGATCTCTTCCGGCCCGCGGTCAAGCCGGACCAGGCGAAGCCGGGCGGATGCGGGCACCTCGAGTCGTCGTCGAATGGCCTCCTCCGCGAGTCGATGGATGGGGGCGTGGCCGAGGAGCAGGGTACGGGCCTTCGGCACCCAAATCAGGCCGCCGTCGCGCAATCGCCGCTTCCAGGTGGCCACGCGCTCCGTGGTCACGCCGGCCAGCCGGGAGGTTCGCTCAAGGGCGACCTCGTCATCCTGTCCAATGACATGGTACGGCGGCGCCGGCCCGAGCCCCAGATGCCGGGCCAGCACCTCATCGACCTCCTGGAAGGCGAGCGCCGGATCGAAAAGCGGCCAGTCGCCCGCCTCAAACGGGTCGGTGCTGGCCGTGGCCCCGGGCTGGCGCGATGCCCATAGTCGATTCGAGTCCGCCTTGACGAGGGGCGTCGTGTTGAGGACGCAGAAGAGATTCGACCCGCGGCGCGCGACAGCCGGCGCACCCGCGGGCCGTTGGAGCGCGGCATGCAAACGCTCGTGATTCTGGTGAATCACGAGGATTCGGGGCGCAAGTCCTCTGGATTTGGCGTAGGCGCGAATCAGGCGCGGGAGATGTGCCCGCGCCACGTGCCAGTCTCCGGCCAGGAGATGAATTCTTCCGTGCGGCGCCGTCTGCCATCGATCAACGACAAGCCTCGCGGCGTGCTCGTCACGCTTGTGCAAACGGCCTCGCGCCACGCCCGGTTCGAAGTTGATGGCCAGGACATCGAGTCCCTTCTCGCGCGCAAAGCGAAGGAGTGCCCCGTAATGCTGCCAGTCAAATCCCCACCGATGATCGAAGGCGATGGCTTCACGGAGTGCCGCAAGCCCCATGCGGCCGGACAGATATCGATCGATCAGGGGCTGGTCGGCCGAGTGAAGCATTTCGAGGGCCAGCGTGGCGGGACGCTCATCCCGCGGGAGGAGCCGGCGCAGGAGACGGATCAGCAGGCGCTGGGAGGCCGGAAGGGTGTGGTAGTCACCGGAGAGGATCATGTCGGACTCAGCCAGTGCCTCCTCGAGATCGGCCACCGGACAGGGTGTCCAGACGCCCCGGAAATCGGCCTCATAGGCCTTCCGGTAGCGCTTCAGTTCGACCGTCATGAGGCCGATAACATCCCGAAGGTCGTCCTGCCACCGGGAGATCAGGTTCCCATGCAACCGGGCGATCCGCTCGCGGGCCCGGTGCACGCGGCGAGTACGGAGGGAGGATTCAGGGTGTCGCGTCATGCCTATCATTTCGTCAGAAACCGAGAATTCTGGACTCTTTACTGGACCATGATCATGGGCGCCCTCTTTTGGGGCGGATTCTGGTCGGTTTTGGCGTGGCGATTTCTTCATTTCAACCAGCAGGCACTCCTGTTCCTGGCATCCATCTCGATAACATCCTCCCTCTGCCTCGGGTTCACCCTCTATTTTCGCCTGCGGGTGGTCATTGAGGAAGCGGCCCGCCGGCTGGTCGACAGGGATCTCGACCTCGAGGCTTGAGCCGTCGTCGTAAACCAATTGATTACAAACAGTTCGAATTGCCCCCTAAAGTGACTTCGACTTGACACAAGGGCACCGACACGCTTAATTTTGTGCGTGGCAGGCCGATTTCGACCGTGGGGGTTCCGTCGTGCGACTATCCGAACGAAAGATACGTTACCTCTCCGAGCGGATCGTCACCTGGATGGAACGGCGGGGGGATGTGGAGTTCGTCGGTCGCCCCGAAATCGTGGAACTGGCCGTGGCCAGGGCTGTCACCCTGGAACTGAAAATCGAGGATGACCTCGACGACGAGGTGGAACGCGTTCTGGCGGGCTACCAGAACCAGATTCGCGGCCAGAACATGGACATGATGCTCCTCCGGCAGAAAATCAAATCGCAGCTCGCCCGGGAGAAGGGGATCGTCCTGTGAGGCTCAACGAGAAACGAATCGACCGGATGGCCGCCTCGATCCTGGATCATCTTCTCGAAGAAGACCTGGTTGATTTCAAGCCGACCACGCGTCAAATGACCATGGAACTGGCCCGGTTTATCACCGCCGACCTGGCCATTGAAGACGAGATCACGCAGGAAGCAATGGAAAAGCTGAACACCTACTCGCGAAAGATTCCCGAGGGAACAACCGAGTGGATGCTCCTGTTGGCCAAGCACAAGGACGAGATCGCCTCGAAGCGCGGCTACACCCTCTGATCGCAACCGCCTGGCCGGGCGGTCATGCAGGAAAGGCCCGGGGGGCGCCGACCTGCTGGCAACAGACGACACCTGATGTGGCCCTGGACTGGGGGAACCGTGACTCCCGGCACCCGGTACAAGGGAACGCATGGACGACCTGAAATGCTGGCGAGAAGAGAGGGCGGCCCGTCGAACCAAACGACGGAATGAGGCCGCCACCGGATCCCCCGAAGCTCCTGATGAACAGGTGCGTTCTCAGCTCAACCTGTTTTCCGCGCAGCCGCACTCACTTGCCGCTTCGGCATCCAAGTTCCTTCCGAAAACCGATGTCATTCTGTCAAGCGATCCCGGCCTGGCACCCCGCGCGCTCCGCCGCCGGGAACTGATGGCTCGCGCGGCCGCGCATCGATCGAACGGACCCATGGCACCGCTGCATCTCTGGCCGGAGCCTGAGCGCATCTCGCCGGTCCATCCGGCGTGGGACATTCCCCGCAACAAGAGGTTACGCGTTGGCGTGATCACCAGCCTCGTGTTTCACCTGATCGCCATTCCCGTCTTCCTGCTCGGAACGAAGATCGACTTCAGTATTTTTGGCAAGCCGATTCCCGAGGAGAGACTTGTCGGACGCATCCAGCTGGTGGCGCTGCCGCCGGTCAAGGGGCAGGGGGGGGTGGGCCTGCGGCCCATTCAGAATGAGCCGCCTCCCAGGCCGCCCGAGAAGCCGCCGGACAACAGGGTGCACCCGAAGCCTGCAGCTCCGAAGCCGGCGGTGACCAAGCCGTCGAATTCGAAGCCGGAGCCGACTGTTGATCCAACAGTGTCGCGGCCAGTGCCAGTGCCCGATCAGGCAACGAAGCCGATCAAAAAACCGTCGGACAATGCCCCGAGGCCGACCACGCCGGCCATCAACAACGACGTGATCGAGGGCCCGCTGCTCGTCGGAAAAGGGCCCGTCCCCGGCAGTGAAGCCTCGATCGGCGGCTTGAACGGGGTCGACTTCCCGTACAACTATTATCTGGAGCTGCTTCGAACGAAGATCGCACAAGCCTGGAAGGTGCCGCCCGGCAGTGTGCCGCCGGGGAAGAAAGCCACGGCGCTGGTTACTTTTCGCATCCAGCGGGACGGCAAGGTGTCCCGTTCCACCCTCGTGGAGCCGTCAGGCCGATCGGACTTTGACCAGTCGGCGTCACGGGCCATCGTCGATGCCCAGCCGTTTCCGCCACTGCCGCCGGCATTCGGCGGACAGTTTCTTGTCGTGAATTTCCAGTTTGCCTATCAGGGACAATAGTCGGGAGGGCCTGTGATCGGTTGCGTGAGGCGGGGTGGTGTGGGAATTTGGGTAGGGCGCGCCGGATGGGCGGCGGCGGTTGCCGTTCTCGGATTGATCCTGACCCGCGGGCCCGAGGCCCTGGCGCAATTGGAAACGGGGCAACCGCCCGAGCAGGAAGTGACGCTGTCGCTCGAGTTCACGGGCCAGTCGAAATTGAACCTCCTCCTCGAGGCCTTTACCGCTGGCCCCGGGACAACCGTCTCCGATGCCGACAAGACACGGGGAGTGGTGCAGAACGACCTTGCGCTGACGGACCTTTTCAGCCTGGCGTCGGTGCCGGCCGGCCTCGGCCTCCGGCCGCCGGCCGATACGACGGGGTGGTCCGGCTACCTGCCCGCCGACGGCGGCATTTACATGTCCATTTCCGATCGGGGCTATCCCGGGGCGCGCTTCCTGGCCGGCGGAAAGCTCCGGCTGGCCGGCAGCGACCTGGTCCTCGACGCCTGGCTCAAGGAGTATCCCTCGTGCCGCGACATCCTGACCCGCAGTTATCGCGTCCAGCCGCAGTGGTATCGGGAAGCGGCCCATCGGTTCAGCGATGACATCATCCTGTACCTGACCGGAATCGAAGGGATCAGCCGGACGCGCATCGCGTTCATCTCCAACAAGACTGGCAAAAAAGAGCTCTATCTCACGGATCCGGACGGCGAGAATGTCCGGCAACTCACGCGCGACAAGTCGATCGCCCTGTCGCCGGCCTGGAGTGCCGACGGCAAGCGCCTGGCCTTCGTCTCATTTCGCAAGGGGGATGCCGACCTCTATGCGGTGAATTTGAGCAGCGGCGAAATTGGCTCGATGGTGTCGCGGCCCGGACCGGAGATCGGTCCTTCCTTCAGCCGCGATGGGCGCCGGTTGGCCTGGTCCTCCACCGTCGGCGGGCAGAGCGAGATTTACGCCGCCGGCCCGGACGGGCTCTCCCCGCGCCGGCTGACCACCAACCGGGCCATCGACACGGCGCCAGCCTGGTCGCCGACAGGCAACGAGCTGGTGTTCACCAGCGACCGCTCCGGAAACCCGCAGCTTTACGTGATGGATGCCGAGGGAGGCAGCGTGCGCCGCCTCTCGTGGGAGGGAAACTGGAACGACTCCGCCGACTGGTCGCCCGATGGCCTCCGGCTCGTCTACGTATCCCGGCGGGGGGGACACTTCAAAATCTGGTCAATGCTGGCCGACGGGGGAGGGCCGGTGGCCATGACCACCGGCGGCGGCGACGACGAAAATCCGAAGTGGGCGCCGGACGGCCGCAAGATTGTTTTTTCCAGCACCCGGCAGGGGCGGCGCGCCCTCTACACGATGAACTCGGACGGTTCGGGCGTCCGGCGTCTGACAACTCTTGACGCCGAATGCTACGGCACATCCTGGGGACCGCGACTGCCGCGATGATCGGTGTCTGGTTGCCGGCATGACGATCATCGAATACACTCGGCGGTATCACCTGCAAATTGAGATGCTGATCGAAGATGAGCCATTCCGATCAAACGGAAGAAGGAGAATCGAACAATGTCGATCGTCCGCACCACCGCTAACTGGTCGCTCCTGGTCCTGATTACGGGTTGCGCTCTCATATCAACCGGTTGCTCGAAGAAGAAGACCACCCCAGCGGATGTCACGCAGACCACGCCGGTCCCGGACAACTCGTCTTCCACGGACACCGGTGACGGCAATGGAGACGCCCCCGTCGACGCCTACCAGGAAGATCCAAGTCTTCGGGACATTTTCTTCACCTATGACGACCACACGCTGTCCGAAGAAGCCCGTTCTGTACTTTCCGGAAACGCCTCCCATCTCCGCGAGATGGGAGCCCTCCGTGTCATGGTCGAAGGGCACTGTGACGAGCGCGGGACGGTCGAGTACAACCTGGCTCTTGGCCAGCGTCGCGCCGACGCCACCCGCGACTACCTCGTGGACCTGGGCGTGGAAGCCTCCCGCGTGGCCACCATAGCCTACGGCGAGGAGCGTCCGTTCGAGACGGGACACGACGAGTCGGCCTGGTCGCAGAATCGTCGGGCGCACTTCCGTGTGACCAATCCCTGATGAGGCATCCGTTTCACCGCGGCCTGGCAGCTGAAACAGCTGCCGGCCTCCTGCTGATCGCCCTCGCCACCGGTTGCTCGCCGCGGCAATATTTCCAACAACCGGCGAATGTCGAGGAATCCGTGGAGATGCTTCGCGCCATGAGATCGGAGCAGGCGGCCATGACCGGGAAGATCGGCGCGCTCGAGGCGGAATTGCGCTCGCAGGCCACCCGGTCCGCGGAGCGCGAGGCCAACCTGAAAGCGGAACTGACGACGTTGAACGAAGCTCTCGAGCGCCTGTCCGGTCAGCTCGAAAACCTGGGGGAACAGGTGCAGCGTCGCGCCCGGCCGGCTCCCACGCCAACCTGGCAGCCGACTCCCCCCCCCATTAGCACCGACCCGTACGGGGGAGGGGCGGTGCCGGACTCTGCTTCAGACCGGACGCCGGCGCCTCCGAATGAATCGCGTCAGTCACCCGTCGGCGATCCCGGTGAGTTGTACGATCGCGCCTACCGGGACGTGACCCGCGGAAACTACGAGCTCGCCTCGCAGGGCTTTCGTGAGTTTCTGGATCGACATCCGGGCGACGACCTGGCGGACAACGCGCAGTACTGGCTGGGAGAATGTTTCTACGTCCAGGACCAGATCAGCGAGGCGGCCCGCGAGTTCGAAAAAGTGGTGAACGAGCACCAGCGTGGGGACAAGGTGCCGGCCGCCTGTCTCAAGCTGGGCTACTGCGCCCTGCGCCGAAACGACACGACGGACGCCAAGCGCTGGTTCGACGAGGTGATCCGGAAATATCCATCGTCGGAAGAGGCCCGATCGGCCCGCAACAAGCTGGCTTCGATCGAATAGTCACCGACGGTCGGATCATTCAATGACCGGCCCTCCGTTGAGTCGCCGATCCCGGACGAGGCGTCGGTAAAGCGCTTCGGTCTGCTCCAGCATCGACGGGAGATCGTAATTCTCCCGCACCTGCGTGGGGCCAGCCGCCCCGAGTCGTTCCGCCAGTTGTGGCTCGAGAAAGAGGCGCTCGATCGCCTGGGCCATCGCAGTCGGATCGCCCGGCGGCACGATCAGTCCGGTCTTCCCGTGGACGACCATCTCCGGAATGGAGTTCAGGTCGGAACCGACGACCGGCACCCCGAGGGCCTGGTACTCGAGGGCCACGCGGCAGATGGCTTCGGAGGAGACGGAGGCAATCAAGCCGACATCCAGAGCCGACATGAGCGGCCGGATGTCATCCTGTCGCGGCAGCAATTTGACGAGTCGTTCGATCCCGAGGTGCTGGGCACGCTCCCAGAGGAGGGCCGGCGTCAATCCCTCCGGCGCCCCGGCAATGACCAGACGCGCATCCGGAAATCGGCCCGCCAGGCGGCTGAAGGCTTCGAGCGCGACAAGGTGCCCCTTGGCCTCCGCCAGACGCCCGATGACACCGACAATTCGCGCCCCGCGGGGGAGGCCCAGGGCATCACGGACGTTCCATCGGTTTCCGGGTCCGGAGCGAAAGGCCTCGACGTCCAGTCCGGGCCGGATGGTGACCACCCGCTCGGCTCCGATCCGAAAGCCCGCGTAAAAGCGCGGCCGCATGAACTCGGCGGCCAGGACATGGGCCGCGGTGAGACGCTCGTAGAGCCACCGATTCAGCAGATGGCGGCGCGGAGGACGGACATCGCCGCGCGTCCGCACCAGGGGTGGTCCCTGTCCGCCGAGAGCCAGGGCCGCCGCCACATGATCATCGGCACGGTGAACATTGATCAGGTCAAACCGGCTCTGGCGGAGGTACCGTCCGAATCGATGAATGGTGATCGGGAGGTGGATTGGACCCGGCCGAAAGTCGTAGGCATCCAGTACCTGGAGCCCACGTCGGCGCGCTTCGACCAGCGGAGGACTGTCGGCAAAGCCGGCCACGACCACGCGATGTCCGCGCGCCGCGAGGCCCGCCGAGAGGTTGATGGCGTACTCGGCGCAGGCGTTGTACCAGCGCACCGTAACCATCTGGAGGATACGGAGAGGTTCGCTCACGCGCTCCACGAAATCCGGGAGGGGGTCCTGGCGCCGCCGCCGACGCCTTTCGGAAGAGGCCCGGGGCTGTTAGGCTGCGCCGCGTTTATCTCAAGTCATTCGGATCGGGTGAAACTATCACAGCATGGCCAGTCCCTGGGAAAAGCTTGGCAAGAGACTTCTCTTTGCCCCATTCGCGCTGGCGCCCCGGCGAGGACTCGAGCCGATCCGTCCCGGCTATCCGCCGGCCCGCGTCCTCATCATTCGGCCCGATGACCGGATCGGCAACCTGGTACTTCTCCTGCCGCTTCTCGACGCCATTCACCAGGCCTGGCCCGGCGTCCGGGTTGACCTGCTCCTGGCTCGGGTGTCCGCCGACCTGATCCAGGGCGATCCGCGTGTCGCGCGGACGATCGTCTTCGATAAGCGCCGGCTCGTCGAAAATGGTTTTCGGGCCCTCGACCTCTTTCGTGAACTGCGACGCGAGCCGTATGACCTTGTGCTCGACGCAAGTCATCCGCAGGAATTTTCGTTGACCGGCTCGCTGCTCACGGTGGCGGCCCGCGCCAGGCGGCGCGTCGGATACCTGGCCGGATCATCGGGGCGTGTTCTTGACGCCGGCCTCCTCTTTCAACCCGACCCGTCACGCCACCAGTCGGAGGTATTTCTCGACCTTCTGCGACGACTCGTTCCCGGTGTCGAGGGCGGACCGCTTTCGCTGCCGATCGGCCTGGCCGAGCGTGACGCCGCGCGTCAGGTGCTGATCGAGGCCGGCGCCGATTTGGGACGCCGGTGGCTGGGTATTCACCCCGGCGGGCGAGGTGTCAAACGGTGGCCGATCGATCAATTCGCCGAACTGATCGATCGCCTCGCCGGGCACGCGAATCGACAGATCCTGGTTTTCCAGGGACCCGGTGAGGAGGATCTGGTTCGACAGATCGGAAACTGCCCTGCGGTAACCATCCCTCGACTGCCAGTCCGTCCGTTCGCGGCTGCGCTGACCCATCTGCACCTGATGATTGCCGGGGACACCGGGCCGATGCATGTGGCCGCGGCGGTCGGAACACCAACGCTGGCCCTGTTCCTGTCCGCCAATCAGGGCGTTTTCGGGCCACCGGGCCCGCGAAACCGGGCTCTCTACGATCCTAGGGGGCTGCCGGTCGAGGTTGTTGTGGAGGCGGCCGAATCACTGTGGGAGTCATCCACACCGCGGGCCTGAATGGCGGTCGGGGCGCTCCGCCGTCGCCGACGGGCCTCGTCCAGTGCCTCCCGAAAAAGTGAGGATGTCGCTGCGTACCAGGCCAGTGCCAGTAGTTGGAGTGGGGCCGCACCCCGCGGACAGTGCCGCCAGCCGAACAGGACCCGATTGCACTGGGTAATGATTCGAATCTGCCGGGCGTCGTGGCTCGTTCGGATGGCGCCGGCCGACGCGTGTCGAACCACAATCGAAGGTTCGTAGGCGATTCGTCGTCCCAGAGCGGCGCCCCGCCGGGCCAGGTCAACGTCCTCCCAGTAGAAAGGTTTAAACAGGGGATCGAATCCGCCCAGCGACGCGAACATCTCCCGGTGAAACGCCGCATGGCCGCCGACGGCGTAGTCCGAGGGCAGGAGGCCATCCAGTGCCGGGCGCTGGTCCCGCTCGTTGTGCCGGATCCGGGGCAGCCCGAACGGCCAGGCAAGCCGCTTGGCCCCCTCTCGAAATCGGCCTGATTCGTCGATCGAGCGGAAGGTGACCGCGAAGAGGTCCGGGCGCTGGAATAATTCAAGGAGTGGTGGCACGGGGTTGGTGAGGAGTTCGGTATCGTCGTTGAGGAGCACGACCACGCCGGCGGGGCACTCGACGACGGCGCGGGTCGCCGAGGCGCCGAATCCACGATTGCCCTGATGCACGATCCAGCGAACCCCGGGAAACTCAGCCCGGAGTTCGTCGGCCACCCGGCCGTCGCCGCTGTCGTCCACGATGACGGCCCGTTCGAGCAGGGAGGGCGAGGCCGAGCGGACGGAAAGGAGCGCCCGGCGAAGCCGATCCACATTGCGGTAGGCCGGAATGGCGAGGCCGATGATGGGGTCGACGCGCGGTACAATCCGCGCTTCGGCCGTCGGCGATTCGGGTCGCCACTTGGCGATCTCGGCGGCCGCCCCGGCACCCCCTCGAAACAGGATCACTTCCGGAGTGCCGACGGCCGCCGCCAGGTGCGCGGGTCCGGAATTCATGCCGATGAAGAACCGGGCCGATTCGATCAGGGCCGCCGTCACCCGGATCGGCTGATCCAGCAGGCAGCAAACCCGTGGATTTTCGCGGGCGATGACCCGGGCCCACTCCCGCTCACGGGCCCCCGCGCCGACCAGGACGATTGACTCCAGGGGCAACGCCGCCGCCACGAGGTGCGGAACGAAAGCCGTCGGCGGCAGGAACGATGGGTCGGTTGATACGCCGCCGTAGTGGGCCACCAGGTACCGCTTCGGTTCAAGGCCGTTTTCGGTCAGCAACGCCCGGGCTCGTTCGCGATCGATGTTGGAGAGGGGCAGGTACGGGGCCGCATCCGATTGTTCCGCCCCGAGCCGGGCGGCGAGTTCCAGGTTCAGCCGGGTAATGCTGGTCCCCTCCCGATAGTCGAGTTTCCGGTTGAGGAGCCGGGCGCGGCCTCCGCTCACGAATCCGGCGCGCACGCTCGCACCGGACAGGAATGCCAGCAGTTCGTTCCGGAAGAATCTCTTGAACAGGATCGCATGGGACGGTTTCTCTTGTCGCAGTTCCCCCACGAAGGATAGCCAGCCTGCCAGTCCCCGGTGCCGGCCCTTCCGGTCGTAAACGATCAGGCGGTCGATGACATCGAGCTCCGCAAGGAGCTCCTGTCCCACCGGGTCGACGACCACCACCAGGCGCGCGGCGGGATGGCGGCGTTTCAGGGCCCGGAAGGCCGGAATGGCCACCATCGTGTTGCCGATCGAGCCATTGCGGAAGGCCAGGATGGTTCGGACGGGGCATTCCGCGTCACGCCTCACGAGGTACCTCGCCAGAGTTCGAGGAGTTCAGGCAGCACGGCCTCGACCGGTATTGATGCCAGGCAGGCGCACGGGCCCCTGCCGCGGCGGCAACGGATCGTGCAATCGGCGCGTCGGCCGCGGATCGCGCGGTGCCGATTGGAGAGGCGCGTCCAGTGGATGGGATTCTGTGGCCCGAAGAGTGCCAGTGTCGGCCGGTCCAGCGCCTCGGCCAGCTGCCGCGCACCACCATCGGGTCCGACGACCGCCCGGGCCGCGCCGAGAAGAGACAGGAGCGCCCGAATGCTTTCGGCCAGGATGATCGGCGGCGGTCGGGACATGCCGATGGAAACGCTTCGCAGTTGATCACCCTCGCCGGGTCCGCCGACGAGGACGATGGGCGCTCGAGTGGCGACGGCAAAGCCGTCGAGCAGCGCCGCCATGCGTTCCGGCGCCCACCGTTTGTACTCACGGCGGCTGGCAGGAACGGCAACGAGAATTGCGTTGTCGAAAGCGGAGGGTCCGGCCGATCCGAGCGCCTCCATCAATCGATCGTACCCGTCCGCCTTTTCCGCGTCGGTGAGCCAGAGCCGTGGCACGGCACCCACGGTTGGAATGCCGACGGCCCGAATCAGGTCGAGTTTACGCTCGGCCGTGTGACGCGGC
>JAWXBZ010000076.1:0-12636 GCA_034440375.1 Candidatus Eiseniibacteriota bacterium
AGATGTCGGTGGCCCAGTACCTCGACTCGATCGGTTCCACCGGCTGGCTCCGCAAGGTGATCGATGTGGCCTACGTCACCGAGTACGGCCTCGAGGCCGCCGAGCAGTCGGCCCTCAACTTCATCTTCCTGATCGGTACCGGCGACTTGTCCGACGCCTCGTCGTTCGAGTTGTTCGGCGAGAGCGACGAGCGCTATAAGGTCAAGGGGGGCAACCAGCGCGTCGTGGACGAGCTGGCCAAACGCCTCGAGCCGCAGATCCAGCGGCGGCACAAGCTGGAAGCCGTCCGGAGTCGGGGTGCCGGCTTTACGCTCACCTTCCAGACCGATGGCGGGCCGAAGGACGAGGAGGCGGACATCGTCGTTCTGGCGGTCCCCTTCACCATGTTGCGCGAGGTGAGCCTGCCGCCGGATCTGCCGCCGGTCAAGATGGCGGCCATCCGCGATCTCGGTTACGGCATGAACGCCAAGGTCCTGGTCGGCTTCAAGAATCGCCCCTGGATCCAGAAGGGGTACTCCGGCTCCAGCTACAGCGACGAGTCGTACCAGCTCGCCTGGGACAACAGCTTCCTGCAGGCCGGCACGGAAGGAGGCCTCACCCTCTACTCCGGCGGTCGCCCAGGCCTCGAGGCCGGAAATGGCACCGCCGAGGAAGCGGCCATGCGACTCATGCCCGGCATCGAGCGTACGTACCCGGGTGCCACACGCCTTCGGAACGGCAAGACGTCGCGCTTCCACTGGCCGACCTTTCCATGGACGAAGGCCAGCTATGCCTGCTACAAGCCGGGGCAGTGGACGTCGATCGCCGGGGCGGAGGGCGAACCGGTGGGCAATCTCTTCTTCGCGGGCGAACATTGCAGCTATGACTTCCAGGGATACATGAACGGCGCCGCACAATCGGGGCTGGATACCGCGAAGGCCATCATGGCTTTGCTGAGCGGCACCCCGCTCGATAGCGGTGCCCCCCGGGACAGCGGCGCCCGTCTTGAACATCACACGATCGCGGTCGGTTGACGGGAGGATTGCCAATGAAAGTTCGGGGATCGGAATCGGGCGCCATCCACCTGACGGTGGCCGGCAGGCTCTTGATCGTGATGGTTGGGCTGGCCGTGCTCGGATTCGCGGCGTGGACGTATCGCGATCGGCTGCCATTCAAGATGCCGGGCGGTGGGACAAAGGTGACCGCCACGAAGCAGGCGGAACTGCCGACTGCCGGCGCCACCACGCAGAATCAGGCCACGGGCGGCGTCATGGCCCGCATCGCCCGTGACGGCGTCCTGCGCGTCGGCATGGAGCCGGATGCCGCGCCGCTTCACTTCGTCAACGATCGGAAGCAGGAAGACGGCTTCGATTTCCGCCTGGCCGGCGTCATCGCCGAGGCGTTGAAGGCCGGGAAGGTGCAGGTCGTGGAGGCGGACTACGAGGAACTCCCCGGCAAACTGGTGGCCGGCGAAATCGACCTGATCATGGCCGGCTATGTCCCCGACCCCTCCATCGAAGGCGTGGACTGGTCAAACGGCTACCTGGACTTCGGCCTCT
This sequence comes from Candidatus Eiseniibacteriota bacterium, assembly GCA_034440375.1. Taxonomy (GTDB): domain Bacteria; phylum Eisenbacteria; class RBG-16-71-46; order JABDJR01; family JAWXBZ01; genus JAWXBZ01. The sequence continues at coordinate 1,539 of JAWXBZ010000076.1, forward strand.
GCATGATCGTGCACGAGGGGCTGGTGTCGCAGTTCCGCTCCCCCGCCGACCTGGCCGGGAAGCGAGTGGCCATCTACGATGATCCGGCCGCCGAGCGCTGGGTGCAGCAGAACATACCCGGCGCCCGGATCGCCAAGTTCTCCGGCGACAGCGGCTGGTTCGAGGCCGTGGAAAACGACCAGGCCGACGCCTTGATCTACGACTATCCGTTCGCCGCCGAGGAGATCAAGGAACACCCCCGCACGGTCATCGCGCGCTACAACCTCAACCAGTCGAAGTACGCGGTGGGCGTCCCGAAGGGAAATTACGACCTGATCTACGAGGTGAACCAGGCGCTCGACCGCTTCAAGGCAACGCCCGCCTACGTCGACCTGATGCGCGAATATCTCTCCAGCTCGTCGGAGATTTTCATGAAGCCCATCGCCGGCAAGAAGACCTACACCGTCAAGCAGGGGGACACCCTCAGCATGATCGCCCAGCGAGAACTCGGAAACACCGCCCGCTGGCGGGAGATCTGGGATCTGAACCGCGACCGCGTGGCCAACGAGAACTTGATCTATCCCCGGCTGGTGCTGGTGATGCCTTAAGGGCGGGATCATGCGGCTAGTCCGCGGCAGGTGGGGAAGACGACGACGTGCCGGAGCCACGCGGACACCTACCTGAACTGGGACAATGTTGATGACCGTGAGAGCCTCCTGGCCGGGCCAGGTGCAATCGCAGCGCGGTCGGGATTGGATCAGTTGGTGGTTACCCCGCCAACGGTGCTTTTCGACGAATTGCACAAGTATTCCCGCTGGAAGCAGTTCCTGAAGGGGTTTTACGATACCTACGCGGAACAGGTCCGAATCATCGTCACCGGCAGCAGCCGAATGGACGTGTACCGACGCGGCGGGGACAGCCTGATGGGGCGGTATCGGAGTCCGAGTACGGGGCCCTCTGGAATCATGGTGGATACCCGGAGCCGTTTCTGAAACGCGACGCGCGCTTCAGTCGCCGGTGGCAATCATTGAGGCGGGCCCAGCTCGTACGGGAGGACATCCGCGATCTGACGCAGATTCAACAGCTCGACCAGCTGGACTCGCTCGTAGCGCGCCTCACGACCCGATCGGCCCGGCAGTTGGTGTTTGGAAACCTCGCGAAGGAAGTCCGCGTTTCGATCGATACCGTTCGGCGATGGGTCGAGGTACTTCGCGATCTTCACCTGGGGTTTCTGGTCAGACCCTGGTTCCAAAACGTGTCAAGATCGCTCCGCAAGGAGCCAAAGTGGTTTCTCCGCGACTGGGCCGCCATCGAGGATGCCGGAGACCGGGCCGAGACCTTCATCGCCTGCCACATGCTCAAGGCGGTGGATGGCTGGAATGACATGGGCCTCGGGGCCTTCGAACTCAAATACTTGAGGGGCAAGGAAAAGAGGGAAGTCGACCTGGTCGTTGTACGGGACGGCAATCCCTGGTTTCTCGTCGAGGTGAAACAGAAGGCGGCGACCATCGGTGGCGCACTGAGGTACTTTCAGAATCGGTTGGGAGTGCCGCACGCCTTTCAGGTGGTGATCGACGCGGACTATGTGGACGCCGATTGTTTCGCGAGACCGGGGACGGCAATGGTTGTTCCCGTAAGGACGTTTCTGGCTCAGCTCTTGTAGTGGGCCGTGCAGTTTTCGGCGCCCGGCTTGCTCAGCGCGTGACGACCCAGCGCCGCGCCGCGATCAAGCCCTGCGCCGTCTGGACGCGCACGAAGTAGACGCCCGAGTGGGGCAGACCCGGGTCCCACACTACGGTGTGCGTTCCTTCGCCATAGGCCGCCGGCGGACGTTCGGCCACGAAGCGGCCAGCCCCGAGGTTGGTTCTGGTAATGACAACCGGGACTTCCGGTGTGCCCGAAACGCCGATGACCGTCTGCGGTGACGGCCCGCGAGTCGCTGGGTCGATGCACCCGGTGAATGGGAACAGACTGGACAAGATGCCCCAATTGAACGTGGTTTTTCGTCGTTGGATGATCGGATGAGTTGTATTAGTGGCCCCAAAGCACCGGTGGGTCGATAGCCAATCGAGGAATACTCGAGTCGTCGGGTCCTGGGTCACTCGACGGCCGCATCGCTGAACGACACGGTCCAATTGAGGAAAACACGACATGCCGTCACTTCGTAACATTTCCCGGCTGGGCGGGCTCATCACTTTCGCGGGATTGACCGCCTGCTCCGATGAAGGTTCCGGAACCACCGCCCCCTTCCGCGGCGATCGCCAACCGGCACCGGTAACGGCGGCCGCCGTACTGAACGAAGACTTCACCAGTCGGCAGGTCTTTCCAACCGATAACTGGTGGAATCACGACATCACCACGGCACCGGTCGATCCGAATTCGCAGGCATTCATCAATTGGATCAGCGGCCGGACTCCGCAGAACCCGACGGCCACCCGGCGGCTTCATCCTGATTTCGGTCCGCCCCCCTACGGGATTCCGTATGTCGGCGTCGACGGAACGCAGGCACGCCTGTCCGTGACTTTTGTCCTGCACGGCAATGAGAGTGATGCTGGCGCTCCCGGAATGCCGGCCGGCTATCCGATTCCGATCGAGGCGCGCACCCTGCCGAACTACATCGAGGGGGGCGTCATCGGCGGGGGCACGAGTGGCGATCGCCATCTCATCCTGATCGATCGCGATAACTGGCTGCTGTTCGAAACGTGGGCCACACGCTGGAACAGTGCGCTGAATCGATGGGAGGCCGGATCCGGAGCCGTGTTCAATCTGGCCACGAATGATCGGCGTCCGGATGGCTGGACCTCGGCCGATGCCGCCGGCCTGGCCATCTTTCCAGGATTGATCCGCGTGGACGAAGCATTCGGCGCCGGCGAGATCTTCCACGCCTTCCGCTTCACGACCCGCGCCACCAACGGCTACGTCTGGCCGGCGTCACACACGGCCGGTTCCGATCCCAGCGCGCCGCCGATGGGAACGCGCCTGCGGATGAAAGCCACGACCAACATCGCCGGGTACACGCCGGAACTGCAGCGAATTTTTCGCGCGATGAAGCGCCATGGACTGATCCTGGCCGACAACGGCAGCGACATGTACATCCAGGGCACCATGGATTCTCGCTGGGACAACGACATCCTGAATCCGGCTTTTCATGGCCTGGATGCCGATGACTTCGAGGTCATCCAGCTTGGCTGGCAGCCGCAGGTTTCCTCGGTTCCCTGACAGGCCGTCCTAACGAACGACGAGCATCTTGCGCGTAAACAGCTTGTCCCCGGCCTTCAAGTGGTAGAAATAGATACCGCTGCCGAACGACCCGGCATCCAGGTTCAGGGTGTGTCGACCGGCCGGGATGCGCTGCCCGCCAAGGTAGGAAGCCACCAACCGACCACTGACGTCGAAGATCTGCAGTTCGACCTCCGTCTCGACCGGGAGGTCGAACTGAACGGTCGTGGCGGACTGGAACGGGTTCGGGTAGTTCTGGGCCAACGCATACTGCGGCGGCGGCGGCGGCGCATCGGGCACTCCGACGCCGGAACTGAGATTGATCGTGGCCTCGGCGACATTCTTGGCCGGTTCCGGATTCCCGGAGTTATCGCGGGCGATCGTATAGAACCCGTACGCGTGACCCGGTTGAAGGGTCAGCGTGGCGGCGGACTGAGCCAGGTTGCCGGACACGAGTTGGAAGCCGCCATTATTCTGCTGCAGGTACAGATCGAAGGTTCCGACCCCGGAGCCGGTCGCGTCATCGCTGGCGGACCACGCCACTCGGACTGAGTTTGGACCCAGGATCTGCGGGGCCCCGACCGTGCTCGACGGCTTGATTCCATCGATGGTATGCGATGTCGTGTTGGTACTTACCGGGGCGTTCGTGTCGAACGTAATGGCCGCCTGCATTGAGATCGGGGCACCGGTGGTCGCACCCGAAGCGGGCCTCACGGTGAAGTTGCAGAACCCCTGGCCGCGGCCGAACTGATCATTGACCGGGAGGAACCCAGTCTGGGGATTTGTCGGCAGCTGCCCGGTGGCCGGATCGATCGAGGTGAACGTCCAGAATGCCTTCCGGGCGTTGATGTCCACGCCGGCCGTCACGCGAACGCGCAGGTTCAGATCAGAGAAATAGGGCTCCACCGTATAGGAGGAGCGGTTGGGCGGCACCTCGATGACATGTGAACCAAATCCGAAACTGCCCAGCCGGAAGGACGAGAGCTCCAGGTTGGCGTGGAGTGGCACGTTGACCTGGACAACCTGGGCCGGCGCCGTGGCCACGCCCGAGAGATTTTCAAAGTTGGCCGTGAAGAGCATCGGCTGGGACACGGCGACAAAATGGGCGGGGCCGAAGCCGGGAGGGCCGGTCAGCGTGTTCGGATCGCACGGCGCCACGACCACGGCATCGATGCATTGTTCGAAGGAGAAGGCACCGCAGGTCGTTCCCGGAATGCCCACGGTCAGGCCGGTTCCGAGCCGGAGGGTGAGCGGAAGCACGGCATCGAAGCAGGCCAGGCAGGACGGAAGGGCGCACTCGACGGTCCCCTCGCTGGTGCAATCGGGTGCCTCGGTCGGGTGCGAGCAATCCCCCTCCTGGGTTACCGGCCCACCACCGAGGCTGAATGGCGGCTCGGAATCCATGCTGACCGGGAACAGGAGCGGACCGTCGGCCAGGGCGAGGACGTCGAGGGTGTCCAGGAGGCCGTTCACGACATGGTCGGCCAGCAGGGCCTCGTCCCGGAAGTTGGTTGGGTCGGCCGCGAGATTCAGCACCGCCGGCTCGACTCCCGACGGGTTGCCCAGGATGGCCGCGCGCGAAGCCTCGATTTTCACCGCTTCCCGTGTCAGCCAGGTCGGGGTATCGGACAGCTCCGTGAGAGACAGAATGGAAAACGGACTCGTTGGGAAACCGGTGACGTTCAGCGTGACGACCACTTCGTCCTCGGGCGCCAGGTGCGCCGTCTCGAGGTCGAGGGTCCGGATGGAATCGTCGACCACCACGTTGAGCAGGCCGATATGGTCGCCGGCGGTAGGAGCAAACAGCTCCGGATATCGATCGCTTCGACGAAGGAAGCCCGGACTCGACTGGACGGCGATGATCTGCGTCGTTCCGGGAACGATCAGGCGTGCCTGGAAGTGGGAAATATCGACATTCGAGACGTTGCGATATCGGAAAGTAAAATAGGCAGCGGCGTTGTTGCGGACGAAGTCCTGGCGTACGGCGGTTGTCACGACCGCCAGTGCCCGCGCCGGTTCGACGAGAACCGCCTGCTGCAGGGTGACCGTTTCGTCCTCGTTGATCGCCTTCACGCTCATGGATCCGGTAATTCCGGCCGGCAGAATGAACCGACCCTTCATCCGGGTCGTATTGATGAAGACGGTTCGGTTCGCCGGGACGAGTATGTTTCCGTAGCTGAGATACAGCCGGGTGAAGTCCCGGAATCCCGCGCCGTCGACGGTGAGCGTCACCTCCCCCGGGCTCCCGATGACGGTCGGCGAGACCGATGTAATCGAGAACGGGAGCGCCCTGGCCGTGATGGTCACGACTTCACTGGTCACGCCGGACGGCAGGGCCGCCGCGCGGATCAGGATGTAGTACGTGCCGTCCTGGATGGACGGAATGAGAATTGATGGACCGGCCGTGAACGTGGGGGGACCGGAGACATCAAAATCTCCCGGCGTCGGCGCCCGATCGAACGCAACGTACAACTCATTGGTCGCCCCAGCTTCCGTCGATGACAGGTCGAGTCGCAGGTCGAACTCGCCGCTAACGGAGAGCTTGAAGTAGCGGGACTGGCCGGCGGCCAGGCTGATCGCAGCCGGAACCTCGAGCTGGAGCGGCGTGATGTCCACCACGATCGGCGAGGCCGAGAAATTCTCGTTGTTGTCAAGCGTCGTTTCGCGGATATTGTTTCGCAGGTTGGTTTTCACGATGGCGTGATACGCGCCGGGTGACACGCCGGGGAGTGGCCTGGTGATCTGCCCGACGAGTCCAGCCAGGGCTTCCGCCGACAGTGTGATCGTCGAGTGAATGGAGATCGCGGCTCCGGGAGCCAGGTCGATCGATCGCGTGGTGATCCCCACCAGCGGTGCGTCCGGTGTGAAGGTCGTGTCCGCCGAAATGTAGATGCCGTCGCGCATCTGTCCCACGGCCGGGTTCATGCCCTGGTTCTCGATGGTCCAGGAAATTGTCAACGGGACACCGGGCTCGGCAGTTGGCGGGACGCTGATGCCCGTGACCACGAGGTCGGCGGGAGGCGGCAGAATCACGTTGACGACGGCATGGGCTCGATTGACCTCCGCCCCGGCCTCGTAAACCTCGCCGTTCCGGTCCACATCCACGATGACGTAGTACGGTCCAGACGTATAAATCGGCAACTCGACGCCGAACGACTCGCTGATGACGCCGCTGGCCGGAAGTACTCCGGTGTGGGCGTAGGTGCCGAGGTTGATATCGAATCCGTCCAGGTACTGGTTTGTCGACAGGTAAACTGAGACATCCCAGTCGGCCGGTACGGCCGGCCCGCTGCCACTGTTGGTCGTTGTCCAGTCTACGGTCATCGGCTGGCCCGCCGTCGCCATGGCGGGGACCACGACCATGGACGCGATCAGGTCGGGCGGCGGAGTCAGCTGAACCATGGTCGTGGCACCCGACGCAACGACGTTGTTGGACAGGTTGATATCGTTCGAGTTGGACCGGTCGGGATCGACGTCGACGATCACATGATAGGTCCCCGTCAAGCCGTTGCCGAGCACAACGTTGACGGAGCGATTGGTCGACGCCCCCGCCCCGAGACCGCCGTTGTAGGTCTGGGACGAGAGGAGCAGATCGCCGCCGCCCAGCACGGGATCCAGCGACAGGTAGACCTTTTCCTTCCAGCTAGTCGAGAGAGTGGCGGCGCTTCCGATATTCGACGTTGTCCAGCTGAAACCGGCCGTTGCGCCCGAGAAGGCCGTGGCCGGACCGACGACTGACGACGCCTGCAGGTCCACCGGCGGGTAGGGTGTAATGATCAGTCCACTCGATGAGCCTGTGTTGTTTCCTTCGTCCGTGTGCTCGAACAGCCGGTTCTCGTAATCGGTTTGCACATGCACGTAATAGGTACCGGAGAGGGATGACGGCAGCGTCAATGTTCCCGTGAGCGAATACGACGCTCCCACTCCCGGCGTGCCGGGTCGGAGAAACGCACCGAGTACGGTGCCGGATGCCACACTGGGCGAGGTGGACAGGATCACCCGGTCAACCCACGAACCGTGGCTGGGCGCGCCGCCGTCATTGGTCACCTGCCAGGTCACGTTGATGGGCGTGCCGGCCACCGCCGATGACGGGGCGGTCACGTCGGTGACCAGGAGATCGGGCCACGGTGGCACCGTGACGGTGGCGGCCGACAGGGTGGCCCGCGTGTTGTCCCCGTCGTCGAGTTCCTGAACACTTAGCGAACGATCGGCGTGGACCAGGAAGTAGTAGGTGCCCTGGGTCCCGTTGGGCAGGGTGACCTGGGCCGAGCTGGTGTACGAGGAATCGCGCCCCAGGAACTGGGTATGCGCCACGTTGGCCAGCTGGGTGTCGGTGCCCTCCTCGAGCGTGGCATTGGTCGAGAGATACAGCCGATCCGACCACCACGTCTCCCAGGTCGGGTTGAGGCCGCTGTTCAGCACGGACCAGGAAACGTTGAACGGCACGCCCGAGTTGATGGAGGCCGGGGCGGCCACGGCGGTGACGACCAGGTTGGCCGGTGGCGTGAGCGTGGTGGAAATATCATCGTTGTTCCAGTTGTTGAACTGGCCGACGTTCTCGAAGACCTCGCCATCCTCGGGCACGGTCTGGCCGGAGGCGGTGACCCCGATGTCGGTGTAGACGATGAGCCAGTAGTTTCCATTGATGCCCTGGGGCAGCGTGATCGACTCCGTACGGATGTAGCTGCTGTCCGCCTCGAGGGCGCCGAAATGGCGAAAGCGCCCGAGCGGCTGATCGAATACCCTTATCGTGCCCGTCTGAAAGGTCAGCCCCAGGGTGGAGTCCGGAGATAGAAATACCGTGTCCCACCATTGATCAAGATCCGTCCGGCCGCTCCCCTGGTTTCGGACCGTCCACTGGACATTGATGGCCTCGCCGGAGAAGGCGGTCGGCGGCACCACGACCGATGTCGTGCGCAGATCAGCGAAGTCGGACAGGAAAATGGTGAAGCCGGCCGAGCCCCCCGTATTGTTGGCCGCCGAGTCCTCGGCCTGTTGATCCAGGTTGTCGGTCCGGACATGAAGGTAGTGAAGTCCATTGGCCCCCCGGGGCAACGTAACCTGCCGGGTTGTCGCGTACGACTCGCCGGGTGCCAGGTAGGCCGTGTTCTCGAATCGACCCAGAAAGAGCGAGGTCGAGGGACTGTAGGTCGGTCCGACCGAGAGGTAGACATCGTCGTACCATTGCGGTGCCTGGGTCGGACCGTCGCCGGAGTTCGTGACCTGCCAGGTCAGCTGAAGCGTCTGGCCGGAATTGGCCGTCGGTGGCGCGAGAACCGAACCGACAAACAGATCAGGGAGAAACGCCAGCGATACCTCGTTGGACGGCATGCTGTAAGGACTCAGGTTTCCGGCTCCGTCGATCGAGTAGGCCCGCGCAAAGTAGCCGGCCCCGTTGCTGCCGACGAAGCTGAAAAGGCCTGTCGTCGAGACGGCGACATCCTGGACGACGTTTGTGAATCCAATGTCCGTTGCCACCTGGAGGTGGAACCCGGCCAGCGATCGATCGTCGGACCCCGTCATCGTCACCTGGACCGTGTTGCCGTCCTGGAGGCGGGCCGTCGGCGTGTTGACCAGGGGCGGGGCAAGATCCACGATCCACGATCGCGTCAGGGATCCGATCTTCCCCACCTGGTCCCGACACCGGACTTCGAAGTCATGAGGACCATCGAGCAGGGCACTCAGTGGTACGGTCGTGGTCATATCGAACACCGAGTAGGTGCCACCGTCCAGCCGCCACTGGAATTGAAGGGTGCTGTCGGGGCTCACGATGTCGGAACCACTCCAAGCCAGGACCGCGGTGGTGTCGTTCGAGAGGGAGCCGTTCGCGGGTCCGGCCGTGAAGATGATTGATGGCGGAAGATTGTTCACCGTGAACGATCGGGTGGCCGGCACCGACGTGTTGCCGGCAAGATCCTGCGAGCGGACCCGGAACGTCTGGAGCCCGTCACCGAGGCCGGTGAACGTGCGTGTCGAGTCGGCGGTGGTTGGGCCGAACGGCTGCGGGTCGATCGTCGACGCGAAGAGCAGGCTGGCCCGCGGCGTTTCCGTGTCGCTCCCCGTCCAGCCGAACGAGACGATGTTGGTGTCGAGGACGGCACCCTCGACCACACCGGTCAGAATGGACACGACCGGAAGACCCATCTCGATGTTAAACGCCCTGGCGGCCGGTGTGGCATCGATGTTTCCGGCGCTGTCGCGCGCCCGCACCTCGAAGGTATGAGCGCCAATGACTCCGAAGTTGAACGTGCCACTCGTCGCGGAGGCGAAGGAACTCCAGGTGCCGCCATCCAGTCGCGTCGAGAAGGTGAGGCCGCCAACGGCATCGGTCCCGGACCAGGAGAAGAAAACACTCAGCGTGTTCGTTGCGCCACCGTCCGTCGGACCGAGAGCAATCGAGGTCTGCGGGTCGGTCAGATCCACGGTGAATGATCGGCTGACGCTACTGATGTTGCCAGCTGCATCCCGGGCGCGGATCACGATGGTGTGACCGGACTCCGACAGCCCGGTCAGCGTCACGGATTGCGTCGTATCGAACAGCGATGCGGTGCCGGTGTCAAGCTGCCAGGAATAAACCAGGCTGTCCGGCGGGAAGACATTGTCGGTGGCGTGCCAGGCAAACAGCACGTCGACGGTGTCGACCGCGCTGCCGGCGGCCGGTCCCGAGTCGATCAGGACAACCGGCCCGGTCAGGTCGACGGTCCAGGTGCGCTGGGCCGGTGAGGCATCAATTCGCCCCGACGTGTCATGCGTCCGGACCCGGAAGGTGTGAGCTCCCCCGGTGAGGTCCGTGAACATGGTGGTGGTGTCCGGTGACGGCGTGGTGAAGGCGGCGCTGTCCAGGCTCCAGGAATAGGTCAGACTGTCGACCGGCGTCTGGAGGTCGGTGCCGGTCCACTCGAACGTGGCCAACGCGGAACTGGTGACGGAGCCATCAGCCGGACCCGATACCAGGATCGTCTCGGGTGCGTTGCTGTCGGTGACGACATGGAGGCTGATGCCATCCCCGGTGTTGCGAGGTTCCAGGACGAGACCGGGGCCGACACCGAGCCCGTTGAACGTCGTTATCCCGTTCACCGAACCCGCGGTGACCACGCGGAAGGAATCGCCGAGCGAAGGCGTGAATCCGTTGATGAGGCTTACATTGAGGGTGCCGTCGATGGTGACCGCGCCGCTGACCGCCAGCCGGTCATAGGTGGTTCCGGCCGTCAGGCCGCCCAGTTCCATGTTCAGTTCGCCGCTTGCGGATTGCGGGAAGGCACCGGACACGGTGAGCAGGCCCGGCGACGTGCCGGGGTTCACCGCTCCACTGTTGGTAAAGATGAACCCGGTCGTGGCGAACGTCCCACTGCCCTGGATCACACCGGTGGTGTCGTTCAGGAAAAGCCGCACGCCGCTCCCCAGGACTGAAAAACCACTTCCAATGGTCAGCATTCCGACGTTCGTAAAGGACGGTGATGTCCCCGATTGGGTCAGGGTGAGATTGCCACCGATAACGTTGATCATGCCGCTGTTCTGGTGCGCCGCCGAAGCCTTGTTGACGACAAGGTTTGTCGACACGTTCAGCGTGCCCTGATTGTCGAGCGCAGCAGTCAGCGTTCGTGTTCCGGAGCCGGCCGGAAGAGCGTCGATCATCCCGCCTGGTGCGTTCGTCAGGGTGCCGGCGGTGACGACCATGGACGAAGGCCAGCCGAGCGGGCTCGCAATCTCCAGGACTCCGTTGTTCGTAAATCCCGTGGACACAGTGAGCGTGGCGCTCTGGCCGGGAACCGGCAATACCCGGATGATCGATCCGGCGGAGGTGCTGAGCGCCCCGTTGACGCTGGTCGCGCCCTGCGTCAACAGGGTGCCCTGGACATCCAGGGATGCATTGACCACGCAGTTCGTCAGGCTCCAGGTG
>JAWXBZ010000077.1:0-19243 GCA_034440375.1 Candidatus Eiseniibacteriota bacterium
CAGCACGTCGGCCGGGAGAAGATTGCGTGCACGGTCTGCCCCCTTGCCGCTGGCGCCACCGGCCGTCAGGCCGGGGTATTCAGCCAATGGTCCGTGGCAGGTGGAACAGGACGCATCCGCCGCCAGGTGTGATGTGGCCTGGTGACAGGCGAGGCAGGTTTCAGCCGTCGGACGAACCATGTCAGGCATCCGGCCGGTGGCGCCAGCGGCAAGGTGGCAGACCGTGCACGCAATCTTCTCCCGGCCGACGTGCTGTTCGTGCGAGAACTTGAAGTTTCCCCGATCCGGGAGGGGTGGCTGCCACGCCACGGGCGGCGCCGTCTGCCCGTCGTGGCAGCGGGCGCAGTCGTTGATGCTTACCCGAACCAGCTCCTCCGGGCGATCCGTTCCGATCTCCGCGTGGCAGGGCGCGCAGGACGTGAAGAGGCGGGAGTGCTTCGTGTGCGGAAAGGGGGATGGTTTCGGCGAAGGGACCGCTCCGCTCGACACGACGACGGCGAGGAGCAGCGCGGCCCCGATGACCCGGCGGAGGCGGCTCATGATCGTGTCGCCCCACCGGCCTGGTTCGTTAACGCAATCGGATCGGAGCCGAACCTGACTTTCAGCGCGAGCGTGCCGCGCCACTGGTCGTAGTCCTCGTACCCGGGACGGTTGTGGAAGGTGTGGCGGAAACGAGCGAGTTGCGCCGTCACGTCGACAGCGCCGGCGCCATGCCGTCCGACGAATCCGACACCATGGGTGGTTCCCTCACCGAACCGAAACTCGGTGAATTGCTCGGTTCCCAATGCGTGAAGCCCGAATGCGGTGCGCGGTCCGAACGACCGATCCAGCGCCAGGTCGAACTGCCCCCGGTAGGCACCAAAGCCGTGGTCGACACCGGCCGTGGCGCTCGCCGACCAGCCACCCTGGTGAAACCCGCCACCCAGGTGGCTGCGGAAGGCATCTCCCTCGATCGGTGCGAGGCCGATGCCGGTTTCAGTATCCCGGTAATCGCGGTAGGCGGCGGTGGCGTCGAACGTGAGTACCGCGGAAGCCCGGTATGACCCGGACAGCCGGAGCTGGTCGAATCCGACCGGGGTGAACGCGCCCCAGATCGTCCAGAGTTCAAAGAACGGGCTCGAGTGGCGAGCCTCTATGGCCAGGTCGAGCCCGGGCGTGATCGATCGACCGAGCAGGAGCCTCAGATCGTTGATGACAAGCGAAGCGACGTCGAGATCTCCCGAAAATTCGGCACGGGATCGCCCGGCCTGCCAGCCGGCATCGAGTGCCATTCGTTCGCTGTACAGCGAGGCGCGGTCGGTTCGTATTTCGCGCTGGTACAAGAGACTTGTCGACAACGTAGAGGTCGGGCGTACCCGTCCCTCGAAACCGATCAGCACGGCTCCCAGTTCGTTGGCGATGTTGTCCGCCTCGGCCAGAAGGGAGCCGGAATAGGGGGCGTCGAGACCGCGCCCAAGGCTTCGTCCACCGAACGCCGTGAGCCGCAGCGTCGAAGGACCCTTCCAGAGAATACTGCCGCCATCAAAGTGGATCGCGCCGAGACCGCCGTGATGATCCTGTCGCCCGGCTCGCAGTCGAAAGTCGTCGCGATCGAAATCCACGGAGAGATCGAGGACGGCCAGTTCCTGGTCACTCCGCGGCCACAAGTCGTCGCTTCCGAATCGGCCTCGCAGATGGGTTCGTGCCTGCACCCCCCGCCACCCAGGCCATGCGGTCAGATTCAGATCCTGGGTCATCGGGGAGGCCGTCTGCAGAGTCCCCGAGCGGTATCGATAGCAGTAGCCGCCGGGCACACAGGTCACCAGCGAGCCGTCGGGAAGGCGTCGGGTGATCCCGTCTCCGGGCACCTCGGATTCGGGAAAACTGTCTCGCTCCACCGTTCGAAAATCGATGGCCGAAGCGCCCACGCGGAATTCCCCGCGAATTCCCTGTGCGGCCGCCGGCAGGCAACTGGCGATGAGGAGGATACCGGCCGTCAGGGCTGGACAGATCGACAGGCCCGGCAAAGTGCCGCGCGAAAACCTCATGAGCCGCCACCCGTGTGTCCAAGTGCAACCAGGTGACACGACGCGCACGCCTTGCCGGGTTGATGATCAAACAGTTCCGTGTGACAGGAGAGACAGAGTTCGCGGGTGTAGCGCGTCGACTCGATGCCGTTGTCGGTGTGGCATCCCGAGCCGGCACAACCGGTGTCATGAACCTTCAGGGAGTGAACGCCGGCGGGAGGCGCGGCGTGACAGGTGCGGCAGGACGCCTCCGGGCGGTCATGCTTTTGGTGACACCCGGCGCAGTCGGCGCGCACGCCACCCTCGATGGGGGTGATATGACAGGTTTCACACGCAACGCCGGTGTGTCGGGCGTGATCGAATTCCATCGGGCGCTCACGGGGTGGCGTCCCTGCGCTCAGCCGCATCAACACGGTTTCGATCCGCTGGCCGCTGATTTCCGTGGCTCCGTGGCAGGCGCCGCAGGCGGCGGCGGGCGGCGGCCCGTGGTGGCAGGCCTGGCATTGCCGATTGGCGGTTATGACCAGCGAACCGTGTCGCTCGGTGCTCTGGTGACAGACGGCGCATTCGAGATCGGCATGGCGGTCATGGACGAACGAGGCCATGGCGGCGGTGGCCGCCGGGGTCGCGGCATTCCCGTGACAGGAACGGCAATCGGCACCGACGGCCTTCCAGGCATGCGGTACATGGCAGTTCGTGCAGTCTTTGAAAATTTCGGGATCGACCCGGTGGAAGATCGTCTCGGTCCAGGCTTTCGGATGACATCCGGAGGTGGTGCAGGTGGGCAACCACCCGTCGCGTCCAGGCCTTGGATTGGCTTCATTGGCATCGTGACAGATGTCGCAGGAGGGGCCGTGGCGGTCGACGATTCCGGTAGCCGAAGCGACCGCTGTCGGGGAAACAGTCGGGCCCGGGGGAGAATCACCCGGGCCCGGTCGTTCACAACCCCATGCCAACCATGCCGCGCCACCCGTCACGATCCAGAAAAGCGGTCCGAAATGGCGGGTGCGGGTCACATCATATCGGATTACTTGAACATCCGTTCCCGTGAAACCGAGGGTGCCGCGGTGACGCCGTAGGCGGCTTCGAGCGCATCAATGCTGGCCACCAGCAATTGCTCGGTCAGGAACGGATTGTGCGTGGGCGAGCCCTTCTTGTCGGCCAGCTGCGCGTTGAACCACGCCCCGTCGGCCACGGTGAAGCGTCCGTCGGTGGTATTGAACTCACCGGCGGGAACAAGCGTGAGCAGTCGCTCGACCTCTTCGACCAGATTTGCCATCCGGTTGTTCGCGGTCAGGAAGGCCGATCGAGCGGCCACGGGTGATCCGTGGCAGCCACTCTGGGCGCATGAATTGAACGTCCGCTCCTCGATCGGGCACTCATCCTCAGGCAATGGCTTGCCGGTTTCATCAAGACAGGGTGCCGCCTTGAAAAGATGCCCGGTGGCACTGAAGACAAAACCGCCGGTTTCCGGATTGGTCACTTCGAATGACGTCACGTGGCATGACGCACAGAGCCGCGGATTGCCGGTGGTGCCGTGAGTGGCCACGATTCGATCCACTTCGGGTTCGAATCCGGGGGGCCACCATCCGGCCGTGCCGAGAAGCAGCGGCCCTTCAGGGGCGTGCGGGCCGCGGAGTGACGCGGACTCGGTTTCGGGATTCGAACGCCGGTTGTGGCACTTCATGCAGAGATTGAGGTCCTCGTCGGGCACATCGATCGGAAAGCGGAGTTGCGCCGGGTTGTTTTTGGCGTGCGGATCGTGGCAGACGACACAGGTGATGCCGACATGCTCACTGCGAGGGGCATTCTTCTCGATGTAGTTGGACGTGACGCCCCAGGCCGCGAGTGCCCCCTGGCCGGAGTGGCAGCTCAGGCAGCTCGTCGACGTGCTGGATTTGGCGATCGAGTTGAACGTGGCATGCCGCGAGACCGCCCACTCATCCGCGAAGGCATGATGCGCGCCGGTATGACACTCCGCACAATTCTTGGTCGGCAGGCCTGACTCGAGAATGGCGATGGAGGCTTGCGGCTGGCTCGCGTCCGGATTGGTCACATGGTTGAGGCCGGGGCCGTGACAGCTTTCGCATTGGACATTGTGATACCGGTCGTCTGCGACTCCGGCATAGCCGACGGCGCCCGTGGTCGGGTTGCCATTGGGACCCACCGAGTGGCAATTCTGGCAGAAAGCCTGGGAACCACCCGACGCTTGAAGCGTGGCCCAGGCATCTGCATGACCCGTGTTTTCCCACTTGGCCTGCTGACCGACATGGCAATTGCCGCACACGGTGAGATTGGCATCCTGATCATCGATCCCAAGAAAGCCCTGAGCCGCAGCTGGGGGGTCATCGTAGAGCGGGCGTTCGACGAAAATGGTCTTCTCGTCCGTACATGCGGCGAGACTCAGGGCGAGGAAAAAAATCGTGCCCTGAAGGGACCAATTAATGGCATTCGTTCTCATGGACCCCCCTGCATGGCAGGTGGAAGGTCATAAGTCTGCACCGCTGACATCTCAATTAATAAGGCACACGGCCTCCGGGCACAAGGGCGGATGCCATCTATTCAGCAATTACCGCCACCAACACTGATAATTGTCATGATTTGGATATGGAATCGCCGGGTGGGCTGTTCGGAAAGGACCCGGAACCCTAGAATCCCCTGATGAATCAAGGATTGACTCTGCGCCGCCGATCCGTCGGGGACGTTTCGCTCGGAGCCCTGATCGTGCTGGCGTTGTCCGCAGCCGGCGCAGGCGTCGGATGCCGTGAAAGCAAGATTCGCGCCTACGAGGTGCCAGCCGAGCGCGTCGCCCCGCCCCCCGTCATGTCACCGCCGCCGATGTCGCCCGGCGGGGCCGAAGTGCCGCACTGGCAACTTCCCGCGGATTGGCAGGAAGTGCCCGGCACCGGGATGCGCTTCGCCACGCTCATCGTCGAGGCCGGCAGTCCGCCGCTCGAGATCCGCGTGACGCCGTTGACGCTGGCCGCGGGCGATCTGCTCGACAATGTGAATCGCTGGCGCGAGCAGATCGCACTCGAGCCGGTGTCCGCCATGGATGTGGGTAAGCTGGTCAAGAGCATCGATGCCGGCGGGCGAACGATTGATTACGTGAACCTGACCGGCCCGGCGACGGGCGATGCGCCCGCCAGGCAGATCCTGGCGGCCATACTTCCGGGATCGCAGCAACTCTGGTTCTTCCTCATGTTCGATGATGCAACGCGCGTCTCCCGCCACGCCGCCGAGTTCGAGGCTTTCATCAGCACGGTGCATCTGGCGGGATCTCCGGAAGGAAGCGGCGGCCATCCGGACATTTCGGACGGCCACGGTTCCGCCCCGGTCGCCCCGGGCGACGAGGGCGCGGAATCGATGATCTGGAGCCTTCCCGGCGGATGGACGGTCGATCCCAGACCTCGCGACATGCGGGTGGCCACGATCAAGCTGTCGGACGGAGGGAGTGAGGTGGCCATCACTCGCTTCGCCGGGCCCGGCGGCGATTTGATGGCCAACATCAACCGTTGGCGAAATCAACTCGGACTGGCTCCGGTGGCTGATCCAACCGATCAACCCTCCGAGTCGATCGAGCTGGCCGGATTTCCAGCCCGTCTCTTCGACATCTCCGAAGGTGGCAGCGACCCAGCGCGAAAGCGGACGCTGGTCGTTGGCCTTCCGCGCCCCGGCATCAGCTGGTTCATCAAGATGACCGGCCCCCACGACCTTCTGGATCGGGAGGAACCGGCGTTCCGGCAATTCCTCGGGTCGGTGCGAATGACCGGCGGGGCTCGATGAGTCCATTGCGGCGTCTCTTCAGAACGCTCTCATCCCTCCAGCTGACGGTCGTGTTGCTGGCCCTGTCGATCTTCCTCATCTTCGCGGGCACCTGGGCCCAGATCGATCTGGGGATCTGGACCGTTCTCTCGAAATATTTCCGATCGTATTTCGTCATGATCCCCATCCAGATATTTCTGCCGCGCGAGTGGAACGTGCCGGGTGCCATTCCGTACCCGGGCGGATTCACGCTGGGTGGTCTGTTGCTGCTGAATCTGTTGACCGCACATGCCGTGCGCTTTCGCTGGCAGTGGAAGCGGGCCGGAATCATCCTCGTTCACTTCGGCATCGTTCTCCTCATCACGGGCGAATTCCTGACGGCACTCCTGGCGCGGGAAAACAACATGACGATCATGGAGGGGGAGACGGCCAATTTCGCCGAGGATATCCGCGAAGTGGAACTGGCGATCACTGACCGATCCGACCCGGGCGTCGACAAGGTCGTGGTCGTGCCGCATTCCCGGCTTTCCCGTCGCGGCCTGATCCGCGATCAAGAGCTTCCGTTCGATATCCGCGTCGACGAATACCACCAGAATGCCGATCTTCTGGAGGGCTCCGAGGGCGGGCAGGGGCCCCTCGTGGCGGATCGTGGCTTCGCGATGAGCCGGGGAATCACGGTCCGGCATCGTCCGCCGGCCAGCGGCACCGATCGGGATCGGAGCGATTTCCCGACGGCCTATGTCACCCTCGAGAAGGACGGTGCCCGGCTTGGCACCTGGCTCGTCTCGCTCTACTTCTCCCTCATGGCGGAACCGGTGATCCAGCCGGTCGTGGTAGATGGCCGATCGTTCGACATCAGCCTCCGCTTCAAACGCGAGTACAAGTCGTATGAGATGTCGCTCATCGATTTTCGCCATGACAAGTATCCCGGAACCGAAACGCCGATGAACTATTCCAGCGATGTCCGCCTCGTCGACCGGGTGCGGGGCGAAGATCGCCGGGTGCGGATCTTCATGAACAACCCCCTGCGCTATCGCGGCGAAACGTTCTACCAGTCCAGCTTCCTCCAGGGCGATACCGGCACCGTGCTGCAGGTGGTGAAAAACCCGGGCTGGCTGCTCCCTTATGCCGCCTGTGTGATCGGGGCACTGGGGCTCATCATCCACTTCGGAATCCGGCTGCTCGGGTTCCTGAATCGGGGACGTAACCGATGACGAACCGACGCCCGCTGATCGACTGGCTGCCCTGGCTGCTCCTCGGATCATGTCTTCTCTACGTTGCCTCGAATCTCCGTCCGCACAGGGACGGTGAGTTTCAGTTGAGCGCTTTCGGCCGACTTCCGGTACAGGACCAGGGAAGGGTGAAGCCGCTGGATACGCTGGCCAGGACGAGCCTCATGGTCATTTCGAACCGCCAGACGTTCTGGCTGTCAGGTGAGAGCGGCACCTCGGATCGGGAGCGGGTGAACGGTCACCGGAAGACCCGGGCGGTGCAATGGCTGCTCGATGTCATCGCACGGCCAAAGCAGGCACGCGCCTATGAAATCGTTCGGATCGACCACCCGGAAGTTCTCTCTCTGATCAAGGCACCGGACAAGCGCAAGTACTTTTCGATCGATGAGATCATGGCGCAGGAGGATGAACTCGTCCGGCAGTTCGACCTGGCGAGGGGGATCGACAAGAACGACTGGACTCCGTTCCAACGGCAGTTGATGAACCTGCACAACAAGCTGGCCCTCTATTTCACGCTCGAAGATGCCGAACGCCTCCGCTTCATACCGGCCCCGAAGGGCGTCCAGGACTGGACGACAATACGGAGTGCCGGCGTGGGCAACAGCTCCGGCGGTCAATCGATGGCGTACGCGCGCTCGCTGACCGAGTCGCTCATCGCCTGGCGGGATCAGGATTTCGCCGCGTTCAACGCGGCCGTCAAGGCGGCTTCCGGGCTCACCGACGAGGTGGCTTCGAAGACGCGGGCCCGCCTGAATCATGAATGGGATTTCAACCAGGCGGCCCCCTTCATGATGGCGATGGCCCTCTATGTCATCGTGTTCGTCCTGGCCGCCCTTTCCTGGCTGAGGAATGAGGGGCCGCTGGCCCGTTCGGCGCTCTGGATCCTGACCCTCGCCCTGGTCGTCCACACCGTCGGGCTGATCTCACGGATCTATATCCAGGGACGCCCCCCCGTCACCAACCTCTATTCCTCGGCAATTTTCGTCGGGTGGGGTGGGGTGGTGCTGGGGCTCATCCTGGAGCGCCTCTATCGGAACGGCGTCGGGTCGGTGACCGCCTCGGGCCTGGGCTTCCTGACCTTGCTCGTGGCGCACAATCTGGCGATGGACGGCGACACGATGACCATGATGCAGGCCGTTCTCGATACGAACTTCTGGCTGGCCACCCATGTCGTCGTCATCACGCTCGGCTATGGCGCCACGTTTCTGGCCGGATTCCTGTCGATCGTCTACATCATGCGCGGCGTCTTCACCCGCGGGCTCGACCAGGACACCGCCGCGAGCCTGTCGCGGATGATCTATGGCATCATCGCCTTCGCCACGCTGTTCAGCTTCGTCGGCACGATCCTGGGCGGCATCTGGGCCGATCAATCCTGGGGCCGCTTCTGGGGCTGGGATCCCAAGGAAAACGGGGCGCTCCTGATCGTCCTCTGGAACGCCCTGGTCCTGCACGCCCGCTGGGGGGGGCTCGTGCGCCACCGCGGAATCGCGGTCCTTGGCGTGGCCGGAAACATCGTCACGAGCTGGTCCTGGTTCGGCACCAACATGCTCGGCGTTGGCCTGCACGCCTATGGCTTCATCGAATCGGCCCTTTTCTGGATGTTCGTCTTCGTGGGTTCCCAGCTGGCCATCATCGGCATCGGCCTGATCCCGCTTGACCGCTGGCGGAGCTCGCTGGCGCGTCCAACAGCCACGGTCGTCCCGCCGACCGTTTCCACCATCGAAACGTGACCAAACGCTAGTCAGTCAATCCACCGGTGGCGCTACGCCATCGGCAGTTCGCGATCCAGCCAGGCCTCCCAATCACTGCTGCCGGGAGGGCGTGCGGGAAGTGCACCCAGCCACAAGCGGGCCTTCTGCACCAGGAATTGCCATTCGGCTTCCCGATCCGGATCCCGGAGGAGATGCCGCAGGGCCACCAGCGTGGCCACGATGCGACCGCCCAGGTCCTTGTCCACGGCGAGCTGTTTGAGAAGGGGCTGGAGCGCCTTCTTCTTCAGTGACACGGCCGTGAGGAACGCCGAATCCAACTTCCAGGATCCGTCCGCCAACTGCAACAGGAGGAGTTGAGTTTCTGGATCGGGTCGAACCTTATCTGCCCACGGCCTGGATCGGTGAGCAGACTCCACGTCGCAAAGGGTCAGTCCGGCCCGGCCGACAAGAGGTGAGCGAGCCGGACTGGCGGATGTGTAGTTTCTCTCGAACAACATGCCGTCCGTTGGCGACCCCCACCCGCGCGTGAGCGCGACCGGAATATGCCGAAACTCCGGCTGGATATCCGGATTCGCATCGGGGATCACTTCCACCCCGATGAAGCTCGTTTCCGAGGAGAGAACGCCGTAGCGGCGGCTCAACGCGACGATGCGGGCGACGGCAAGGCGATCCTGCCGCGCAACTCGTCGCGATCGGGACCGGTCAGTTTGGGCGACTTGTTCCTCCTCGATCTCGCGGATGGCGGCCCGGGCCAGAAGCGCCGGCAAGGCCTCCTCATCGATGGGATCCCCGGTGTCGAATTCCTGGGTCCACGAGAGCGGTCCGTTCGGGCCGACGGCATGCAGAGTGACGCGGACATGTCGATTGCGAGCCAGTCGGGCATAGAGCCGTACCACGGCGTCTTCCGACAGCGGGGGCAGTCGGCCCGGCGTCACGAGGTCGGGCGTCGCGCCCTCCCAGGTGAGCCGAACGTCGGTGAATGTCGGGCCGGTGATGCGGCCGAACTGACGCATCACTTTTTGTTCGATGCGTTCTCCTGGAAAGACGAACTCGGCGCCCCCGCCGCCGCTGCGCGCGATGATGCGGGCCAGATGTTCGTTGACACCCCGGCCGATGCCGAAGGTAAAGACCGCGGTTTCGGGATGACTGGCGACGAGCGTCGCGACCTCGTCCTCATTGCTGACCTGACCATCGGTGACGAGCACGACGCGGCGCCGGGCGAAGGACTTGTGACCCAGAATGAATTGAAGTGGCGCCAGCATTTCGGTGCCACCCAGATCGGCATGAATTTCGGAAACGTGTCCGGTGGCGGCTTCCAGGGATTTCTGGCTGTATGGAACGCTCGTACCGAACAGGGATTCGAACGTGCTGCCGAAGCCGATGATGTTGAAGCAATCCCCCTCGATCAGCGAACGAAGACAGATCTGGAGCGTGCGCCGCGCCTGTTCGATGCTCTCTCCCTCCATGGATCCGGACCGGTCGATGAGAAATACGATCTCGCAGGGCTGACGGGGGAACGCATCGAACGCCGGTCGAAACTCAACTCCTGCGATGCACTCCGTTTCTCCGTCACGAACGACCAGGGCGGACGACTCGGGAGCCGCCTCGAAGCGAATGTTCAAAACGACGTCCTGGTCGAGTGTTGTCTGCCGGTCGCAGAGCGTCACCACCGCGCCACCGCCCGCGAACTCGGTCCGCACCGGGTGCGACACGCACTCGACTTCACGAACCGGCGAGTTGCCACGGATGGCCACACGAAGGCGCAAGCCGTAGGGCACGGCATTCCGGAGCGGTGGACAGATGTCGCTCAGCTCGGAGGGATCGAGAGTGGCCGCCTGCTCCGCCGGTACGTACCGCGGCGATATCGTGGTCGGGATCAGGAGGCGCAGACTGTCGCCATGGCGCTCCAGCTCCGACGCCGTGCCGATAGTGACCACGGCCTCCTCGCCCGGGAGCAGATTTCCGAGCGACAGCGTGAGGATATTGGGCCGATCCTGGTCGAGAAGGATGGCCCGATTGCCGGCGGCCAGCGCGTCGTCATAGGCCGCCAGGGCCAGATCCTTCTCGTCGATTGCCGCGCGTATCAGGCGATCACCGATGCGAACCTCGAGTCGGTGCATGGCCGACAGGTCGCCGACGGGAAAACTGTAGAGGGCCTCGATCGGCACACGCTCGCCGTTTCGGTAGAACTGACGAAGGGTAAGGTTCGACACGGTGTCATGCACCGATACGTCGATTTCGACGGCAAGCAGGGGGACGCGAGCTCCGTCCCGTGTTGTCATCACCCCGCTCGCCAGGTCCGCGGAGTCATTCAGTTGTTGTTGGATTGGCATGTTGATCACCTCGTTAACCGCCGGAGTCGGGATTCCGATTTCCGGGCTCAAGAATGTCGCGGCAACGCCGCGTCATGTCACGCAACTGTCGGTCGGTGGGGACCGGGGTACCCGGCCCAACTTCCAGGTGAAGGCCGTCGCCCAGTTTCAACCGGGTGACGAGTTCGCGTTCGATCGGTTCGTCCGGTACCGGCTCGCATGCGCGTCCGGTCAGGGCCGTCGTGGCCAGGTCGAGGGAAAGGCCGGTCCGTTGCAGATCCCGCAATTTCAGAATTCGATCGAGATGTTCCTGGCCGTAGTGCCGTCCGGGGCCACGTCCGTCGGGAGGCGGAATCAGCCCGCGTTGAACGTAATAACGGACGGTGCGGCCGCTGATTCCTGCCACCTGTGCCAGCTCGGTAATGGAAAAGCGACGCGGTGTCATGCAACTAATATGACACTAAGCTGTCGAATTAGCAACTGTCAATATTTCAATGAACCGCTCAGCGCGACAAATCCACGAGGGCGGCCACCGGGCAACCAATTGTCGTGCCTCGCGCCACGTAGTCCCCCAGCATCTGCCGCGTCTGATCGCCGACCTTGGTAAAGTGATGTTGCAGATACGCTTCGAGGTCGAAGGGGACGAGGTGAGGCGCCAGTGTCAGGGCGATCCTGACGACCGGGCCGCCGACCAGGTGTCGACTCCACGGAATTTTTCGCCCCGAAGCCCGCGCGACAACGGTCATGGCCTCCCGCCCAGCCCGCGCGGCCAGCGCGGACCTCCCGCCGCGAGCGAATCGCGACAGCGACCACCCATCCAGTTCGATGCCACGAATGATCGGGAGCATGGCGGCGGAGGCAAGGCCGCCGAGAAAAGCTGCATCATGCTGCCGCCGGGCCGGACAGCCGCTACGGCCAAGCGTTGCCACGATGCTGGATATCGGCACTTCGGTCGCCGAAGGTCCGTCATACAGGCTCGCCGCGAACGGCGGAATCCAGTAAGCGATGCCCGGTCTCGGGCGCTTCTCGGTGGGGAGCGGTGTCTGCCAGGCGATGATCGCGATGACGCCGGAAATCAGGCGCTCCGCCGGGAATCGTCTTTCCAGATAGCTGCGATCGTCCAGCCCCGGCGTCAGATTTACCAGCGTGGCTTCACCAATCGACGAGAGAAATGATTCGAGCCACGGGCCGCGCAGGGCGGGGGAGGAAATGGAAAGCCAGATCTGGTCCCACTTTTGCCGCGCCACCTCATCGGTCGTCGTCAGGACTCCGGCGGGATGAAACAGGAGGGGCGGCGGCTGGGGCGATTTCCGCAGGTCGTAGAGAACGAACCCCTGCCGCGCCGCGCCGACATGCTCTGGCTTCACGAAATACCAGACCTCGGCGCCCCCCATCTGGAGATGCTGACCGTAGACCTGTCCCACGGCGCCCGCGCCGACAATGAGGACCTTCATCCGCGAGGGGTACTACGACCGGACCCGGCTTGCAAGCCCGCACCATGCGCATGCCCGATCCGGGCGCCGGCCACAGGAATACGGAAAACAGGGCGGGAACTGGAGGGTCCGCATAATCATGTGCATCATGACCTCGTGGCCGTTGAGGTGTAAGACAATGCACCAGCCGGGTGGCAATCAGAATCTGAATCGTACAGGATTCGATTGTGGGCTGGATCAACTTTGCGAACTTCCGACCCCCCCTAGCAATCCCCCCCGGGCTCCTGCATGCTCCTGTCGTCTGGCCATGCACCCTTGACGTGGGGTTCCGATCTTCGGATGCGGAATCCAGTGAAGCTCTTTTTGGAGGCATTGCCATGAAGAAAACCGTCCTCACTACCAGTCTGGTCGCCATCGTCGTCGTCGGTTTGGCCGCATGGGTCTGGACCCTCAACCGCGACAAGCACACCGTGGAAGGGCAGTACGTCCGGGCCGTTGCCAGCGGTGACTCCCTCCGCTCCAGCTTCGACCTCGCACTCTCCTCAATTGCCGAAATCCAGGACAGCCTCACGTCCATCCTCCCCAGTGAATCGAGCGTCCTCGACATGTCGAACGACGTCGAAAAAGGGGGGGTGCTGACCGCCTCGCGCAAGGATCAGGTCCTCCGGAGCATCACGGACCTTCAAGGCAGCATCCAGCGAAGCAAAGAGATGATCAGCGCCCTGGAGCAGCGCCTGGATGAAAAAGATGTACAGGTGACCGCCCTTTCGAAAATCATTAACGGCCTGAAGCGGACGGTGTCCGACCGGGAACAGATGATCGCCTCGCTGAACGGGCGGGTGAAGTCGCTCCAGGTGGAAGTGACACGTCTGGAGACGGACGTGGCGGTTGGGCAGGAGCAGATCCAGACGCAACTTGGGGTCATCGAGGAGAAGCGTCGGGAGATCAGCACCGTCTACTACCTTGTGGACACCAACCGGAACCTCAAGCAGGCCGGCGTCGTCCGGAACGCGGGCGGCGTCATCGGCATCGGCAAGTCGGCCAAACTCACCGGCCAGTTTCCGAGTGGGCACTTCAGTACATTGGACACCGATATGCAGACGTCCATCCGGCTCTCCGGCAAGAAGCCGGTCGTCCTCTCCGGACAGAGCAGCACCAGCTACCAGATCGTCCCGGTCAATGAGGCCCTGTCGGAGCTTCGAATCACCAATCCGGAGGAATTCCGGAAGGTACGCTACCTGGTGATCCAGGTCGGCTGACCTTCGTTAGCCCGTGAGACATCGGCTGTCGGTCACGCCGTTGTCATTCGTCATTCTTCTGGCCCTGGGTTTCGTGCCGATGGCGCGGGCCCAGGGCCAGGCTTTTAATCCGGAGGCCGCTTTCGAGGTCCGCCGCCAGAGGGCCTTAATGCGGCCCGCCGATTGCCCGGCACTCCCCCGCCGCTGCCGGCCCGACGAAGTAGGAACGGAGCAGAAACCGTAGCATCTTGTTGTTGCCGGCCATCACCTGTTCCAGGTGCCTGTTCTGCCTGTTCGTCGCCGATAAATAATAGTTCCCACTGCCAACTGCGTTCGCCTTCGCGGTCGCGGCATGATCGCGAGCCGAGGTGAATGCGGCCACGAGTCGATCCAGATGGGCGGTGTCCCGCTGCACGGGCCCATGTCCGGGCACCAGCATGGACGGACTTAACCCCCGAATCTGCCCGAGGGAAGCGAGCCACCCATCGCCAGACGTGAATGGAAACGGACCGTTCAACAGGTCCCCCGTAACTACGATTTTCTCCCCGGGCAACCACACCACGGCATCGCCGCGGGTGACCCCCTCGCCAAAGTGGTGAAGCTCAATGGTTCGCTCCCCGCGATGGAGGACCAATCGGTCGGAAAAGGTGACAGTCGGGAGCGTGAGCGTGAACCGGTGCGCCTCATCGACATGCTGTTGGGCCAGCCGAATCGTGCTCTCATAGGCCAGACGTTCCTCCGCGCTCATCAGCGAGCCATCC
Organism: Candidatus Eiseniibacteriota bacterium; assembly: GCA_034440375.1. Lineage (GTDB taxonomy): Bacteria > Eisenbacteria > RBG-16-71-46 > JABDJR01 > JAWXBZ01 > JAWXBZ01. The sequence goes on from JAWXBZ010000077.1 coordinate 14,460, forward strand.
AGGGTCTTCTCCTCTGAAACGGCCTCCTGGAATCTCGCGATGGCATCCGGCCCGCCATCCATCTGTTGCTTTCGATTCTCCACCGCCGTCGTGGCAAGATCCCTGCGTGTTTGCTCCTGGGAGATGATTTCGATTCCCGGATAAGCCTGCGCCCAGACCTGATTGCCGAACGTGTGATCATCATGCCAGTGCGTGTTGATGAGGCAAGACACCGGCTTGTCGGTCAGCTTCTCGAGCGCCGCCAACACCACGCGGGTGGCCTCCAGCGTGAACTGCGTGTCGACGACCACGACATCGCTCTCGTTGATGATGAACACCGTGTTGGCGTGATTCGCCAGCCCGAGCGGCTCGTTGAAGATGACGGCGTGAATGCCGGGGGCGAGTTCCTCAATCTTGAGGTCGGCCGAGGCGTCTACCGGGGACAGGATCATGCTTGTGAAGCGCAGCGTCCCAGGGACCATCTGGCTGACGAAACGAGTCCAGGCCATGCGCGACAAACCCTCAGTAGGAGAACGGAGAAGAAATGTAGACCGCTGTCGGGAGTAGCCCGGCCCGGCGAAATGTCAGCGATCCCAATTCATCCAGGGACAGGATGGCATCCGGCACATGGGCTCCGGACAGGTTTCCTGACCAGAGCGAGCCAAGCTCGATACCATTCCTGGTAACGGTGCCAATGGCACCCCAAAACTCGGCCGGTATCGGCCCGTTGCTGCCGCAATTGCCACCGGATGCTCCGCCAATTCTGGCATTGATTGCATAGTGATCATTGCCAAGTGACAGGGCGTTTCGGTAGTACTGGTACCATGTCACCGAGTGACTGCCGCCCGGCACGTAGCAATTTTAGGCGAACTGCAAATCGATGTCTTCGTCAACGGAGACTTCGGCGCCATTCAACATCGTTGCCCCTCCGACGACTTCATGCCTGCCGAAGCCATAGTGAGCAGCCAGGTACGACTCCCCGTTGTGGGTTACGCCGAATCGACGAATGGGCCCGCTGTCAATCGTGCCGCGAACCGTCCGGTTGAAGGCCACCCCGAGTGGCAGCCTGGAACTGGTCTGAAGTATCCGGAGATCGAGTGACGTCCCCACCTGGAGTCGGCACCAGAGCGTGCCGACGAAATCGATATGACTCAGTGCACCGGGGTCAGCGGTGACACCGGGATAGCCGGTGGCCTCCGTCACCGTCAGTTCGATCGGCTCCCCGGACCCGATCACGCGGAGAGTGGTCATCCCGTCGCCGGCTTCGTAGACATATCCTGCTTCGGTCCGCCGGAGGATTCCGGTCGTGACGATCTGATTGCCATTCAGGCGATAAGCCACGTTCAGGACGGAGAGTGCGGCCCCGACGGCCTGATCACTGATCTGCACGAGTTGATATCCGACCTGTCCCAGCTGCAGGAGCCGATCGGCTTCGGCGCTCGACAGGAGGGAGACAACCGTCGCTCGCGCCGTGGCCGATGCCGTCGGGTCTTCGACGCTCGTGGCGATAATGTGCACCTGACGGGTGTCGTTGAGGCCGTACGGGCTGGTAAAGAATCCACTGGACGTCACGTCTCCGCCGCCGCCAACGGACCAGATGACGCCGGGGTCGTCGGCGTGTCGAACCGTGGCGGTGAATTGATATGTCTCGCCCGAGTTGAGGGTGATCGTTGGCGGGGAGATGGTCACCCGGACTTTCAGACGCAAGCCAACTGTGGCCGTGGCGCTGATGGACGGATCGGCCATGCTCGTGGCGCGGATGGTGGCCTGGGGAGGATCGGGGAGAATGGCGGGAGCCCGGTATACGCCATTGCCGGTGATGGTACCGAACGGGAAGCCTCCGTCCACGCTCCAGACAACACGGTGGTCGGCACTGTTCGTCACGACGGCGGTGAATGTCTCGGATGCGTCCAGTCGCAGGGAAGCCGTGGCTGGCGAGATGCCGACGAGGACTGGTGGCGGCGGTGGTGGCGGTGGCGGCTCGGTTGCCAGTCGAATCTCGACCACGCTCGATTTGTTGGGATGCGCCTCCAGCGTGGCCCGAATTCGCGCGCGCGGTGGGTCGGGGAGCGTCGCCGGGGCCGAATAGAGACCCGTCGTTGTGACCGTGCCATGCTCCAGCCCCTCCTCGACGCTCCAGAGAACCGCCGAGTCGTCGGTGCCACCGACTCGAACGTGGAGTTGAGCCGTGTGTTCCAGGTACAGCAGGGTGGGGGTGCCGAGGATCCGAATCGCGATTCCCCGGATCAGGATTTCGGCCGTCGAGGCCTTCGATGGGTCGGACAGGCTGTGAGCCAGGACTCGAACAATCGGTGGATTCGGCAACTCATCGGGAGCCTTGTAAAGCCCTGCTTCAGAGATGGTGCCCCATGCGCCCGATTCGCCGCCGGGAACAAGCAGTCTCCACGAAACGCCGCCGGTAGCTCCCCCGAGAAGTCGCGCCTCGAACTGGTACACGGCGTTCGGTTCCGCCACGACATTGCGCGGGGACACGAGTACGGCCGTCCCGCGTCCCGGGTTATCGCATACACAGGATGATGGTGGTGTCGACCGCACCGCGGGCGTTCGATACCACCAGACGCGCGGCATGGGGGCCGTTGAGGACTGAGGTTGTGTTCCAGGCAAGGGGCGACGCCGGCCCGGAAACGACCGGGAGGTCGTCCACCCACAGGGCGTACTCGTCGCCATCCGCGGCGTCGATGGAAAGCGGGACGACACCGGAGAGAATGCTCCAGCTGTCCGGGGAAACCGATCGAATGACGGGGGCCGAAGTCGGACCCGGCAGAGACGGTTTGTCGTCTCCGCAACCGAGGAGGAGCGCGATCGATAGAAGGTAAGCCACGCGTCGCCGCATGACCTGAGTATATGACAACCGGCGTCCATCGGCCCGGTGGAGCAAGGGCTGGCTGGCATCCGCCTGGGCGGCCAGAAAGAGGGATTCCAGCGATTCCCCCCCTTGGCCGCTCCAATCACCGACGTTGAGATCGCGGACGATCCGGCCGCGAACCAGGATCAGGGCGCGGTCGCACAGGGTTTCGGCCGACCGAGGAGCGCGGCGGCAATCGACACCTTGCGCCGCATTCCGTGCGAACATTCGATCAGGAGGGCGTTCCGTTTGTCGGTCGAAGGAGGCCGGTGAACGTGCGCGGTTCGAGGCGTCACTGGCGCTACCGTCGGACTCCGAGCCAACAGGATTGTCGCCCCTGTCCAGAATCACTTCGAGTTGTTCTACTGACCTGCATAACAGAGGCGAAGAGCCCGGCAAGGCCAGCGAATGAGTCTGCCCACCAACAAATTGGCGCGGTACGATGACCAGAGACCGCAGATTACACGGGCGGGGTACATTGTCCTGGTGTGCGAGCGTGGGTGTTTACGAGACCGGTAGAATAGAAGTTCGGTGGCAGACGAGAATGCGAGCCGGAGCGCGAGACCTACAATGACATCACCCCTACACATCACCCCGTTCTCGATCCAGATCGAGGCAGAGGTGCTGTCTGATCTCCGAACGCGGATCCGCCGCACGCGCTGGCCTGATCAGGCGCCAGGTGTGGCGTGGGAGCAGGGGGCTGACCTTGAGTACCTCAAATCGTTGCTTGCGTATTGGGCCGACGAGTTCGACTGGCTCGCACAAGAGCGCGAGCTGAACGCGGCCAATCAGTTCCGCGCCGATCTCGACGGCGTCCACATCCACTTCGTTCATGAGCGGACGAGACGCGGGCAGGGCATTCCGCTGATCCTGACGCACGGATGGCCTAGCACGTTCGCCGAGTTGCTTCCGCTCGTACCATTCCTGACCGACCCAGACGCCCACGGCATCGACGGTCCCTCCTTTGACGTCGTCATTCCTTCCCTGCCTGGTTACGGGTTCTCCGATCGGCCCGCTCAGGTGGGTGTGAACTATCAGCACGTGGCCGGGCTGTGGCACCGCCTGATGCGCGGCCACTGTCCGCGGCGGAGAAAACCTATCGCGAGCGCAATGAGGCATTCTGGCAAGAGGAATATGGTTACAAGGCCATCCAATCCACGAAACCTCAGACGCTCGGATACGGGCTGAACGACTCGCCGGCTGGGCTCGCCGCCTGGATTCTGGAAAAGTGGCGCGCCTGGGCCGACTCCCGCGGCAATCTCGATGAGCACTTCTCCCGTGACTTCTTGTTAACCACGGTCACGCTCTATTGGGTCACGCAGACGATCACATCCTCGATGCGGGACTACTTCGACAACGACAACAGGCGGTTCCGAGTCACGCTCGGACCACAGGACTTCGTCAATGTGCCAACCGGCGTCGCTGTCTTCGCCAGTAATTTCGTCGATGAGGGTCCACCTCCCCGTGATTGGGCCGAACGCCTGTACAACGTGCGCCGGTGGACCCCGATGCCGCGCGGCGGGCACTTTGCCGCGGTCGAGGAGCCCGAGTTGCTGGCCCGCGATATCGCGGCGTTCTTTGCCGGCATGTGAGCCTGCGCGCAGGTCCCGGTGGAGTCGTTTCTTGAGATCAGGGCCGATGTCTGCCACCGAACAACGTGTTGCAGCCGACATGCTCCGCTGCGCTTCGCGCGCGGCTGAACACAACCGTTAGACAGCGCGCCGGACATCAGGTACAGGTGCGGCGGATAGTGCGGAATCACGGAGAGAGGTAGAGCACATGGGGCAGTGGCAGGGAACGATTGGGGAGCTCGTCTCCCCCCAGCACACGGCAGTCCTGCTATTGACAAACGCATAAGTAATGTCCCATACTCCCGCCGGGAGGTGAGGCATGCGTCCATTTGGAACTCCGGAGTCCCTTCATCGTCGTCGCTTGAAGG
>JAWXBZ010000078.1:0-7888 GCA_034440375.1 Candidatus Eiseniibacteriota bacterium
CTTTGGAATCCCCGGACAGGGGAAGAATGAAGCCTGGTCGATTGATGGATCAGCGCCGAGTTCCGTGCTGGCCTGGATGGGCGGCATGGTCCGGCTGATCCGGCGCGAGAATTCGCTCGACCGTCCGGGCGCCGGCGACCTGTACGAGGGGAGTGACGCCACCTTCGCCATTTCGATTGACTCTCCGGGCCCGTGCCGGCTCCGCCTCACCCTTGGGGATGAGAAGATGGCGCTCGGGCCATTCAATGTGGTGTTGCCCGACTTTGATGTGGCGTCGAACATTCGTCTGGGCGCCGGTGAATTTCGTGATCTCGAGTTCGAGGCGACACCGGTCGCCGGGCGCCTTTCGATCCGCCTGAGTGGCGTCGATTGCGGGTCGTTCGGAATCGTTGGATTGACCGTTCATGCCCCGGTCGGCTCGCGATTAACCTCGCTTCTCTTCGATCCGGCACCGATTTCCCAACGGCCAGGTGCCTCATCAGCCATCGAGGTTCCGAGCCGCTCCGACTCTCTCGCCGTGGCACGGCGCCTCCTCCGTGAGGCCTGCGATTACTTGCTGGCGTCGCGACCAAACGAAGGGTGTTTCTCCATGGCCGGAAGCTGGTACCAGTCGGCTTATGCCATCCGGACGCTTCTTGCCGGGGCCCGTCTCTTCAACGACCCGGTCCTGTCTGAGGCCGCCTACGAGTGCCTCGACCGTTTTGTCGATGAACAGCGGCCGGAGGGGAGCTGGAGCGCCACTTATTTCGGACGGGCCGGATGTCCGTCCGCGGCGCGTGAAGTGGCGGCTGCGCCCAGCGCCAACCTGGCGGATGTCGGTTCGGCGGCCCTCGCGCTGGCGGTGGGCTCGACGTATGCCGACGAACCACGCCGCGCGCGCTACCTGGCGGCCTGCCGCCTTTTCGCAGACGCCATCGTGCTGCCGAATCAGCTCGAGAACGGTGCCTTCGTCAATCTGAAGTTCATGGGTGTCGATCATCGATTCCCGTACAGCGTGGCCACCGGAGTCCAGGCCAGTAACCTTTCGGCGCTTTACGCCGCAACGGGTGACGTGCGATATCTCGAGGCGGCCGAGCGGGCGGCCCGCTTTCTTCTCACGGGGTTCGTGGCCGGGGGGCGCTACGCCTTCCATCATCATGACCGAGCCGCGCCGGAGAATCTTCAAATGAAGAGATTCGGCGACCTCTTCTACGTGATGGAGGGGCTCACGTGGGTCAAACATTACACGGCGGACACCCAGCTCGCCGCCGCCCTTGATGGTGCGCTCGAGAGGTTCCTGTGGGGACAGGGAGGAGTGAGTGGCAGTCGTACCAACGCGGTATTGTGGATGGCCTCGAACCCGTGGGAGGCCTCGAAACAGGGGGCGCTGATGGCCCTGCTTGCCAACCACCACTCGACCCAGGCCGATTCCGCCGCCCTTCAGCAATCGAGCAGAAATCGGCGCGACAGCGGCATCTGGATCCATGACTTCGTCGACTGGCTCGACCGACCGGTCAATGCCGCCCGGCTTGGGTTCATGGTCGATGTTGCCTCGCCGGGTGGTGTCTTCGCTTTCCCGGCCACGGGATTCGCCGGGATCGGGCTTGCCGCGGTCATCGATCCGGAGATTCTCTACCCCCCACGATGACGATTCGATCCGAGACCCGTAGCCCAACTCCCCTCCGGATGCTTGGTGGAGCGGCCATCGTTCTCGCGCTCTCCGGGATGATGACGATGGCCCCTCCAGCGGCCGCTCAAGTCGAACGATCACTGCGCCCGCCCGGTGGACATACGGTTCCCGAACTGGCTGATACGGCATTCATCAGTCCGGCCAACCGACGACGAAAGCTCCCGGTACATTTCGACAATGCCGGCATGGGCCAGATGGTACCGAAGACCGTGCGCATCGGGGCCCAATCGCGCGCACCTGGCTACGCCTGGTTCGATGGCAACGTGCGGGACGGGTTCGTGGACGGTGGCGGCGATCTCCTTTTTGCAAGTTTCACTGAAGGGCAGGACGCGACCATGGTCGTGGCCGTCGATCCACCCGACAGCCTGTATACCATCACCATAGGGCTCGGCGATCCGGCCCATGCGCGTGGGCCGGTCGATGTCGTGGCCAACGACAGCCTGGTGGCCGCCGCGATCGTGACGGAGCCGGGCGAACGTCGGACGATCACGTTCAGCCTGCCGGCCAGGGCCGGGCGACTGGCTGTTCGGTTCATCGCCCGCTCGTGCGCCGGTTTCGCGGTCAGCGATCTCAAGGTGGAGGGACCGGCGCCGTCGTGGCTAGGCTTCCTTTTCGCGCCGGTGCCACCGATGCCCACAATTGTTCCCGAAAGCAGCTCGCTTCCGCCGGCTACCGCCGACACGACCCGCGCCCTCCTTCGGCGGCTGGCCGGCTATCTCATGGATCACCAGCCACGGGGCGGTGGCTGGTCGTCGTGGGGGCTCTGGTACCAGTCGGCCTTCGCGGTGCGCGGCATCCTGTCAGCCGGAATCGTCCTGGACGAGCCCCTCTGGCGGGAGGCGGCCTTCACCGTCATCGATCGCTTCGCGGCGGAGCAGCACGATTCGGGCGGCTGGTCCGCCAGCTATTTCGGCCCGGACAGTTGCCGTGTTCACATCGCGCGCGACACCTCCAGCACCAACCTGGCCGATGTCGGCGCGATGGCGCTGGTCCTTTCCCTCGCCGCACCGGAGGCCTCGGAGGAACGGGGCAAACGGTGGCTGGAAGCCGCTCGTGGCTACGCCGACCGGGTGATCCTTCCGGAGCAACTGCCGGACGGCGCCTTCCCCAATCGCAAGTGGATGGGCAAGGACTATTTGGGACCATACAGCGTGGCCACGGCCACCCAGTGCAGCAACCTGATGGTTCTCGGCGCGGTGACCGATGATGCCCGCTACACGACCGCGGCGGAAAAGGCCGCCGCCTGGCTGGCCACAACGATTCTCGAGGACGGCCGCGTCGCCCTGTATCCCCACGATTCGCCGAACCAGAAGATTCTCGATTCGACCAGGTTCGGCGATGTCTTCTACATCATCGAGGCGCTGGTCTGGACCCGCGACCTGACGCACGACACGCCGCTGCGACTGACCTGTCAGGCGGCCATCAACCGCTGGCTGACTGGCTCGAGCGGCATCAAGAGAATGGCGCTTCATGGGTATTGGTGGGCCCCGATGGACCTGTGGGCCAGTTCAAAGATGGCGGGCGTCCCATGGATTCTGGCCCGTGATCCGCGACGCGGCGGTCAGCCGATCATCGATAACTGGCTCGACCGGGCGATCGGCTGGCTGGCCGACCCGACTCGGGCGCAGCTGATCGGGGTTGGCGCGCACCCGTCCTCGGCCCGGGGCGAATATGGCCTCACCGCCACCGGCTTCGCCGCCATGGGCCTGGCGAGTGCGCTCAATCCCGCCGTTCTCAGGCCAGCCGCGCGCTGACCGTTCCCCAGTCCACCGTGTTCCACCAGGCCGTGAGGTAGTCGGTGCGCCGGTTCTGGTACTTCAGGTAGTAGGCGTGCTCCCACACGTCGACGCCGATAATCGGTCGCTTGCCATCGGTCAGTGGGGAATCCTGGTTGGCGGTCGAAACGATCTCCAACTTCCCATCGACATTCTGAACCAGCCAGGCCCAACCGCTGCCGAAGCGGGTCATGGCCGATTGCGTCATCGCTTCCTTGAACTTGTCGAAACCGCCCAAATGTGTCGAAAGGAGGTCGGCCATCTTCCCGGTCGGCGCGCCCCCTTTCCCGGGAGCCATCGAGGCCCAGAAGAGCGAGTGGTTGCAGTGGCCGCCGCCGTTGTTGCGCACCGCACTCCGGATCGCTTCGGGGACCCTGTCGAGTCCGATCAGGATCTCCTCGATCGACTTCGCCGCCAGATCGGCGTGGCCGACCAGCGCCTTGTTGAGATTGTTGACGTAGGCGGCGTGATGCTTGCCGTGATGAATCTCCATCGTCATGGCATCAATGTGGGGCTCGAGCGCGGCGGCGGGAAATGGCAGCGGCGGCAACCGGAACGGGCCGGTTGGGGCAGATGCGGGCGCGGCCAAGCTGGCCGGGGGCTGGGCATTCGCATCGCCAAACAGCCGGCCGGACGTCAGCGCCGCAGCGCCGATCGCCAAACCCTTGAGCCAATCGCGACGGCTGAGTTCGTTGGTCATTTCGTCCTCCCGGATCTGTCAATCGGCCAATGGTGCGTAGTACGATACGCGCCCATGTCCTCCGATAGAAGGGCCAACCTCACCATCCTGATCAACGGTTCTCCGACATCAGTGTCGGTCGCGCCCGATCGCACGCTCCTTTTGCTCCTTCGCGAAGATCTTGGCCTCGTCGGCACCAAGTACGGTTGCGGACGCGGCGAGTGCGGCGCCTGCACGGTCCATCTGGACGGCAAAGCTGTCTATTCCTGCCTGATGCTGGCCGCTGAGTGCAACGGGCGCGCCGTCACGACAATCGAATCGCTTGGCGGACTCGGGGAAGGTGGCTCGACGCATCCCCTCCTTTCGGCCATCGTCGAGGAAGATGCTCTCCAGTGCGGCTACTGCACCCCCGGCCAGGCGATGTCGATCCTTGCGCTGCTGGAGGCGCGGCCGAACCCGACGGACGAGGAGATCCTCGAGACCCTCGAGGGCAATCTTTGCCGGTGCGGGGCCTACCCGGGCCTCGTGCGGGCGGCGCGGCGGGCGGCGATGGAGCTTCGGGCCGGCGGAGCGCCTGCCGCGGCCATGCCCGGTCCATCCCGATCGAAGAAGGGCTGACGATGCCCAGGGTCATCCGAACGAAGGTCGAGGTCGAGGGGTGCTGGTCGGAGAAGGTCGTCATCGTCGATGGTGATGACTTGAGATCGTGGCCCGCCGGATCGACATCGATCGTCGGGGCGGCGGTCCCGCGCGTCGACGGCGCTGACCGGGCGGCCGGGCGGGCCACCTACACCCAGGACGTTCAGCTTTCCGGCATGTGGCACGCCAGGGTCCTCCGGTCGCCGCATGCCCATGCACGGATCCGGAAGATCAATACACGCGCCGCGCTTGAGTCACCGGGCGTTCACGGTGTTCTGACTCACCGGAACGCGCCGAAGATCCCCTGGTATCTCGATTCCTTCCTGTTCGATCCGCATCTCCGCTATGCCGGTGAGGAAGTGGCCGCGGTCCTGGCCGAAAGTGAAGCGGAAGCGGAAGCGGCGCTCCGGTTGATCGATGTCACGTACGACGTACTGCCCGCGGTGACCGATCCGGAGGCCGCGCTGGCGAAGGGCGCGCCGAAGCTGCGGGCGTCCGGAAACCTGGCCGGCGGTGCCTCCGGCTGCTACGCGCGGGGCTCGGTCGAGGCGGGCCTCGACGCGGCCGATCTTCGGATTGAATCGTCGTTCCGCACCGCCGGAGCGTTGCACAACGCCCTGGAAACGCACGGCAGCGTGGCCCGTTGGGACGGGGACGACCTCATTCTCTGGGACTCGACGCAGTACATCTTCGGGATCCGCCAGGGGGTGGCCGAAAAACTCGGCCTCGCTCTCAATCGAGTTCGGGTTCTCTGCCCGTACATGGGGGGAGGCTTCGGCGCCAAGAACTCGGTGCGAAAATACATGGTGATTGCCGCCCTGTTTGCGCGGGAATCAGGCCGGCCGGTGCGGGCCGTGCTCGACCGGGTGGAGGAAAACCTGTCGACCGGTCATCGCCACGAAACGGTGACCCATGTCCGACTCGGCGTCACAAAAGATGGGCATCTCACGGCACTCGAGGCCATCACGTCGGCCGGTGGCGGCGCCCATGCCGGCGGCATGATGCCGGTGGGTGGGCCGTTCCGTGAACTGTACGCCTGCCCCAACGTCACGACGGAGGAGCGGGCGGCGCAGGTGAACCTCGGTCCGCAGGCCGCGTTTCGCGCGCCTGGTTACGTCGAGGGAACTTTTGCGCTGGAGTCGTCGATCGACATCGCCGCCCGGGAACTAAAGCTGGATCCGCTCGAATTCCGACGTCGAAACATCTCGCGACTCGATCCGGCCATGAAGGTGCCCTACACGCGGTCAAGCCTCGGAAAAGTGCTCGACGCCGGCGCCACAGCCCTTGCGCGCTGGCCCCGACTCATCCGCCGCGCCGGTGATATCGCGCGCGGGCGGGGGCTGGCCGCGGCCATCTGGGGCGTCGGCGGGGGTCCGCCCGCGCAGGCCACGGTCATGATGCAGGCCGACGGTACGCTGACCGTGCTGGCCGGTACGCAGGACCTTGGCACCGGCACGAAGACGGTGCTGGCCCAGGTGGCAGCCGAGGAATTTGGCATTCCGCTGGCGAATGTCCGGGTCACGCTCGGCGATACCGGCGTGACACCCCACGGCCCGGCCTCCTGGGGATCGATCACCGTGCCGTCCATGGCCCCAGCCGTCCGGCTGGCGGCGGCGGACGCCAGGGAACAGGTGGAGGCGCTGCTTCAGTCAACGCAAACCAGACCCGGCAGAGGCAGCCGGAAGCCGGCTCGCGCCACCAGGCGCCACCGCATCACCCTCGCTGCCCTGGCGGACTTGCGAAAGACTCTTGGTGACTTCACGATCGTCGGCCGCGGCTCGCGGTGGCCCAATCCGGAGGGAAAGCGCGTGGTCGGCTTCGCCGCGCAGTGGGTCGAAGTGGCCGTCGATCGCGTAACCGGAGAAATCCGCGTGACGCGGGCCATTTCGGTACACGACTGCGGCCGGGTGCTGAACGACCGACTCGCCACGAGCCAGGTCGAGGGGGGCTTCATCCAGGGGCTCGGCTTCGCCCTGATGGAGGGGCGCCGCGTGGATCCCATCACGCACCGCGTGCTGAACCCTTCGCTCCTCGATTACAAGGTGCCGACCATTCGCGATGTCCCGCCGATCGAAGTCATCTTCCTGAATGAACCGGACGCCGCTGCCAACAACACCGGCGCCATCGGCATCGGTGAGCCCCCGGTCATTCCAACCGCCGCCGCGATCGGTAACGCGGTCGCCGATGCGCTTGACATCCGGCTGACCGAAACGCCGTTCACGCCCAGGCGGGTGCTGGATGCGCTTGCCGCAGCGAGGAAGGAGCAATCGTGAGCCGCTTCGATCACATCATGCCAGAGTCGATCGAGGAAGCCATGGCGCTTGCTGCCACAAACGGCAGTCGTATCCTCGCCGGCGGCACCGACCTCTTGCGCGAGATCCACGCCGGATCCGCCGAAGCGGCACGTCTCGTCAGCCTTCGGGCCGTCCCCGGGCTCGATCGGATCGAGAGGACACCGAAGGGCGGCCTCTTTATCGGTGCCCGCGTCACACTCGCCGAACTCGGCGCCCACCGCGACATTCGCAAGGAGTGGACCGCCCTCTCCGACGCCGCCCTGGGCGCCGCCTCCCCCCCGCTCCGCAACGTGGCCACGATCGCCGGCAACCTTCTGCAACGTCCCGCCTGCGAGTACTACCGCACCGACTTCCAGTGTGCCATGAAAGGAGGCATCGACTGCCCCGCCCGCCCCGGCGACAATACGCATCACGCGATTTTCGGCGGCGGCGCCTGCGTGAGTGCGCATCCCAGTGATGCCGCGGCCGCACTGCTGGTGCTGGATGCCCGAATCCACTCCAATGGCCCGAAGGGCCTCCGAACAAGACCTGTCGCCGACCTCCACAGGAAACCCACCACCGCCCGCCCCACCGAAATCGCACTCCAGCCCGGCGACATCATCACCGCCATCGAACTGCCGAAGGCAGCGGGTCTCAGCCTCTATGTTCAAGCGCGTGAACGCCAGGCATGGGCGTTCGCGCTGGTTGGAGTCGCGGCGCGGCTGGACATCAACCTCGCCGGCCGCATTCGCTCGGCGCGAATCGCCCTCTGCGGCGTGGCGCCGATCCCCTGGGCACTGCCGGCGGTGGAGGCCTGGCTTCGCGGCCGGTTGATTACCCGGCCCGGCTGGGC
>JAWXBZ010000079.1:0-6608 GCA_034440375.1 Candidatus Eiseniibacteriota bacterium
GTTAGACGCCCACAAAGCGCGCAACGACCATTACCATCGACTTCACGATGAGGATCAATGACATGGGGAAAAATCGATCATTCTTAATCAGTCGTGCTAACGCGCTAAAGAAGCGCGGACACATCCTCGACAGCGCCACAGTGTACCTGTCGGGTCCGATGGACTTCGTGGCCTCACGTGAGGAGGAGAAAGCTAGGGGTTGGCGCACTCGGATCTCGCAGTTCCTCCGGAAATATGGGACGACGGTCTACGACCCCTGGACCAAGCCGGAGGTCTCCGGAATGCCGCACTTCGGCAAGGAAGACGAGTTCACCGTCAATCGGCGCGACGACTGGACCTACGATCAATCTCCCGGTGGTTCAGCGGCACGCGAGGAGCTGAGCACTGAGTTCTGGCCAACGCTCCACATCGACTTGAGGATGACGGACCTTTCAGACTTCGTCATCGCTTACTGCCCCACCAACATTTACAGCGTGGGCACGGTTCACGAAATCGCCGTCGCGCGCCAGCAGCACAAGCCCGTGCTGCTGGTGACCCCCCAGCTACACGCTCCGGCGCTGACCCGGTTCAAGGAACATCTGGCCAAGCTTGAGAACGGGGAGCAGACCAGGGTGCTTTTTGACGAGCTGACGCGTGAGTTCGCCCTGCGAGCGAACCCGAAGGGAATTCCGAGCCTGTGGTACATGGCGATGCTCGACCACGAGGACTACTTCTTCGACGGGTTTGGGTTCGCACAGTACGCAAACGAGTTCGAATGGGAAGCCTACGCTCCGCTCGACCAGCGGGAGAAGGACCATCCCCCCGTCCGTCCACTGCTGCCCTACCTCGAGCGGCTCAATCGCGAGATCCCCAAACGGTTCGATCAGGCGATCGGCGACTACGTCGAGAACCCGGAGTGGCTGATCTTCGTCGACGAGGAGGCGCGGCCATGACGACGGGAACGCAACGGATGTTGCTTGCGGACTACGACGAGCAACGCAACGGCCCGCTCCTGGGAGTCAGCGACGAGGGCAGTGCGGCAGGGGTCATCGTCCAGGCAGCGCAGGCGTGCGCGAAGGCTCGGGCCGCCGGCAGGGCGACGCCGGGTATTGTGGGTCTGATCATCGACGGCGAGCGCATGACGAGCGCCGGTGAGGTGCCCATCGGCCCACTCGAGTACGACGCGATTCTTCAGCAATCGTGTGGCCGCATTTTGTCATCAACCAACGTCGGTGTGCGACTAAACGCCCGCCACTACCAGCCGCTGCCGGAGTTCGATTGCCACCCAGCAGGGGCCGACCCGGAGGCATGGTGCGCGGCCGTATTCGCTGCGTTCAGGGGATTCCTCAAGACGCCGGATGACTTGGCCCGCCCGTTAACCGTGCGCTTGCGACTGCCATACGAGATACCCGCCCCTGAAATTGGTCCCCTGATCGAGCGCCTCGAGGCTGGCCGCGAAGCCGGCCAGATGGCCGCAGCTACGGTGCACCGGCTGACGCTTCTGCTGACGTTCGAGGGCCACATTGTCGGCGAGGCGCAGCTTGCCCGGATTCGTGGGCTGATAGATGAGGCTGCGCGGCTTGGGATCCCGGAGGTGGCCCTGGATGCTGACTTGGTGACCGCCGCGCGGCTGCGGCTGGGCGTCCAGGGGGTCCTCAACGTGCTCCAGCCCGGTGACGCGCACGAGCTGCTCGGCTACGCGAAAGGCAAAGGCGTCGCACTCGTCTATCGCTACCACTTTGACGCCGAGTCGGCGGCACGGACGATCTGGACCGGCCTGTACACCGCGCAGGCGTACGGCCTGAGCGGCGCCAAGTATGGGTTAGTCCCGCTCACCATGGAGGAGCAGAAGCGGGTTGTTCCTGTGGTGCAGTCGTGGATCAGGGAGATAACCCCCATTCCGGCGTTCTATGCAGATACGCCGCTGGTGACCGGCACCGAGGTGTTCCTCTCCGATCGCGCGACTCAAGCGCTGCATCTCTGGATCTCGATGGCCTCCGAAGCCGGCGTCGGCGTTGCGCTAGTGGACTGCCCGGACCGGATCACGCCCCGAATTGACGTTCCAGGTCAGGAGGCGCCGCGCCGATTGGTGGCGTTTGACGGTCCCGGGGGAGAGAACGGTGTTTACACCTTGGAGGCCATTGCCCGCGCCGTTGCGCATGCCCGGGAGTGCGGTGTTCGTATCCTCTGGTCCGGCGGCATCCGAGCGGGAACGGCATACGAGCTAGGGCAACTAGGCGTCTTCGGAATCTTCGCCACAAGCAGCACCGCCAGGCCGATCCGGGTAGGTGATGTTCTGTCCAGCGATTGGCAGCTGGCCGCCGAACAGGAGCCGACCTTCGAAGGCGTTCGGCGGGTTCACGCCCTGCTGCAGGCTGGTTTCCTTAACGCACGGCTGCGCGAGCAGGATCCAGCGCTCGCTAACCAGATCGCGTCCGACGCGCGGACGCTCATCGCCACGGACGTGCACAAGACCGCTGTATTCGGGCCGTCGCTGGCGGCGCTCGACAATGCGATGGTCACCGGATGGCGACAATTCTGGGAGTCTTCCGAGCATGCCTGACTCGCTACTGACCCACACGGCCACGGAGCTAACAGAACTGGCTGCGGAGCGACCATTCGATTGCGTGATAGTCGGGGCCGGCTCGTCCGGTCTGGTGGCGGCTCTGACGCTCTCGCAGACCAATCCATCCCTCCGCTTGGCGATTCTCGAGGCTGGCCCTGCGCCGTTTCTGACACACGCGAGCAACACCGAGCTACGGTACTCGCGAACGCTTCTCCAGTCAGTTCGGGATCAGGTGCGGTACGCGCCGACGCTTCCTGATGGTACGCCGTTTGGCCCGAACTACGGATGCCTCGGCGGCCGCGGACTGTTCTGGAACGGGGCCGCCCCGCGGTTCCGGCCCCACGACTTCGAGGGCTGGCCGTTCAGCGCCGCCGATCTGGCCGATGACTACGTCTGGGCTGAGGCAGAGTTCCGGGTGACGACGCGGCTCGGCGAGACGGCGCTGTCCGCACGACTCATTGCGGCGCTGCAGCGGGCCGGGTTCGCTGCCGAGCCCGGGCCGTTTGCGGTCGACGTCGGCACCGACGGCGTGGGCGCGCTGGCCGCGGGTGTCGCGTCCGGGCTCGGGGTGTTTTTCCGCTGTGCCGGCGACGCGGTGTCGGGAGGGAGCATTCGCATCGCCACCCGGACCTATGCCGAGCGCATCGATCACAACCATGGGGCCGTGCGTGGAGTCTTCGCCCGGACAGGGGATTCGACGCCGAGCCTCATCAGGGCGCGCAGCGTAGTGCTGGCCGCTGGAGGCATCGAATCGGTGCGCATCGCCATGCTCTCCGGTGTGCCAGACCCGAGTGGGAAGCTGGGATTTGGCCTGCAAGAGCATCACTTCTACGATTGTTGGTTCGATGCGCCCGAGCAATTCGACCCGGTGCGTCCGGACGTGGCCGTTGTATACGTACCCTCAAGCAGCCAGGACTCGGAGCAATGGGAGCTGCACGCGCCGGGACGGACGCTGTTCCAGCTCGACGACGGCGCGCCGTGGGCGCCCGCCGCCACCGATCGCTACCGCATCATGGTCAGGTCGTTCAGCGCCACCGACAAGGCTGCCGGTGGCCGTGTGGTGCCGAGGACGGGTCCACCGGGCGCCGCGGTTATCGAATTCCCGTACACGACGGCCGATACTGAACGACGTGCCGCCACGCTCGCGCGGGCGGCGCGGATGGCCGGCGCGGTCGCGGGGCGCCCAGTGGGCGACCTACCTGTGGACGACGTTCGGCGGTTCCGTGTGGCGGGGAGCAGTTATCACGAGGCCGGAGGGCTGGACATGGGGATCGATTCCGCGACGTCGGTGACCGACCCGTCCGGCAGCTTTCACCAACTCCGTACCTTGGTCAACATGGATGCCGCATCGTTTCCTCGTATTGGCGCGACGAATCCGCACCTGACGCTGATCGCGGTCGCGCGTCGGAAGGCCCGACAGCTCGCCGCGGAGCTGCGCTAGGTCGTCTCCCCAACCGAACGGAGCTACTCCTAATGATGAATCCGCTTGCCCTTCCCGTTCCAGCTGATGCCGCACGCGTGTTCTGCGGCTACCGACGTACCGGCATGGCCCGTGAGGATTTTCTGCGCGAGCTTGGCAGGACGTTTATGCCCGGTACCCCACTGATGCAGGCACCATTGGGTCTGGCGGCCTACCTCCCAGCCGTTATCGACGACGAGACCAACTTCGACGTGCCGGACGAGGTGGCGCTGATTGTTTACGCCTCGCAAGCGGTCTACCAGGCGAAACGAGAGACGTCACTGTCGCGACGGATGTATACCCATTCCCATGTCGCAGTGTTCGATATGCAGCGTTCACGTGCCGCGTTTCCCCAATCGCTGATGACACCGCTGCCCGTGAACCCCGCTGGCCAACCCTTCGCGTGGTACTTGTTCGATGCCTCTGTCGACTGGCAAGACGGCCACACCCGGTTCGTCCTGATCGGGCGTGACGGTGATGGTACAGACATGCACGCTGCCGCCCTCGCCATGATGGGGAGCGCTCGGCAGGTACTGGCGGACCGCGGATTCGATCAGGTCGTGGGCCTCACCGCGCCGTCGTTCACCGCGCTGTGGCTGCACGCACCGAGCCTCCACGAGGAGACGCTCGCTGCGCTCGGCATCGTTCCCGCCGGGGTCGCCGAGATTCGAGACCTGCAATGCCAGACGCCCTATGTGGTTGGTGACGGCGACCCCGGCGTCACGATTACGGGGGCAGCCGCCTTTTCATTTCGCTTCTCACGACATCTGGAGTTTTTCAAGCCATGAGAACTAAACAAGACAAGGCCGGGATCTCGGTGAGCGCCATCGCCGGGACCTACGTGGTGTTTCTTGGCATTGACATGGCTTTCGAGAACAGTGAGGGTCTGATGGGGTTTGCCATTCACCGGACCGACACGCAGGCGGGAACAAGCGGCTTCATGCCGGGAATGAAGCGGTTCGCGAGTTCCACCGACGGCTTGCGCGCCGATGGCCGGTACTCCACGGAGCATCAACCGCTCCAGAGTTTCTGGTGGGCTGACTACACGGCAGAGCCGGGCAGGGGTTACACGTACCGTGTCATTGCCCGGAAGGGAGCGCCTGGCGCTCTAAGCGATGCGGGGGAAGTGGTCGTCACGGTCCAGGCCGAGGCCCCGGAGGATGGGCGTCACGACGTGTACTTCAACCGGGGTGTGGCGGGCTCCCAAGCGTACGCGAGGCAATTCGGCGACCGGCGCCCCAACGAGGTAGAGAACGGCGAGGCCTTCACCTGGCTGTCGCGGGGCCTGTACGAGGCGCTGGAGGCCTTCGTCAGCAACTGTGTCCCTGGACGGCACCACCTGCGGATCGCAGCCTACGAGTTCCGCTATCCTCGCTTCCTGCAACTGATCCGCGCCGCTGTCGACCGCGGCGTCGACGTACGCGTGGTGTACGACGCCCGCGACGACGACATGGCGCTGGCCAATGACACCGCCGTAGATGAGGCCGGCTTGGCGGAGATTGCCGTCCGGCGCACGCGGCCCAAGTCCTACATCGCCCACAACAAGTTCATCGTCAAACTGGACAAGGACGTGCCGGTGGCGGTTTGGACCGGAGGGACCAATTTTTCGGAAGGCGGGATCTTCGGCCACTCGAACGTGGCGCACGTGGCCGAGGATGAGACGGTGGCGCGGGCCTTCCTCGACTATTGGACAGCGCTCAGCCAAGACCCCGACTCGAATAGCCTCAAGGACCTCGTCGAAACACTCACGCCGCTCCCAGCTGGGGACTTACCGCCGGGCACGACTGTCGTTTTCAGCCCGCGCCGGGACGACGCCGCGCTACGCTGGTACGCCGACCTCGCCATGCGGGCAGAGCACGGCGTGTTCATGACCTTCGCCTTCGGGATGCACGACCTGTTCAAGGAAGTCTACCGGAACAACGCCTCACCGTTCCGGTCGGCTCTCTTGGAGGCCGCTACGCGGCCCATGAAGGATGGGCCTGAGCGGGATGCCGAGCGGGAGCGGATCCAGGACCTGCGGAACCTGAAAGCGAACCTGTTCGCGATCGGAAACATGGTGCGGCCGAACCAGCTCGACGGGTGGGTCCAGGAGCGGCTGTCGGGGCTCAACAGCCACGTAAGGTACGTCCACAATAAGTTCATGCTGCTAAATCCTCTGACCCGCGATCCGATCGTCGCGACGGGGTCGGCCAACTTCAGCAGGGCGTCCACCATCAGCAACGACGAAAACATGCTCGTCATTCGCGGGGACACGCGGGTCGCCGACATCTATTTTGGCGAGTTCATGCGTCTCTACAGCCACCATGCCTTTCGCGAATCTCTGAACTGGCAGCAGCCCGAACGATGGCTGAGAGAGGATTCTTGGTGGCGGGAGTACTTTGGTGATTCGCATCGCTCGATACGCAGACAGTTCTTCAGTGGCCTGGAGATCTAGTGCAATGATCAATGCGCGATCCTGGTCACTCACAATTGGAAAGCTTGCAACCATACAGGCCAGAGACCTCTCGATGCGTGGGACTAGAGGGTGGGCGTTGGAGTGAAGTGGGCGTCTAACAACAGCATGCAGCGGACGGCGCTGCGCGCCGCCGCTGATGCTGGGCGTTA
>JAWXBZ010000080.1:0-4951 GCA_034440375.1 Candidatus Eiseniibacteriota bacterium
CAGCGGACGGTGGTTGGCGCATCGGCCTACTGGAACACGGCAACCGAGGTTTCGGGCGTGAGCCAAAACCTTCGGATTCCGCTCACGAGCAATCCGTTCGTGAACGCTGCGGCCAGGAACTTCTACCTCGTTTCCGGTTCGCAGGCGATCGACAGTTCGCTCGACTCGCTTCAGGACCGCGAGGAGTTCCGTGTCGTCAACGCGAGCGTCGGCATCAATGGAAATACGTTGACGACGCCCGACGGCGCGTCCCCAATCGTTTCGCCCACGCTCGACCTCTACGGTCAATTGCGGGCGGATGATCCGAGCCAGGCCACCTTCCCTGGCTTCGGCACCAACGTGTTCAAGGACATCGGCGCGATTGATCGCGTCGATAGGACGCAGCCTTCGGCATTCCTGGCTGTACCGCTCGATGGCGGCCCGTTGGACCTTGATGGCAGGACCGATATCGTCATCCTCCGGCTGGCGGCAGCTCGGGGCGTGACGCGATTCGAGATCCAGCTTTCGGATAACGGCGTGGGCATCGACCAATCGACGGTGACATCGGCGGCGTTCCTCGTTCAGCGAAACGGCGTCGTGCTCGTCGATGGTGTTGACTACGTTTTCCGCTATCTCGAGACGACCAACCGCGTGGTGTTCGAGTCGGCATCCGTGTTCACGCTCGGCGGGTATGTGATTACCGCGACGAGCCGCCAGAGCGCTCCCGGCGTCACGGGCCAGCTCACCGATCTGGCCAACAACCGACTTCTTGCCAACCGGCCGGGCGGCACGACGATCTTCAATATCAACCTCCAGGATGTGCCGGGAGCGCCCACCGGCGTCACGGGCCTGCCACTCGAGGAGGCCGTGGCTCTGACGTGGGTCGCGCCGGCATCGACGGGATCGTCGGCGATCACGGACTACGTGATCCAGTACACGTCAAACAATGGGGTGACATGGACGACCTTCCCGCATGCCGCCTCGACGGCCACGTCGATCACCGTGACGGGTCTCGTCAACGGGACCGGCTACCGGTTCCGCGTGGCGGCGGTCAACACTGTCGGCCAGGGTGAATACTCGCTGCCGTCGGGCGTGATCACTCCGAACGCCCTGCCACCGGCGGCGCCGACGAATGTGGTAGCGGTCGGGGGAGAGGCGTCGGCGGTGGTGTCGTGGCAGGCCCCGACGAACATCGGGACAGCTCCGCTAACTGACTACAGCATCCAGTTCTCGTCGAACGGCGGCGTGACTTGGACGACGTTCCCGGATGCCGTGTCCACCGCGACCTCGGCGACGGTGACTGGCCTCACGGATGGGACCTCGTATATCTTCCGCGTTGCGGCATGGAACAAGAACGGCGCGAGCCCGTGGTCTGCACCGTCGGCTCCAGTCACTCCCAATACCCTTCCGCCGGCAGCCCCCACGAACGTGGTCGCTGTCCGCGGAAATACGCTCGTGAACGTGACATGGTTGGCTCCGACAAACGTCGGGACCTCGCCACTCACCGACTACACGATCCAGTTCTCGTCGAACGGCGGCGTGACTTGGACGACGTTCCCGGATGCCGTGTCCACCGGAACATCCACAACGGTGACCGGCCTTACGAATGGGACCTCCTATATCTTCCGTATTGCGGCATTGAATAAGAACGGCGCGAGCCCATGGTCGGCACCGTCGGCGCCCGTGATACCAGCGGGCCCCGCTTTCCCGCCCGCGATCACCTCGCTCACGGCGGGCAACTTGGTTCTCAACGTGGCGTGGACCACGCCGAATGGCAACGGACTCCCGATCACCGGGTACGTCGTTCAGTACCAAACGGGTGTTTCCACGGTGCAGCTCAATGTGGGTGTCGTGAACGCTCTCGCAATCAATGCGGTCGTCAACGGCCTGCCATATACCGTCCGCGTGGCGGCCGTGACAGGGGTTGGCACTGGCAGCTTCTCGGCGTGGGCGGGTCCCGTCACGCCGCTTGGGCCTGCCGCGGCGCCCACAGGGGTGACCCTGCTGGCTCGGAATACAGCGGTCGACGTGTCGTGGATCGCTCCGACGAATACGGGCGGTGCCCCGATCACCGACTACATCGTTCGTTTCCGGCTCTCGACGTCGGTCGTCTGGAGCTCGGTGACCGTCGGCTCAGCGGCGACAGCTCGGCAGGTGACGGGCCTGATCAATGGCTCGGCCTACGTCTTCCAGGTGGCTGCGGTCACGAGCTTCGGCACCGGGGCGTTCTCGGCGATCGTCGGCCCGGTTACCCCGCGACCGCTCGCTTCAGCACCGACCCGATTGACGGGAACGAGGGTGAGTCCGGGCGTGGTGTCGCTCGTCTGGACGGCTCCCACGAGCACCGGCGGCCTGCCAATCAGCGATTACGTGATCCAGTATTCGACGAATAACGGTACGACTTGGATCATGGTGGCCGATGGCGTGTCGACCGTGGCTCGCTCGACCGTCTCAGTCCCGACGGGAGCGAGCTACGTCTTCCGCGTGGCGGCGATCACCGGGGGCGTGGTCGGCAACTGGTCGTTGAAGTCGCTGCCCGTGTCAGCGTAGTGCTGGTGCGGTTGGCCTGTGACGGGCTGGGTGCGTGAGGGGCTGGCTCTACCAGCGGCCCTCGAGGCCGAGCGTGACCGCTTGGACCAGTACGCCGCCGTTGGCGGTGATGGTGCCCGACGTCGGCTCGACACCACCTGCCGGCTGAGTGAGCACCTGGCCGCTGAGCTGCTGCGTCGGCGGCACGATGCCCGAGATCCACCAGCCGGAATAGCCGACGCGGATGTCGAGCCAGCTGGTCACGGGGACAACACCCGTGATGCCGACTTCCCCGACGAACGCGGCGCTCACCGGTGATTGGCCGACGGTCACCGACTGCGACAGAAGCGGGCCTGTGGCATCCGACTGATAGAGCGAGGTCTGGGTGGCGTTGTTGTAGTACGCGCCAGCCTTGACGACCGAGTCGAACCGCATCCACGGAAGCGTGAAGAGCAGGGCGTCGATGCCGATCTGGCCGCCGTACAGGCTGTTGATGGCGTCCGTGGCGTAGAAGTCTTGGATCGTCGAGGTGCCGACGAACTCGTCGCTCAATGAAAAGTTCTCCTGCCACTCGACCCACCTGAAGCCGCCGAGGAAGTTGACGTTCTCGCCGAGCACCCAGTGGCGATTCACTTCCAGACTCTTCATCCGGGAGCCGAGATTCGCGACGCCGGTGTTGAAGTTAAAGGTGTTGGCGTTTCCGAAGATGCCCGGAGGGGCGAGAGCGTACAAATCGTCCTGGGGGCCGAGCGGTCGTTCGCTCCGCCAGTTGGCCAGCTGGAAGTAGCTTGTCTCCCAGCCGGTGCAACGATCATGATTGAAGCGGAAGAGCGAAAACCGTGGCCCAGCGGCGGCCGTGCTATCCATGCCGTTGGCATTGAGCACCGGAACACCCGTGAAGCCGGTCTCGACGAGCGGCCTGTCGGGAGGGGCGCTTCGCCAGGCGATGAGCGCGTCTACGCGGCCCACCCAGCAGACATTGCACGGTTCGCACGACGACGGGAAGGAGCCGAGGAGGCCGGAGGAATCCGCGAAGCCGGGATCGTAGCCATGTTGTTCGGTGCCGGTGACGATCCCGTCGGCAACCGTCGGGCCGGGATGCGATCCATCCCACGCGCTGCCGGTATCCGCGGTCGCTCCGACCACGCGGTCGCTGATCACGCGACCGGGGCCGCCGGACGACTCCGTCAGCACCGACCGTGCGGCGCCGGCGTCCTCGAATGGCGCGGCGACGATCGGTCTCGGGGAAGCCAAGCCACCGGCGACCACCGCAGCGAGCACGGTAACAAGCGAGCGACGGCCCACCTGGCCAGTCGCGTTCATCCGGACAGACATCTCGATCCCTCCCTGGACCACGAACGGTTCCACGGATTGAATCGGTTGTGCTGGTCGTCAGGGGATAATCAGGGGGGCGGGATTCCTGTCAGAAAGAATGCGGAGACTAGAGAACGTCAAACTCACCGCCACCGGCGGTTTCGGAAGAACTGGGAAGAAGGGCAAGAGCCTTCATCTTTCCCTAGAGTCCGCAGGTTCTTCGGGTGGACGGCGGGCGGGATTGGCCCAGGCAGCCCAGCGCTGGCCGAGGGAGCGGATCATCGCCCCGAAACCCGTCCTACCAGCGGCCTTCGAGGCCGACCGTGGCTCCCTGCACCAGCACACCGCCGTCGACGTTGAGCGAGCCCACGGCCGGGGAGCCAGGCGTGAGCGACTGGCCCGACAGCTGCTGCGTGGGCTGGGCGATTCCGGAGAGCCACAGGGCATAATAGCCCAGCCGGACGTCGATCCGCTGCGTGATCGGCACCACTGCGGTGAGGCCCACGTCCCCCGCAAAGGCCCCGCTCGCAGGCGACTCACCGACAGCCACCGACGCCGTTCCTGGATTGGCTGGGTCGTTCGTGGTGTAGACCGAGGACTGGACGGCGTTGTTGTAGTAGGCCCCCGCCTTCACAAATCCATCGAAGCGGACCCAGGGCGTGGCAAAAATGTTGGCATCAAGGCCGATCTGCCCGCCGTAGAGATTGTTGATGCAGCCGGTTTGATAGAAGTCGGTGATGCCGCTGTCATCGGTTGCGAGCGTGAATTCTTCCTGCCATTCGATCCAGCGGAAGCCGGCGACAAAGCGGATGTTTCGGCCAAAGGCATGGTGCCGGTTGAACTCGAAGCTCTGGAGGCGGCTGCCCAGGTTGGCGTTGCCGGTACCGAAGGTAAAGGCCGGGTTGCCGTAAATGCCCGGAGCAGCAATTTGATAGGGGACACTGAGGGCCGAAAGCGGTCGTTGACTGCGGAAGTTTGCGGCCTGAAGGTAGGTGGCTTCCACGGCGTGGCCCGTGCAGTTGTTGACCCGAAGGAGCGAGAATCTCGGGCCGGCGGCCGGAGTGCTGTCCATCCCGTTGGCATTGAGAGAGCCGCCGGGGATGTCGCTGTCGGCAATCGGACGGTCAGG
>JAWXBZ010000081.1:0-45311 GCA_034440375.1 Candidatus Eiseniibacteriota bacterium
CGTCGCCGCGGCGACGGGCCAGCCAGCCGTCGAGGACATCGGTCAATCCACCGGCCAGATAAGTGAGGAGCGCCAGCCTCAGATGGCCATACGACACAAACGCCAGCATCGCCGGAATCACGACGAGGCGCGACAGGGTCAAAATGTTGGCGGGATTGAAGCGATCGACCGGACGGCCGTCCGGCCTCACGAGGAGGCGAACATGCGCCGCGGTGACGGCCAGGCCGAACAAGAGGACGAGCCCGCACTGTGTGAAGACCTGGAAGGCCAGTCCGCGCTCCGCGGCGAAGGCCAGGACCAGCGCGGCAGCCAGGAGGAAAAGAAATCCCACGACGCCCACCAGTGCGATCGAGCGGACCATCAACGGGCGCTCGAATGCCGATTCGCGTGCCAGCTTCAGGCACCGTCGCACATACCGCGCCCAGGCGCGTGGCCGAAATCCCGACTGGCGAAGGTCAACCAGGTACTCCTCGACGAACATGGTCCTCCCATCCTGTCACCTGACCCCGGGCTTGACCACCTCACGGAAGATCGTCCAGAGGATCTTGGTCCCGGCACCCACGGTGCCCCGGATCGTGCCGGTCACCTTGGAGCGTCCGATCCGCTTGCGATAGGAAACCGGTACTTCGACCGCAATCAGGCCGATTTGGGCGGCTTTGACCTGCATTTCAACGGTCCACCCGTAGTTGGTATCGGCCATGCCAAGTCGCAACAGCGAAGGAAACGCGATGGCCCGAAAGGGTCCCAGATCGGTATATGAAACACCCCAGAAGAGCCGGATGAGGCGGGTGGCCAACCAGTTGCCGAAGCGGGCCTGAGGCAGGAGTGCGCCGGGTTCGGATGATCCCAGGACCCGGGAGCCGATGACCATGTCGGCCCGGCCCGCCACGATCGGCTCGATGACCCTTGTCAGTTCGCCGGGGTGATCGGAGTAGTCGCCGTCGATGAAAACGAGAATATCCGGACGCCGTTCGGGTGCACAAAGCCAGGCGATGCCGGTCAGGCAGGCCTGCCCGTAGCCCCGCCTCGATTCGCCGAGGACCATGGCACCACCCTTACGCGCCACCTCGGCGGTGTTGTCGGTGGAACCGTTGTCCACGACGACAACCCGCGCCACCGGCGGCCGTGGCAGATCGGCCAGCACGCGGCCGATCGACGCGGCTTCATTGAGCGCGGGAATGACCACGGCCACCCGTGGGGCCGGCGTCACGCCGTGCTTTGCGCGGTCAAGCCCGCTTCGGACAGTGCCGCACGCGCCGCGGCCAACCGCGCGATGGGCACCCGGTACGGGCTGCACGAGACATACTCAAAGCCGAGCTGGTGACAAAAGGCCACGGCGGATGGTTCGCCGCCATGCTCCCCGCAGATGCCAAGCTTCAAATCCGGCCGGGCCGCGCGCCCCCTTTCGGTGGCCAGGCGCATCAGGTCACCGACGCCGATCTCGTCCAGCACCACGAAGGGATCCTCCGGCAGGATCTTGCCGTCGAGGTACACGTGCAGGAACTTGCCGATGTCATCGCGTGAGTATCCGAATGTCATCTGCGTCAGGTCGTTGGTCCCGAAGCTGAAGAACTGGGCCTCCATCGCCACCTGACCGGCAGTCAGCGCGGCGCGCGGCACCTCGATCATCGTACCGACCAGGTACTCGATCGTGACGCCGGTTTCGGCCATCACTCTTTCGGCCTCCGCGATCACCAGCGCCTTCTGATGGGTCAGCTCGGTCACCGCACCGACAAGCGGGATCATGATTTCGGGAAGGACCGTTACGCCCTCTTTCTTGACGAGGACGGCGGCCTCGAAAATGGCGCGGGTCTGCATCCGTGTGATCTCGGGATAGGTGATGCCGAGCCGGCAACCACGATGACCAAGCATCGGATTGAACTCGTGCAGTGCTTCGACGCGATGCAGCAGCGTTTCCGCCTCGGCCAGCCGGGCGTTCCTCTCCCCCTTCGCCTTCATGACGGCCACCTCCACCAGCAAGTCCTCGCGCTTTGGCAGGAACTCATGGAGCGGTGGGTCGAGCAGGCGGATCGTCACCGGGTAACCGTCCATGGCGCGGAAGACCCCGGCAAAGTCCTCCCGCTGAAACGGGAGCAGGGCGGCCAGCGAACCGAGATAGCCCCGGCTGGGTCCGGCGAATTCCGACTCCAGTTCCGCGAGCTCATCGGCCAGGCGGGTGGACTCGAGGCCGGAGGCCCGTTCGGCGGCCTTTCGCACTTCGAGAATCCGATGCTCGATCCGCTTGAATTCGTTGGCCGAAAGGATCATCTCCTGAACGGGGCGTATCCGTTCCTCGCCGAAAAACATGTGCTCGGTCCGGCAGAGACCGATTCCCTCGGCACCGAACTCGCGGGCCTTCAGGGCATCGCGCGGGACATCGGCGTTCGAGCGAACCTTGAGCGTCCGGAACTCGTCCGCCCAGCGCATGAACTCGTCGAATTCGCCGGACATCGTCGGCTCGATCAGCGGCACCTGCCCCGGGTAGACATGGCCCGAGGAACCGTCGATGGTGATCCACTCTCCCTCGGTGATCGTCGTGGTCCCGGCGGTGAATTGAGTGGCGCCGTCCTTCACCCTGATGTCGGAACACCCGACGATGCACGGCTTGCCCATGCCGCGGGTCACGACGGCGGCATGACTGGTATTGCCGCCGGTGGCCGTCAGGATCCCCCGGGCCAGGTCCATCCCGTGGATGTCGTCGGGATTCGTCTCCTGTCGGACCAGGATAACCGCCTTTTTCTCGCCTCCCAGCCGAAAGGCCTCGTCGGCACTGAACACGACCATTCCGGTCGTGGCGCCGGGACTGGCCGGCAACCCCCTGGCGATGGGCTGGATGGCAGCGGTAGGGTCAATCCGCCAGTGCAATAGATGATCCAGGTCGCCGGGCGGCACCCGAAACATCGCCTCCTTCTTGTCGATCAACCCTTCCTTCACCATGTCGACGGCGATCTTGACCGCGGCCACGCCATTTCGCTTGCCGGTGCGCGTCTGGAGCATGAACAGATGCCCGGCCTCGATGGTGAATTCGAAATCCTGAACATCACGGTAGAGTTTCTCGAGCCGATCGGTGATTTCGCGCAATTGCGCATACACGCCGGGCATCTCATCCTTGAGCATCGCGATCGGCTGTGGTGTCCGGATGCCGGCCACCACATCCTCACCCTGGGCATTGGTCAGGTACTCGCCGTAGAACTCCGCCGCGCCGTTGGCCGGATTTCGTGTGAAACCGACGCCGGTGCCGGAATCGCTCCCCATGTTTCCGAAGACCATGGCCTGCACATTGACGGCCGTCCCCAGGTCATCCGGGATGCGGTTCTGCTTCCGGTAATAGATGGCGCGGGGGTTCTGCCACGATCGGAAGACGGCATCGCGCGACATGTCGAGCTGCTTACGTGGATCCTGCGGAAAGTCTTCGCCACGCTCGTCCCGCACGACTTTTTTATATGTCGCCACAAGCTCCTGCAGATCCTTGACGGTCAGGTCCGTGTCCAGTTGGATGCCGCGCGCCTCTTTCAGCGCCTCGATCCGTTTCTCAAAGCGCGACTTCTCGATCTCCATGACGACACTGCCGAACATCTGCAGGAAACGCCGGTAGGAATCCCACGCAAAGCGCGGATTGTCGGTCCGGGTGGCGAGGCCCTCGACCGACTGGTCGGTCAGACCGAGGTTCAGGATGGTATCCATCATCCCGGGCATGGAAAACTTGGCGCCGGAACGGACCGATACGAGGAGCGGATCGCTCGGATCGCCCAGCTTCTTGCCCATGACCTTTTCCAGCCGGACCAGATTGGTTTCCTGTTCGGCAGCAAAGCCGTCGGGCGCGCGGCCGCCCGTGGTGAAGGCAGTGCAAACCGTGGTCGCGATGGTGAAACCCGGGGGCACGGGCACCCCGGCGTTGGTCATCTCGGCCAGGTTCGCCCCCTTGCCGCCCAGCAGGTCCTTCATGCCGGCCTGGCCGTCGGCCTTCCCCTCACCAAAAAAATAGATCTGCTGGCTCACACGACGCCTCCATCCCCTTTGTCAAAGGTCGGCCGGGTGTCGCACCTCGCCGGCAACGGCGGCCGCCGCCACCGCGAGGGGGCTTGCCCGATAGACATCGGGGCCGCGCCCCGCATCGGTCATGGCACTGCTGTAGGGCACGGTGGAGAGAATGACCTCTCCCTCGCCAAACAGGGCGCCGCCACCGGCCATGCCGGGAGAGGAGCCGGATACAGCAATCATCGCACTCGCGTTGATGAAAATTTTGTACAACCCTGTCGTCACGGCCTCGCGGGCCACTTCGAGCGTGGCGGGCGCAAGCGTCAGGCGCACTTCCGCGTGGATGTCCCGGGCCCGCTTCACCACGCCCGCGGCCACCATCAGGTCGGCTTGTCGGCCGGCCGCGCATGACCCGATGAATGCCGAGTGGATCTTCATGCCGGAGAGGGAACGCAGCGGCCGGAGCGGCCCGCCCGGACCGGGGCCCTGGATCATCAACTGGGCACCGGCCAGTGGCAATGCGCGCAGAGCCGGGCCCCGTGACGCCAGGGGGCCGGCTTCGGGAAGGACAATCCCACCTTCCTTGCGGACCGAGAAAAATTTCTGTGTCACGGCATCGGCCTTGATGAATCCGCCGCGCAAGGCCTCGGCGCCGACCTCCACCAGCGTGATTCGTCCGTCCATCGACAACGCCTCGACGGCGCGCCCCGAAAACTCCACGAACGAATCGGCGGAGACTTCCTCGAGCGCGCCGGCCGCCAGCAATCCCATGTCAAAGGCCGACAGTTCGCCCGGTGCGCCACTGAACTCCATGTGGACCAGGTTCGGCATCCGAAGGGGCAGGCGGCCGGTGGCCAGCGCCGGCGCCAGAACTCCCGGTTCGGCACCGAAAACCAGCGCCCCGGCCGCTCCCATCAAATGCAGGCAGCGACCACACCCCCCAACAACCAACCCCGGCGTGACGACGCCCAGCTCGAGCAGTACCTGGGCACCGATCCCGAGATTCAGATCGTGAACATGACGCAGCCGGTGCCGTGACACAAACTCGCGACACACGGCCCGGCTCCGCGGGACGCGAGATTCGACCCTGGGAGCCGGGAAGTCGAACGTCAGCGCCACCTTCGTGGCGTCCCAAACAGGTCGGCCAAACTCCAGCGCCAGTCGGGCCGTCTCGGGGCCGGCGGCGCCGCCGAGCACGGCCATGTCGAGCGGCAATTCAACCAACTCCCCGACCTCGGGCAGTCGGCCAAAGGCTTTCGCCATGACGTCGACCAGCCCCGGGCCCCTTGCGTGGCTCTTCATCTCAGTAGTTGTCGATCTGAGCCCGCTGCAGGCGCCCGCTGTAATCGATGTACACCGATTTCCACTCCGTGAAAATGTCGAGCACCGTGTGGCTGGCCTCGCGATGCCCATTGCCGGTTTCCTTGACGCCACCGAAGGGCAGGTGCACCTCGGCCCCGATCGTCGGGCCGTTGATGTAAGTGATGCCGGCCTCGATATCGCGAATGGCGCGCATGGCCCGGTTGACGTCGCGCGTGTAGATCGACGACGACAGGCCGTACACGGTGTCATTCAATACCGCGATCGCCTCCTCGAACGAGTCCACCGTCAGGATCGAAAGCACCGGCCCGAAGATCTCCTCCTGGGCGATCCGCATTCCGGGCGTCACGTCGCCGAATATCGTCGGCTGATGGAACCAGCCGTTGGCATGCGGCCCTTCAGTCAACGACGCGCCACCCAGCAGCAGCTTCGCCCCCTCTTTCCTGCCGATCTCCACGTAATCGTGAACGGTCTGCCGCTGCTTTTCGGAAACGGTCGGACCCATCTGGACACCGGCGTCGAGCCCGTTGCCGATCGCGATCTGACCGGCGGCCGCCACGAGCCGTCGCGTGAACTCCGCTGCGATCGGCCGGTGCAGGATCAGACGACTGGTGGCCGTGCAGCGCTGTCCGGTCGTGCCGAACGCGCCCCAGAGGGCCCCCTCGATCGCCAGATCGATGTCGGCATCGTCCATGACCACCTGCGCGTTTTTCCCGCCAAGTTCGAGTGAAAGGCGCTTCAGGCTCTGGCCGGTGGCCTGTGCCAGGAGCTTGCCGACCGCCGACGATCCGGTGAAGGAGACCACGCCAACATCCCGGTGTTCCGCCAAGGGCTGGCCACAGCTCGAACCGCCGCCGGTAACGAGATTGACGACGCCCGGGGGCATCCCGGCCTCCTCGAGCACCCTGAAGAGGTGATACGACGAGAGCGGCGTCTCGGTGGCCGGCTTCAGGACGATCGTATTGCCGGCCACGAGCGCCGGGAACGCCTTCCAGGAGGGAATGGCCATCGGAAAATTCCAGGGCGTGATGAGGGCCGCCACGCCAATCGGGCAGCGAATCGACAGGGCCATCTTGTCCGGGAGTTCGGAGGGCGTCGTGTCGCCATACAGGCGTCGCCCCTCACCGGCCGCGAAGTAGGCGCAATCAATTGCCTCCTGCACATCCCCGCGCGTCTCGGCGATCACCTTCCCCATCTCGCGGGTCATGTCGCGCGCCAGCTCTTCCTTCCGCGCACGTAGGATCTCACCGGCCCGAACGATGATCTCGGCCCGCTTTGGCGCCGGCACCAACCGCCAGCTCCGAAACGCCTCCTTCGCCGCCCCCACGGCCGCATCGACGTCTTCAGGCCCCGACTTCGGAAAGAGTCCGATCAACTCTTCCCAGTTGGCCGGATTCCGGTTTTCGAAGAACTCCCCGCTCTTCGCCGGCACCCACTTCCCGCCAACCAGGTTGAGAAACTTCTCCGCCATGCCACCGCTCCATTTCAAACAATTCATCCAGAGGCCAGCAATCAGCGGAAAATCCTTCGCCGATAAGGTCAGCGAAGGATTCTATCAGATGAGATTGTGGTCGTCTGCCAGCCCCGGATGGCCCCTAACGCCCGTGCGGCGTTCGCGTATCGAGGAAGTGCTGCTGCTCGCTCCGCATCCAATCCACCGTCAACCGCGCTGCCTTGAAGGTGCCGGTCCCCTGCTCCACCGACCCCTGTTCGAGCAAGAAGAGCGGAAAGCCGAAGACCGTCACGGGGCCCTGGTTGGGCACGGGATTCGGGTCGCTGTAGCGGAAGGCGTTGGGTTTTCGGTCGGCGCCCGAGGTGGTGACGCCGGTGCGGTGCCGGTAAAGCGAGTCGAGACCGCCGGTACGATCGTGGATTGAGGAAGTCATGATATCGCACGCGTTGAGGTTGGCGAGATTAGGGAATCGCGCCCGGTCAATTTCCAAGATTGGGAATCCGTCCCCCGCCGCTTCGGTTGTCGGCTCGGCCCACACGAATCCATCCCTGGCCAGGTTCGTCCGAATATTCTTGATGGCGGCGGCGCTGATCACCATGAAGTCGTGGAGGAAATCACCCGGAGCGAAGTTGAGGCCGTCATTCATCTCGCCAAAGCCATAATTGATGTTGGCGAGGCAGGCGGCGCCAATTGGGACGTCAAAGGGACCAAACGCGGTCTGGCCGGCCACCCAGAGCGCCCCGCCACCGGCCACGTAGGCCTGGAGGATGCGCCCCGACGGGCAGGCATTGGCTCCCACAAGGCCCGGGTTGCTCGAGAGGCCTGTGCCAAGGACATCCCAGTAAATCATTCGATAGGCACTGATCTCGGAGAGGCGAAGGCCAATCGGATCCGCCTCCCGGTCGTCCGGTCCGAACATGTCGAATTGGCTGAAGCGGGCCGGATCAGTCACCGGAAGGCCCGCTGCAGCCAGCATCTCACGGTTTCGCTGATCCTGTTCCGCGTCACGGAAACCCTGGGTCACATATCGGCGCGTGTCGTCGACATACAGGATTTCCCGGTCGAACGCGAAGCGGATGGCCCGAACGATGATCACCCCGGTCGTGATGCCACCGCCGGTATCGCGACACTTGACCACGATGGTGTGGATCCCGGCGCTCTCAAAGCAGAAAGGACCCGCCCGGCGATCCGCCGTCCAGCCGCGATACCCCGCGTCATGGACGTCCGGATCGACGTTGGTCCCCCAGTTGTAGGCCTGGACCAGTCCGCCGAAGTCGCTGGCATCACCGGTCAGTTCGAGCCATACGCAGGCGCCGACCGGCAACTCCACTTCGCCGACCGGGCCGGGGAAAACAATGGTACCCACCTCGGGAGACCTTACCATCAGCTCTGGCGTGCCCCGGTTATTGGCCGAGGAGTCAAGAATCAGCGCGTTGCCCCCCTTCACAAACCTGGTTTCGATGCCGCCCGCCTCATCCACGGCTCGTACCGCGAAAATGTACGGATGGCCAACCTGCAGCGTCAGGCGCAGGCAGGTCGTGTCGGCGCTCATTCGAATCCAGGGCTCGTCCGCCGCCTGGACATCGACAGCGTGCTGAATCTCCCGCCCCGTGGAAATCCAATCGAAGGGCATCTGCTTCAGTTTCCATTCGTACCAGGCCGGCTCGCGCCGGGGATTCGGATTGTCCGGGTCGAGACTTGTCCAGCAGAGGTTGATTGTCCGGCCGACCAGGAGCGGATCGGCGCTCATCGCAATCGGCGGGGACACAATCGTCGTGCGGGGCGTGAAGTTGACCGCCGTGAACTCGACATAGTCGGCCCGGGAGACCAGACCCTCATTGTCCACGGCTCGCAGATAGAACGTGTGGTCGCCGCGAAATCGGGCTATCGGATCCCCCAGGAGTGAGTCCTGTTCCGGCGTTCGGAAAAGGAAACTGGCCCGAAGGACCGTCGTGTCCCGCCAGCCGATGCCGGTGTCCGCGGCATCATGAAGCCCGCCCAGGAAGTCTTCGGGAATGTCGATGGCGTACTGATAGTGATCGATGATCCCGTCCGGGTCCCAGCCGGACCAGAGGATCTCGGCCGTGTAGCCAACCGAGTCACGAACGCCCGTTCCCCGCGGCACCTGAACAATGCCGCCCGTGATGGCGACTCCAGGTGGCTGGTTAGGCTTGAGGATGCCCGTCTTCTGGCCACAACTCGCCAGGAGCAGGAGGAGCGGTCCGGCTGGGGCGATACGGGACCAGGACGCAGGAAGGCAATGGGGACGCTGTGACTGGCGGAACATGGTGACCTCCATGTCCGCTGAAGGGGGGCGATGGAGGCCGGAGTGATCCGGCCGGAGCGCCCGTGGTCAAGGGGGTGGCGGTTGCCCGCCGATCCGGGCTAGCGAATGATGACGAAGTGTCCGTTGCGGCGCTGACCGCCGTCACTGGTTTCCGCCACGAACATGTAGACGCCCGGCACGACGTCACGGCCGTCGGCGTTCTTGAGATCCCAGTCGATCGAGCCGTTGGAATCATCGTTCTCGAGGGTTTGAATCAGGTCACCGGAGATGGTGAATATCTTGACCCGGGCCGGGCTCGGCAGGTTGATGAACTGGATGCGCTCCTCGCCTCGAAATGACAGGCGGTTCGCCTCGTCGGAAGGATCAAACGGATTCGGGACGACACGGACGCCTCCCAGCATCGGCGAAGCGGTAACGGCGCGTCCAGACGGCCTGATCGAATCCAGCCGAAGGCCGGTCCCGCGGTCCTGAATCACACGTTCCCTGACCCGTGCCACGCCGCCGACCGTGTCGACCGCTGATTCGAACCAGCTGATCGCATACCAGTACTGGAAGCCGTTGAATGGCGCCACCGCCCGCCCGGTGAGCGGATCGCAGGCGTCCAGATCAAGACCGGGCGTTCCACCGCAGCCTCGGACCGGGATGGAATCCGGGTCGGAGAAGACCCGTTGAGTCCCGACAAAGCTCCAGGTGGAATCAAGGATCGCGTAAGTCCGAAGAAGGATCAGTTTGGTCGTGTCGTCCGAAGAGCCACGCCAAATCTGGTAGCCACCGAATTTGAACTCCTGGCAGCACTCGCCGCAGAGGGTCTTGCAGCGGCGGCGATCCCGGGCGACAAACGTGTCGCCAGCCACGGGATTCCAGCGCAGTACAATCCGGCGATCATTGGGTTCGGGCGTCAGAAACTGGAGTCCCTGCGCTCGAAGCTCACCGGCAGTGGCCAGCCCGCAGAGGATCAGAAAGCCCGTCAACAGCATGTGACGCGCTGAAGTCAATCCGCCTGTCCGCCCGTGCATCAGCGCGTTCCCTTCCCACCTGGTGCCCAACTGGACGGAAGCTCACGACTTGCCGGAGCTCCGCCCCGCAAGGCAAAGTAACGAACCTGCTCGCGCTTCAACCAGTCCAGCATGATCTTGGCCGTACTGAACGTTCCAGTTGAGTCGGCCACCGACCCCTGCTGCAGTTTGAAGAGTGGGAATCCGAACACCGCGATTGGCCCCTGGCTGGGCATGACGCCTGGATCGCGGTAACGAAAAGCGTTGGGCTTCCGATCCATCCCCGAGGTCGTGCGCGGAGCCCGGTGGATGTAGAGCGAGTCGAGCCCCCGGGTATCGTCGAAGGTCGGGGTGAACATTGCGTCCGTGAACGCGATTGTGGGGTTGTTCACGACCACCGTTCGATCAATCGCCAGGGTTCGAAGCCCAACCGAGGTTCCTTCCGGCGTTGGTTCGGCACGGAGCAATCCGTTGATTTCAGCCGATGTGCGGGCATTGAAGAACCCACCCCCGCAAATCTTCATGTAGTCACACAGATAATTCCCCTGGACGAATGCCAGGCCGTCGCCCCCGACGCCGAACTCATAGGCCGTGTTGGCCAGGCATGTCGTGCCCGGGGCCAACTTGAACCCGGCAAACACCGACTCGCCGGTCACCCAGAGGGCTCCGCCACCCGAACTGTATGCCTGCAGAATGCGTCCCGAATTGCAGGCGTTGGCCGCAACGAGACCCGGGTTGCGTGCGAATCCGCTCCCGAGGACATCCCAGTAAATTATCTTGTAGGGGCCGATATCCGAGAGTCGCAAAATCGTCGGATCACCCTGCTGATCCTCCGGGCCAAACGTATCGAATTGATCAAACTGATTCGGGTCGTCGACCGGGATTCCGGCCGCCCGCAGCATTTCCAGGTTGCGCGCATCATGATTCGCATCGCGAAAGCCCTGGCTGATTGGCCGTCGAAAATCATCGACGTAGAGCATCTCGCGGTCGAAAGCGAAGCGAATGACGCGAAGCAGGACGATTCCGGTCGTAACGCCACCGCCGGTGTCCCGGCACTTCAGGACAACCGTGTGAATTCCCTCCTGCTCGAAGCAGATATCGTCGGTGAATCGATTCAGGCTCCAGCCCCGGAACCCGGAGCCGGGGCCATCATTGTCGGGGTCGACGTCGACACCCCAGTTATAACCCTGTACCAGCCCCCCGTACTCCGCGGCGTTGCCGCTCATCTCAAACCGGACGCAGGCGCCGGCCGCCATTTCGAATTCAATGATGGGGCCGGGAAATTGAAACGTCCCCTGGGAGCGCTCACGAACCGTCAGGATGGGAGTCCCCGAGTTCGCATAGGCATCCAGCACGAGCATGTTCATGCCCTTGACGAACTTTGTTTCAATGCCGCCCGCTTCGTCCACGGCCCGAATGGCCAGAATGTACGGGAATCCGGTTTGCAGGCTCAGGCGAAGGCTTGTCGTATCCCGGCTGATCCGAATCCAGGGAACGTCGGCCGCGTCGACGTCAACCGAGTACTGGGCATCCCGACCGGTCGGTTGCCAGGTGTTCGGCATCTGTTTCAGCTTCCATTCGTAGTAGGCGGGTTCGCGCTTCGGATCCGGGTTGTCCGGATCGAGCCCCTCCCAGACGATATTGAACTGGCGACCCACGATGAGGACGTCGGAAGTCCCAGCCGCGGATGGCACCGTGATCGTGGTCTTGGGTGTGATGTTGGTGGCCGTGAAGGCGATATAATCGGCCGCGGAAACCCCACCCTCGTTATCGACCGCGCGCACGTAGAAGGTGTGATTACCCCGAAACCGTTCAATCGGCGTGCCGAGGAGCGAATCCTGCTCATCCGTCCGAAAGAGAAAGCTGGCACGGAATGCCGTCGTGTCAACCCAGGCGATACCGGTGTCAAGCGGATCATTGATCTTGTCCAGTAGATCGTCGGGGACGTCCACCGTGTACTGATAGTGGTCGATGATGCCGTCGGCATCCCAGCCGGTCCAGAGGATCTCAACCGAATAGTTGACCGAATCCCGTTCCATCTTCTCAGGAGGGATCGCAACGATGCCCCCCGTGATCAGGACGCTTGGACTCTGGTTTTCGAGCTGCCTGTCTTTTTCGTGTCCGCACGCTGTCAGGTTCACCGTGATAATCGTCACCAGGGCCAGAGCCAGGTAAAGGAGGCGAACCCGATGAGGAGACCGCTCAATGATGGTGGAAAAGGTCATGGCGCCTGCCTCACAATTCGAATCTGGCGCAGGATGCGCGTTACCCGGCCAGTATTCGGGTTGAAAAATGTCCGGTCGATGAGATGCACGGCCAGCGGGTATAAATCGGCGGACTCCGACACGACCAGTTGCTTGACAAACGGGGCCTGGGCCGGAGGGGTCATTTCGAAACTGGGTTCCAGGAACGAGGATTGGAAGAAAATGCGGTAACCACTGTCGGCCAGGGTGCCTGTCTCTTCACCAATCACGGTGCTCGGATCGAATGGGCTGGTATTGGGTGGCGGCATGTGGATATCGGATCCGAGGGCGGTCACCACAAGGATCGTGTCCCCGGCCGGAAAGTTGATGGAAATGGGTTGCTGGGAATTGAATGGCAACAGATCGACCGCCTCCGACTCGGGTGAGGTACTGGCCCGGGCCGTGAGCCGGATCAGATAGGGAGGGTAATTCACCTTGACCAGGACCGATTCCGGCTTCGAGTCGACGATTTGACTGACATCGATGGCACGAAGCTGGATCAGGTGATCCCCGGATACGAGGCCGTTGTACTGCTGTTGATTGCGGATCGGGAAGCCGTCACGAGGCTGTACATCTTCCCACGGCGGGAAGGCGAAGTTTCCGACTGAATTGTCTCTGATACCGCGGCGGGTCTGGTAGCGGGAGAGCCCCGTGCTCAGGCAGCTCGGCTGCAGGTCGCGCGGGTCGTCGAGACCGGTGAAGTAGACGATCACGCTCGATGGCCGATCCGGCAAGATGGTGCCGCTCGGGTAGGTCAAGCCGTTGAACTGGAACACCAGGTGACGCTCCGGGTCGGACATATCACCCTCGACGGGTGGATCGACCACGAGCGTTACGGGATCGAAATTGACAACCACCGATTGGGTGGAATCCTCCGCAGTTCGAAGGCCTCCATCATCGATGGCACGCACCTGAAGCAGCTGAACCCGCGAGGCGGTTGGGCTGAGCGTGATGCAATAGGACGTGTCGGCAAGAGTACCTCCCCGGTAACGCGGCTGCGATCCCAGCTTGTATTCAAAGCCGGTCACGAAGCCATCCGGATCGCAATCAGTACCCCGCCAGGACCAGCAGATATTGGCCCCGACACCCACCGTATCTGTCGGCACGGACTCGCTTGAGCTCACGAGAACTCGTTCACGCAGAACGCCGCACTTGTCGATCCAGGTGGCGCGACCTCGATTAAAGATAACCTCGGGGTAGCAGTCGTTGCGGGACTGAAAGAACGCGCGGGCCGGGGTCGGGTCGAACTTCCCCTCATTGTCGACTGCCCGAACGTACACGCGCTTGCCAATGATCTGCTGCTCGACCGGCGGGCTGGCTACGAGTGTGAAGAGGCTGTCGGTGGCCAGTGTGCGCGTATATCCCGTACCTTCATCGGTATCCTGGCCGGGAACGCGATTGGAGTCAGTCACCGCTACTTCGTAGTAGGCAATTTCCCCGTCCGGATCGGCACCACCCCAATAAAAATGCACACGATAATATGACAGCGTGCTCTCGGCGGGTGCCTTGGTGATGTAGGTTTCCGGGGGACGATTGCGGTCGATGTTATCGGGGGCTTCGCGGCGACAACTCGAGATGCCAATGACGGCCGCTGCGGCAGCAAGAAATACGAGGCCGCTCCTGGCGACTCGGGTCAACTCGGAACTCCTTTCGACGGTTCACTCGGGCCTCCACCGCCTGAGGTTGCCTCCCTAACTGAACAAAAGGTAGCAGAGCTTTTTCGGAGATGTCAAGGCGGGCTATCGGGTTCGGGTCGTGTCAGTTCGCGCGGGCGCCACAACTGGAAAAATGGCGTCGAATTCAGTGACGGCCGCGAGGCCCACTCCTGCAAACCCGGTTGCCACCAGGCTGAACTCTCCATTCGGCATGAATGACAATGACGTAGCGCCGATTCGCTGCCGCAGGAGTGGATCCGCCAGCCATCCCTGGGCAAGATGTATCCACCGTTCCATCGGCTCACCCGGCCGATCACGGCGGGCCCAGGCCAAAATTTCCAGCAACCCCCCCGTCTTTGAAGCATTCCAGACTCCCGGCGGCTCCCACCAGTAGCCGTGGATGGTGCTCTCAAGCAGTCCAGCCTCTCCCCAGAGATGGCGGCGCAACGCCTCGCCCACGGCCGCCGTCGTCAACGAGTCCTGCGAGACCCGGTGAATCCACACCAGCGCCTCGGCCAGATAAAAGGTATCTCCGAAGTCACGGGCACGCACCAGGCGAGGCTCGGGCGAGTTGTGGGGATGGAGGATCATCATGCCTGATTCAAGTGTCCGTTCGGCCAGCCAGCGTCCGGCTTTTTCGGCTGCCATCCGGTAGCGAGGTTCACCGGTTGCCAGCGCAAGGGCCGCCAGGCTAGTCCCCTGCGTCGCCGTCGCAACGCTGTACGGGTGTGCGAAGTCGATACCGTCGTACAACCGATTTGGGAATGACCCGTCCGCTCGCTGGTCCGGCAACGCCACGTCGTCGGCATAGTGCCGGGCCGCCGTCAGGTATCGGTCACGTCGCTCTGGATCGGCCATGGACGCGGCCACGGCAAGCGCGTTCGTCATTGATCCGATATCAGCGAGATTGCTGGAAGTTGCGTCCTGTAAAACTTTCTCCCCGCACTCAGCCCGGCCGAAATAACTCGATCGCCAGCGTCCGTCCGGGAGCTGGTCGGATACAAACCGATCAAGCACCCGAAACGCATCCTCCCGCCATTCAGGATGATCCAGGAGATGGCTGGCGGCCAGAAGCGTCCGAATCGGATAGGCATTCTGATACCAGATTCCGTTGGGCGAAAAGCCGCCCTCCACCGGTTCCTGCTCGACCAGAAACCGGCAAAAAACCTCCAGCAGGCGGCGGGAATCAGACTCCGGCCCCAGCGTGCCGAGGGAATCGGGATGAGGGACGAACGGGCGCACGTCCCGCGGTCCGGTCTGGGCCAGGGACAGCAGGCGCGCCCCGGGTGGTCCATAGACTGCCAGCGACGCCAGGGCGAAGAGACGGCAGCGCTGGGCCCGAATCCGGAACGGCAACCTCCGGTCCGGGGCGTCGATGGAAAAGCGAACCTGTCTTGGCCGGCCCGCCCTCGTTCGAACGCCGGAAGCGACGTCACGGCCGCGCGTCTCAATGTCAACAGGACCCCTATCGCCCTCCGGGTCGCCAAGAGTCAGGATGATCTCATACCCCTTCCCGGCCGGCCCGACCGCCAGGACAAAGGTGGCATCCTCCCCCTCCACAAAATCAGACAGATCGAGATTCGATGAATCCCCGCGCCCGATCTCCCGAACCATCCCGTGCGACCACCCACAAACAGGGTCGCGCGTCCGGGATCCGATCCCCTTCATGCCACCGGCTGTTTTAGTCGTTGGCCCGAAGTCAACCATCACCAGTCGCACCAGGCCGTTGTCCAGTGATTCGGGATAATCACCGCCATCGCGCACCGTTCCACGCACCCCGCATCCACAGGTGAGGGACAGCAGCAGCCCGATCATGACCGCCAATAGGCGATTGATAACCCGTACCGGCCGACCTCCTCGCTGCACTCGTTCTCCTGTCATGGTCGAGGCATCATGCCCCTTGCCGGGCTCCGGTTACACAAAAAAAACCGGGGGCGGTGTCTTTCGACACCGCCCCCGGCCGTTACCGGATGGATACCCGGCGGATGTGCTTCTTACTTGGAGACGACGAGCTTCTTCGCCGAAACGAAGTCCT
Organism: Candidatus Eiseniibacteriota bacterium; assembly: GCA_034440375.1. Lineage (GTDB taxonomy): Bacteria > Eisenbacteria > RBG-16-71-46 > JABDJR01 > JAWXBZ01 > JAWXBZ01. Next base: position 15,967 of record JAWXBZ010000081.1, read on the forward strand.
CTGCCGTCATGCGGTAGAAGTACATGCCGCTCGGAACTGTGGAACCGCCCTCGCTGGCGCCGTCCCACGTTACCTCGTGAACGCCGGCCGGCAGCTTCTCATTCACCAGGCTGCGGACCAGACGACCGGTGACGTCGAAGATTTCGACCTTCACGCGACCGTTGGACACGCCGTTGGTGAACTGAATGCGCGTGGTCGGATTCATCGGGTTCGGGTAGGCATTGCCGAGAGCATGACGGAACGCCGGCGGCTGCGGGCCACCGAAGACCGGCACGTCCACGAGAGCTGCCGGGAGACGGCAGATCGACGCGGAGCTGAACCAGTCATGGACGTCATCGGTACGGGCGTAAGACGCATTCACGTCATCGCAGCCGACGCCGAAGAAGCCGGCGTTGGAGCGCATACGACCAACCGAGATACCATCCAGAACCGTCTTGAACGTGACGTCAACCGTATTGAAGTTGGTCACCGACGCGAAGTTAACCGGAGTCAGCACCCCACCCTGACCCGGAACCAGACGGTTGTAACTCATCTGGCCCCTGGCTGTGGCGACAGCACCGTTTGTACTCAGACGATCAAAGGCAAGTAGATCCGGGCAACCGTTGCCCCGACCACGGGGCTGAATGGTGCTGGCGAAGTACGCGCCACCGACCGCGAGCGTCGGGATGCAGTAGGAGGTATCAATGGCTGCACCACCGCAACCGGCGAGCCGGATGCTGGTGCAATTCTGAAGGACGCCGAGCGTGTTGTTCATGAAGGAACGGGCAAGACCGCCCGAAACATGCATTGACTGCATGATGCCTTCGCCCGAGCCCCAGAAGTTGTTGTTACCGATGGCCCGGATGACCAGCCACGGGTTGAGGATGGCCGCATCTTCACTCGTCAGAACGCCCGAGCCAAGAGTGGCTCCGTGCCAGCCGATCACCTTGTACGCAAATACCTGGATCTGGCTAGCTCCGTACTGAGTTGCGAGAGGACGACCAAAGGACATCTGGATTGAAGACGGCGTCTGGTTGTCGAAACGATCATGACGGGTCCCTTCGGGATTGTTACCGCCAAGGCCGAGCGACGTACGGAGGCCGGTTTCCTCGAGCTGCTGATCGAAGAGGCTTCGATCGTCGTGGTGATCGACGTACAGCACGCAGTTCCAGGTGGAATCGGCTGCCATTGACGAGGGGAGAATCTCCGCTTCGCGCATGTTGACCACACCACCTAGGGTGTCCGGATCCGTGTTCCAGCTGGTGCCACCCGGGTTACGCGGGTCCGGCGGCAGGTACCGCGAAGCGACGAAGTAGTCGATCCGCGAGCCGGGCGTGAACAGGTGGTCAGGAATGATGTCGTTGGCCAGCCGGTTGGGATCGTTGGCATCCACGGACGTGTCGGTACCAACAAAGCCGGGGTCGGCTTCGTGGAACGTACCCATCCAGACACCGACGCTCGCCGTGCCGGCCTGCTGCGCGGTGTCCATGCGGGCCGAGTACCAGGTGCCGCCGTAGCGGGCATTCAGGGTCGGCTCAGATGTCCAACGGGCGACATAACCGGCAAGGGTCGCACCGTTCACGAACGGACCGGTTTCGACCTTGAAAACGAGACGAACTTCAACGTTGCCACCATTGCCGCGGGCATTCAGCGTGTCACCCAGGATGGTCCCGGTTGACGGCACCGAGGAGCCCTTGAGGCGGTTCTGGTCAAGACGGCCGGGGGACGCCGGATTCAGCGTACCGTCCGCGGCAAAGTTGTCCTGGAAACGATCGAACGTGGTGGTGTTGACCGCCGGCCGTGTCGCACCGCCATAGACGCCGAGACTGATGTTATCCATGTACGGCGTCTGATTGGTGATGTTGGAACAGTTGGGTGGTGCGAACGGCTGCGTGCGACAGAGGTTCAGCATACCGAACGCGAGCTGCACCTGCTGGGCTCCCGGCGAAATGACGGCCGAGTAGTCACGAAGACGCGGCGCATTGGCCGGGTTACAGAACGGCGCTTCACCGAAGTAGAAGACAATGTTCTGATCCCGGAACGCCGTCTGAATGAGCAGGCCGGTAGCCAGGCAGACGTCCGGATAGAACCGGGCACGGAGCTGAACGAAGACGTAGTTCGCGATCGGCATCTCCGCATACACATCGTAGAGCATGAGCCTGCCCGGGCGGCCCGCGTCGCCACCGGCGAGAAGGTCGATCCAGGGGGAGACGGCAATGTTGTCCTGGTCCAGCGGGTGACCATCGAGCAGGTCGAAGAAGACCAGCACCGAGTCACGCAGACCGCAGGGGCAGAACACGGCCGGGGGTGAAAGATTGCCCAGCAGCTCGATATTGGTGAAGTCACCAACACCCGTGACCGGGGTTTCCTGGACCCAGCCGTTCGAGCCGGCTTCGAAGTCCGTGACGTCGGCACCCACGTTGATATTATCAACGGCAAAGGCACCGCAGACGGTCGGGTTGAGACCGTCCTCGTCACTGTACGAGCCATCGGCATTGACCACGAACTTGATGGTGTAGCTGCCGGCATCAGAACGCATGTCCTGGCCGGGGTTCAGCGTGATCGCCGCGCTACCCGAGCCCGCACCGGTCTGGTTGAACAGCTCGATATCGGTCGCGCTGCCGTTGCCAGTGGTATCGATATAGGCATAGACAAAGTCGAAACCAATCTCAACATCGTAGGCATACTGGAAGCTGAACGCGACATTTCCCGTGCCGCTGTAGGCAAAGGTCTTGGAAACGACCAGATTCCAGTTGTTGCCGTAACCCTGGCCACCGGCGAAGCAAAGACTATTCGCCTCGGCAAGAGTCACACCGGCCCACAGCGAGAAGGATCCGCTGATGGCGCAGGTGCTGGAACGGCGGAAGTACGGGAGCGGATTGAGCGTCTGGTCAATGCCGGTCCAGCCTTCGAATTGTTGGTGATAACCAATCGGCTTGTTCGGATTGGCGCCGGTGTTGATTGACGAACCAACACCCGAGTCGAAAGACCAGTGGCTATCGCGAACAGCTTCCCAGCGGAGCGAATCGGAGGCCCAGAAGGTGCCGCCGTAGCCGACTGTGTCCGTATAGATATGGGACGAAAGACCGGAAGTCCCCGACGACCGGCTCTCGAGGCCCAGTTCGGGGACCTCGGGGCGGATCTCGGAGATTCTGTCCACGGGCTTGCCCGAAGCCATCGTCGTCAGGGCAACAACGAGAGCGAGGGAAATACCCAGAACCTTGCGCATATTAATACCTCCATCGTTGCATCGCAGGCTATCTACTGTTGCATGTCGAGCGAGAATCGCAGCCTCGTGATGGACGGTGACATCCATCTCGTTTCGCGGTTTGGTAAGACCCCCTTTCGACTGGTGCCAGGCGATGGCAGGAACCTGTTACAAGGATCGGCAGTAGGGCCACCACGTCCTGCAGCGATGTTAATCAGGGTGTAGCGCCTTAGCCTTTTGAACCTGGTGGTGCTGTCTCCGCCGCCTCAGGCCGTGTGTGTGTGAGTTTCGGTCTGCTGGCAGAACCATGTTGCCTTCCCCGAAGGGGGCGCTGGCGCCTGCCTGACGATTGGGCGGATTACGACATACCAAACCCGAAGTGAGTCTAGAGTATCCACCCGCTGGTGTCAATACTGTGAATCTGTTAAGTCGAGGCTGGTCGACGATATAACGAGTAAATTTACATCTTCTAAAGCTCGAAAATGCCTGTACGGTGGGCACTTGGAACCGCGCTACAATGAGAGACGGCCCGATTCGAGGGCAATTTGGCCGGCCCGACGCACAGTCTCCATGACATGTTGTAACGACTTACCCGTCAACTGACTTATTTTTTGACAGTCATCAAATTCCGGGATGGCCTCCCCCGGCTTCCCGGGGCGCCGGGTAAATTTGACCCGGGCTTCACCAAGCGGAGTTTCGATGCTGACGACCCGGCGCTCGAGCGCATACCGCCACTCCCGGCCAAGCCGCACCCCAAGCGTCGAAGAGTGTTGGAACATGAGTGTGGCCAGGCGCCCCTCGTCCGCCGGCTGGCAAACGACCTCGAGGGCAAATCCAGGTCTTCCCTTCTTCATCAGGCCAGGCGTGACGAGCACGTCCAGGGCTCCGGCGGCCAGTAGCCGGGTCATGAGGTCGGCAATCGCCTGGGGCGTCATGTCATCTACCTGGGTTGCCAGAAGAGCCACGGATTCCACGATAGCGCCCGAAATCGGTGGCAGTACCCCGGCCGTTGCGGCTGCTTGAATCGCGGTGGTTTCCGGTGCCGCACTTCCCAGGAAGGCGCGGAGAATGTTCGGCCGATCGGGCCACTCCCGACGGCCGGCCCCTGCGGCAACCCGTTCAAGTGTCATGACTGGCAGATCCAGTACCGGCTCGGCCAGCGTCACCAGAATCGCGGCCCCGGTCGGCGTCACTGTTTCGCCGATAAGATTGACGAAGCGAACCGGGGCTCCTGCCAGGAGGACGAGAGTGGCCGGGGCCGGCACCGGCCAATTGCCGTGGGCCATCTGAACCTCACCGCGACCCAGAACGAACGGTCCGGTCGTCACTCGATCGATCCCGAGTCGATGGAAACCCCATGCCGCGCCGACCACGTCAGCGATGGAATCGAGGGCGCCGACCTCGTGGAAGTGCACCTGGTCGATACCTGTTCCGTGGACCTCGGCCTCCGCTTCTGCCAGCCGGCGGAAGATGGCCAGCGCCTGTGATCGCACCTCGGCCGGCAGATCCGAGCCCTCCACGAGACGCACGATGTCGGGCAGCCGGCGAAGGTGGGGGCCATGCTCGTGAGGATGATCGTGACCGTGCTCGTGGGGATGATCGTGACCGTGCTCGTGGGGGTGCTCGCGCGGATGGTCGTGATGGTGGGCTTGATTGGCCCCCGGCTGGTGGTCCTCAGCCGGCCGGCCGTCAGCCAGCACCTCGACCCGGGTGGCCGGCGCGCCGTTCCGCTCGACCGACGTGGCGACGAGCGTCAGTTCCGGGAGGCCAAGACCGCGCAGGGCCTGTTCCATCTCACGCGGGTCGATGCCGAGACCAATCAAGGCGCCCAGCAACATATCCCCGCTGACACCGCCGACCTGTTCCAGATGCAGCCGCCGTATCACGCACCCTCCCGGGGGGGCCGCGAACGCCGGGCGATGAGTCCGGCCGCGTAGCCGGCACCGAAGCCATTGTCGATATTGACCACGGTCACGCCCGAGGCGCAGGAGTTGAGCATGCCCAGGAGCGCCGCCAGGCCACCGAACGAAGCGCCGTAGCCTACGCTCGTGGGAACCGCGATCACTGGTATGTCGACCAGTCCGGCCACAACGCTCGGCAGCGCGCCCTCCATTCCGGCAACCACGACGAGCACCTCCTGGTCACGAAACTCAACGATGCGGGCCAGAAGCCGATGAACCCCGGCCACCCCCACGTCCGTGATGCGCGTCACCTCGTGGCCGAAGAGCGACGCGGTCAACGCAGCTTCGGCCGCCACGGGCACGTCAGCCGTGCCGGCGGTGATCACCCCGACCCGTCCGCCGGTTGGAAGCGTCGATCCGCGACGAAAGAAAGCGCGCGCCGCGACATCATGCTGCAACTCAGGAAACCGGATCGATAACCGGAGGGCCAATTCGTCGCTGACTCGGGTGATCAGCAGGCGATCCGAACGGTTGAGGATGGCGACAGCGGCCGCCTCGACCTGCTCCGCGGTCTTTCCGGTGGCGAGGATGACTTCTGGAAATCCACAGCGAAGCTCCCGGTGGTGATCGATGGTCAGGTCAGCCAGCACCTCCCCCGGAAGATGACGAAGGCGTCCGACGGCCTCGTCGGTCGACGCTGTACCCTCACGGACGGCGGCCAGGAGGTCCCGCAATTGCTGCTCGTTCATGATTCGAGCCAGGATTCCAGGTGCCCGCGAACATCGGCCCAGACACGTTCGGGATCTCGTATCGTGTCGATGACCCGGAACCGGGCCGGCTCGGCGGCGGCCAGGTCGAGGTACGCTTGTCGAACCCCTTCGTGAAACGCCAGCGACTCGGCTTCCAGCCGGTCGGGTGGGGCAACGGATCCGGCACGGCGGCGAGCCCGATCGAGACCGGTGTCGGCAGGAAGATCGAATAGCAGCGTCAACTCCGGTTGGCGGCCCCGGGTCGCCAGCGCATTCAGACGACGGGCCGTTTCAATGCCAACACCGCGCATGGCTCCCTGATAGGCCAGTGTCGCGTCCGCGTGCCGGTCACCGAGGACGATCGCACCGGCGGCAAGGCCAGGCTCGACCACCTGTCGAACATTTTCCGCGCGGTCCGCAAGATATAGGAAAAGCTCGGACTCGCCCCCCAGCTCCGTTTGCGGATCGAGCAGTAATTGGCGGATCGTCCCGCCCGCCGCCGTTCCTCCCGGTTCCCTGGTCGTGACCACCAGGAGCCCCTTCGAAGCAAGCCATTCGGCGGCACGGCGAAGCTGTGTCGACTTTCCGGACCCCTCGATTCCCTCGAAAGTGATGAAGCGACCCGGCGTTGTCATGTCAGCCGGCCTCGGAACGAAGTCGTCCACGGACATGGAGGATTCTTTGCAAGGCGGTAATGTGTGTCAACACGGCCAGACCGCGGAGCGCCCAGATCAGCACCGTCGGACCGAGGGCCGTGGCCGCGATGAGCAGGACAAGCCGTTCCGGCCGCTCCATGAGGCCGACGCTGCAGTCAAGGCCGAGCCCCTCGGCCCGCGCCCGCGCGTAGGAAACGAGGATCGAGCCCGCCGCCGCCACGCAAACGACAGCCACGTCGACCGGCGTTCCATGGGCCGCAAAGTAGACGGCATAGCCGACGAACAGGCCGAGTTCGGCGTAGCGGTCAATCGTGGAATCGAGGAATGCGCCGAAGCGGGAACCGTTGCCTTTGAGACGGGCCAGGCCCCCGTCGAGCATGTCGCAGATGCTGCCGGCCAGCAGAAGAATGGTTGCCGTTCCGAAACGCCCGAAGGCCACCGACACGGCGGCTGCCAGTGACAGTATCAGCCCGGCAAACGTCACCTGGTTCGGGGTTACGCCGAGCCCATCGAGGAACCGAACCAGGGGATCGGCCAGGCGACGGGCGCCATTCTTGATTCGGCTCTTCACCGGGCCGCCACCGGTCGGGCCGGAATGCCGGCCAGGACTTGATTCAAAACGTACCCGGCTCGTTCGATTCCGGCATCATCGACATCGAGATGTGTGACCGCACGGAGGCGACCCGGCCCGAAATCGGACATCAGAATGGCCTCGGCGGCCAGCCGACGGCGAATCTCCACGACGTCGAATCGATCCGTGGGGAGTTGCCAGATGACGATGTTTGTTTCCGGTCGGCCACCAAGAACCGACGCCCCCTCCGGCAGGTCGACGAGGTCCGCCAGGCGCCGCGCCCGTCGGTGATCGTCCACAAGTCGTTCCCGATGATGTGCCAGGGCGTGGAGGCAGGCGGCCGCCAGTATCCCCGCCTGGCGCATTCCGCCGCCGAAGAGTTTTCGGGTCCGGTGGGCCTCGCGAATGAACGCCACTGGTCCGGCCAGCGCGGAACCAACCGGCGCGCCGAGCCCCTTTGAATAGCAGACCATGACCGTGTCCGCCGGCCCGGCCAGATCGGCCGGCGGCGCGGACAACGCCGCAGCCGCATTCCATACTCGGGCGCCGTCCAGATGCAGCGGAATACCGTGAGCACCGAGGCGTGCGGCCAATTCGGTCATGGCGGCGGCCGGGTAAATGCGGCCACCATGCCGATTGTGCGTGTTTTCGACACACGCCAGCACCGTTGGAGCATGGTGTGGGTCGTCGTCCAGCACGAGGGCGGCCTCCACCCGGGCCGGGTCAAGGCCGCCGGCTTTCGAGGGGAGCGGACGGAGGGTGACGCGCGCCAGAGCCGCGGGGGCACCCCCTTCCGAGCACATGACATGACTCAGTTCCTCGACAATTACCTCGCGCCCGGGGCGACCATGCACCCAGAGAGCAATCTCGTTTCCCATGTGACCCGACGGGATGTAGAGGGCCGCCTCCTTGCCGAGAAGTCGGGCGGTGGTCTCCTCCAGCAATCGGACGGTCGGGTCCTCGCCGAAGACATCGTCGCCAACCTCGGCAGCTGCCATGGCCTGGCGCATGGCCTCAGTCGGGCGCGACACCGTGTCGCTGCGCAGGTCGATTGGGAGATTCATGAGTATCTGAAATTAATTACAGGGTGGCGGAAATTGATTCCTGGGTGGCGGAACCTGGTGCCTGGCTGCCGGAGTCCGGCAATCAGCCGGTGGCCCGGGACGACCGTCGCGGTTCCGACTTGAGCCCGGCGGCCGGTTGATGGATGATCGTGTCGGGTCGTCGTTCGACGGTCCGTCTCAATGTAAGGAGGTTTGATTCTCATGCCGTTCGGTTTCTTCGATCCGACCATGCTGTTGATACTGCCCGGTCTGGCGTTCGCCATGTGGGCTCAGTACAAGGTGCGTTCCACTTATGAAAAATGGTCACGCGTTCCCTCGTCCCGGGGAGAGACCGGCGAGGCGATCGCCCGTTCCATCCTGAGCCGAAACGCCCTGCCCAACGTGACGGTCGGGCCCGTGCCGGGCACGCTGTCGGATCACTACGATCCGCGGGCCAAGACCGTGAATCTGTCCGAGGGAATCTATCACAGTAAATCGGTGGCCGCTCTGAGTGTGGCCGCCCACGAATGCGGCCATGCCATGCAGGACAAGGAAGGCTACTCCCCGCTTCAGTTTCGCAGCGCCATTGTGCCGGTGGCGGGCTTCAGTTCCATGGCGGCTTTTCCTCTTTTCTTCGTCGGCTTCCTGTTCGGGCAAGGAAGCCTGGCCTTCCTGATGGATCTTGGGATCATCCTGTTTGGTGCCGCGCTCGCTTTTCACGTGATTACACTGCCTGTGGAGTTCAATGCCTCCAGCCGGGCCATGGCCCAACTCGAAAACGGCGGCTATCTGTCGGCCGGTGAAATTGAAGGAGCGCGCGAGGTGCTGAATGCCGCGGCACTTACGTACGTCGCGGCGACGGCCATGGCGGCCCTGCAGTTGATCCGCATGGTGCTGCTCCGCAATTCCCGGAACTGACCGAAAGGCGCTCGGCCGCATGGAGCCGCCCGATCCAAAAAATTTGAGGGACGAACCGTATAACGGTTCGTCCCTCAACATCTTGCGGTCGTTTGTATGTACGAAGTTTCCTGAGGATCAGAGTCCGATTGGCGCATCAATCGAGTCGGTAGCCACGCGATCCTTGAGTTCCTTTGACACCTTGAACACTGGCACTTTGCGCGACGGCACATGAACGGCCGCTCCGGTGCGGGGATTACGGGCCGTTCGCGGCTTCCGGTCCTTGACCTTGAACGTTCCGAAGCCACGTATCTCAATGTGTTTGCCGGCTGTCAACGCTCGAGATACCGCCTCGAGAAACTCGTCGACTGTGTCGGCGACATCCTTCTTGGTCAGACCCGTACGCTGGGCTATTTCATCCACGAGATCTGCTTTGGTCATCACGGCCTCCTTTGACCACCGTCCCCGAAATCGTCTTAGCCAACACTGGATTGGGAATTGATCTCGCCAGATGCCCACGGATGATCGGCACTGATGTCGTTAACGCGAAGAAAGCTAACACGCTATCTTGCATTGGTCAAACCATTTGTTTCCCCCGCTCAACGCGAATTGTGAGATGGCGACTTTAGCGGGGTGCAATCGGGATAGATGGGGGTGCCGGGTTTCATGGAATTCCACTCCGGACCCAGTTGATAGTAGCTAACTATTTGAAAACAAACAAATTGACGCCCTAGCGTCCCCCGGCGGCACCGCCGTTGGCCCGGGCATAGATGCCGGCCGGCTCCAGAATTACCACCTCCAGGGCCGGAACTCCGTCCGGCAGAACAACATCGGACCCGATGAATTGTCGAAAGACCAGGCTTCCGGCTTCGGCCAGACAAAGGTCAGCCCGAACCCGCAGGGGGGCGGCTCGGAGTCGCTGCATATCCCGCGGAGAAGCACGAATCTTGACGGTGGCACTGTCAGGCAGAGAGCCGCGTCCGGGATCCTCACTAGCGCAGCTCCATTCCATTGGAATCCGAAAAATGGCAATGGTCTCGGACGCGCGGTGAACATGCAGGTAGAGCGCGGTGGCCAGAAAAATTGCGGCCAGCTTCAGACCAAGATCCCGAAAAAAACGCCGGAACAGCGAGCCAAAAATTGACGAGGGTCGCGACGAGCCCTGCGCGCTCAGGGCGTCACGATGATGGTGCCGAGAAAAGCGCCCGTGTAGCCAGGGGGCACATCACGGCTGAAGTAGTAAAAGGTATCGGCCTCGGTGAACTGACGCTGGTGACGGCCGCCGAAAGCCTCGCCATCCGGGTAACCGTCCAGCCGGACGTCCAGAAGCTCGCCGACGTCGGGATCCTGCAGCCCCACGCCGGAAGTGACGGTCCTCATGTCCCTGGACCAGTTCTGCCACTCCACGCGTTGATTGATCGTGATCGTGACATTGGAGGGGATGAAGGTGGTGTCCCGGATCTTGATCACGACGTCAACCAGCGGGCCGGTTGGCGGGGCCTCACTGCAACCCGGGTTGGCGACGGCGAGCAGCAGTGCCAGACCAACGAAGGCGGCGGGCACCCGGCCCGACTTCATGCTGTGCAGGAAACAATCGGGCATGTGAAACTCCTGTGGCAAATTGCGGCAGCGATGGCCGACACCCCACCCTATGTTAGACTTCCGCGCCACCATCTGACCAGTCGTGCCGTGCCGACCCTGCGGCGCACCCGTTTGTCACTACCGGAGGATCCGAGCCCCATGTCAGGAACCTGGGGGCCACCGGCCGACCCCGCCGCCAGTTTCCGGAACACCACTCTGGCGGCGATTTTCATGTGCCTGGTCGCCGCGAGCCCGGCAGCGGCCCGTGTTGTCGTCCTTGGATTTGACGGCGCGGACGCCCGCCTCACCGAACAGTGGATGAACGATGGTCACCTTCCGAATATGGACCGGCTTCGCCGCGAGGGGACCTGGTCGCCGCTCGGAACCACCACGCCGCCCCAGACTCCTGTTTCCTGGACATCGTTCTCCACCGGCATCAACCCGGGGCGTCATGGCATCTTCGATTTCCTCTCGCGGGACGTAAAGACCTACCAGCCGGGCTACGCGATGTTTGACATCGGCGTCCAGACGGTTGGACTGGGCAAGGCCAACGCGCCCGTGGCCGGCCTGGTGCTCGCACTCCTCGTGGTAGCCCTGGCATGGCCCCTCTGGCGCCGCACGCGGCGGCGGGTACCGCTTGTCCTTGTTGCGGCCCTCGCCGTCGGCAGCCTGGCCGGCATGGCGGTGGCGCGGCTCGTCCCGACCCATCGGCCGCTGGTCACCCGGAAAACCGTGGGGACCCCCTTCTGGGAGGTCGCCGCGAACGCCGGGAAGAAGTGCCGCATCATCCGCGTCCCGGCGATGTTTCCGCCGAATCCGGTCAAGGGGGGCGAGATTCACGCCGGACTTGGTGTTCCGGACATTCGTGGCACCAACGGAAACTATACCTATTACACGACAGAAGCCATGAGCCTGGGGGGGGGCAACACCGAGAAAGGGGGCCGCATCGAGAGCGTGGCCTTCCTGGACGGCCAGACGACAACCCTCATCTACGGCCCGCGAAACAAACTGTTCGAATCGCCCCCGGACATCACGATGCCACTGGATTTGACGATTCGGCGGCAAGAGGGAGACCGTGGCGTCGACATCCGGGTCTCCGGGCAGACGATCCGGCTGGCCGAAGGGGCCTGGAGTGACTGGGTTCGGTTGGAATTCGCCTTCAATCCGTTGATCAAGGCACACGGTCTGGCCCGCTTTCATCTCAATTCCGTCGAGCCATTCGGCCTCTATCTTTCACCGATCAACCTCGATCCCGAGCACCCGCTGTTGCCGATCAGCCAACCGGAGAACTGGTCCGCTCTCCTCTCCCGCCGCTTCGGTATCTACCGGACACTCGGGTGGGAGAATGACACGTTTGCCCTCGACGAAAACATTCTCGGCGAGGAGGCCTTCCTTTCGGATGTGGATGACACCATCAACGCCTGGCTGCCGATGATGGATGCGCTGCTGACCGAGGGGGATGTCGATCTGTACGTGCATGTCTGGGACTTCACGGATCGGGTCGGGCACATGTTCTGGCGAACAATCGACCCCACCTCCCCCGCCGCCGATTCGCTGGCCGACGCGGAGTGGCGTGATGTCATGCTCAAGACCTACCAGCGGATGGATCAGATCATCGGCATCGTTCATGGAAGGATGCCGCCCGGCTCCAGCCTGATGGTCTGCTCCGACCACGGATTCAATACCTGGCACAAATCGGTGAACTACAACACCTGGCTGGTCCGGAACGGGTTTATGACGCTGAAGGGGCCGGAGGGTGGCAAGGCGCTCACACTGGAAGATCTGTTCGGGCAGGGCGAGTTCTGGCCAAACGTCGACTGGTCGAGGACAAAGGCATACGCGCTCGGCCTCGGCGATCTCTACATCAATTTGAAGGGTCGCGAGGCCGAGGGATCGGTCACCCCTGCCGAGTACGAGTCGGTGCGCCAGGCGCTGATACAGGGCCTGACGGCACTTGTCGACTCCACGAACGGGGAGCACCCGGTCCGCCGGGTTCACCGGCGCGAAGACATCTACTCCCAGTTTGACACCAATCTGATTCCCGATCTGATCGTGGCCAACAACGCGAAGTATCGGGTCTCCTGGCAAACCTCCCTGGGCGGCATTCCGGCCGAGCTCTTTGAGATCAACGACAAGAAGTGGAGCGGCGACCACTGCTCACTGGACGCCGAGATTACCAAGGGGATATTCCTCTCGAGTCAGCGCTACGCCGCGCCCGACCCCAACATCCTCGACCTGTACCCGACGATTCTGAATGAACTCGGGGTGGCCATACCGGATGGACTTGATGGCCGCGCCCTGGACAGGCGGGAATAGCGTGATGACTTCACTGGCAAAAGGTCCCGGGGACTGACCCATGTCGTATCGATCCACCGACGGATCCCCGGGCGCGGGGATCGCTGATCGGCTGACGCCAGGGGTCCGCGTCGTGATCATCGCGTGTGCCCTGATATTCGTTGTCCAGATGCTGTTTCACGGTTCCGGCCCGGTCCTTGAGCGGCTGTTCGGGCTCGTGCCGGCGGATCTCTTCGGGCGATGGCACCTGTGGCAGCCGCTGACCTACCAGTTCCTCCACGGCAGTCTGTTTCACCTCCTCTTCAACATGTTATCCCTCTTCATGTTCGGCGGAGAGATCGAGGGGCGTTGGGGCACGCCGGCCTTCCTGCGTTATTTCCTCGTCTGCGGCGCGGGTGCCGGCTTGACGCACTGGATAGTCGGCATGGATTCCATGATCCCGGTCATCGGCGCTTCCGGTGCCATCTTCGGCGTCCTCCTGGCCTACGGCATGATGTTTCCGGATCGAACGATTCTCCTCTGGTTCGTGATCCCAATCCCGGCCCGTTATCTCGTCATCCTGTTCGGTTTCATCGAACTGGTTGGCGCGGCTTCCGGACCGGCCGATGGTGTGGCGCGATTCGCCCACCTGGGTGGCCTCCTGACCGGATTCCTCTATCTCAAGAACGAGACACTTTTCCGGCCCCTGAAGAAACGGCTGGGGGTGATGCGCAAGAGCCGCGAGGATGGCCGGCGGGCGGCGGTGGCCAGCCGGCAGAAGAACAGGCAGGCGGCGATCGATGCCATTCTCGAGAAGATTCAGCGGGACGGCATGGGTGCGCTCACCGAGCGCGAGAAGCAGACGCTGCGCGAGGCGGCGGAGCGGGGACGCGAACCCCGCCGCTAGACCGACATTGCCGCGAATGACTCCCGGGCAGCGATCCGCGTGGCCTCGATGTCAACCGGCTGATGGGCCGTTGAAAGGAACCAGGCCTCGAACTGACTGGGCGGCAGGAAGACGCCGCGCGTGAGCATGGCCTGATGAAACCGGGCGAAGGCGCCGCGGTCAGCGCCGCCCGCCTCCGCATAATTCCGGATCGGACCCCGGGCAAAAAACAGCGTGAGCAGCGAGCCGAGCTGCGTGACCACGACCGGAATACCGGAAGCCGCCGCGTCCTCGCGGAGCCCCGCGGCCAGGTCCAGGGCGACCGCTTCGAGCGCGGCATACGGTCCAGGCGGCGCCAGCGCTTCCAGGCTCAAAAGCCCGCCGGTCATCGCCAGCGGATTGCCGGACAGGGTTCCTCCCTGGTACATCGGGCCGTCGGGAGCCACCAGGCCCATCAGCTCTCGGCTCGCGCCGTAGGCGCCGACCGGAAGGCCACCGCCGATGATCTTGCCCAGGATGGTGATGTCCGCGGCCACACCGTAGCGCTCCTGGGCGCCGCCCGGGCTGATGCGGAAGCCTGTGATCACTTCATCGAAAACGAGCAGCACACCGGCAGCCCGGGCAAGGCGGGCCAGTCCTTCCAGGTAGCCCGGCTCCGGAAGGACAAGTCCCATGTTGGCTGCGACGGGCTCGACCAGGATCGCGGCGTACTCAGAGGGATGAGCGTGCAACGCGGCCTCGACCGCCTTGAGATCGTTGTAGGGCACGACCGTTGTGAGTTCAGCCACGCTCGCCGGGACGCCGGCGCTGTCGGCCAGCCCCTGCGTGGCGAGTCCGGAGCCCGCGCGTACAAGCAGGGCGTCGAGATGTCCGTGATAGCAGCCGTCGCACTTGATCAGGCGTGACCGTCCGGTGGCGGCCCGGGCCAGGCGGACCGCGCTCATGGCCGCCTCGGTGCCGGACGAGGTGAAACGAATTTTCTGGATCGAAGGAAAGCGAGCCACGACGGCCTCGGCCAGGCGAACTTCCTCCGGGCAGGGAGCGCCGTAGGACGTCCCCAGCGTGGCCCTCGCCTGGAGAGCACTGATCAGCGCGGCGGGAGCGTGGCCGAGGATGAGAGGACCCCACGACATCACCCAATCGATGTAGTCGTTGCCGTCAATGTCGGTGATGCGGGAGCCACGGGCGCTGGCGACGAAAAACGGCTCGCCACCGACCGACTTGAAGGCACGGACCGGGCTGTCAACGCCGCCCGGGAAGAGTTCAAGCGCACGCGCAAAGAGTGCGCGCGAGCGGTCGGTCGGCCGTTCCGGACTCATGGCGCGGCCGGGGATTCCTTGCCGAGTGCGATCAGGCGCGCATGACGGCGGCGCTCCGCCTCGAGATGGCGCCGGACCTCGTCCGGCGACTCGATTGAAAGCCACGGCACGACCACGGGATGTCGATCGTCATCCAGCGCCACGAAGGTCAGATAGGCTGATGACGTGTGGCGGCGCCGGCCGGTCTTTCGATCTTCGACCTCCACGCGCACGCCCACCTCCAATGAGCTGGTGCCGACATAATTGACACTCGCCTTGAGTATCAACAGTTCACCCACGTGAACCGGCGAGCGAAAATCGATGTGGTCGACCGAGGCAGTGACGCAGAGGGTACGGGCATGTCGGCTGGCCGCGATGGCTGCGGCGACATCGATCAGATGCATGACCCGGCCTCCCATGACCGTTCCGGCCGGATTGGCGTCGTTGGGAAACATGATCTCCACCATTTCGACGCGGCTCTCGGAGACCGGGCGGATCGGGCGCGCACCTTGCGGGACTGCTGCTTCAGCTGGCACGGATGCGTTTCACCTCGGCAGTCAGTTTCGGGATGATGTCGAAGAGGTCCCCCACCAGGCCGATGTCGGCCACCTTGAAGATGGGTGCCTCGCCATCCTTGTTGATGGCCACGATAATCTTCGACGATGACATCCCCGCCAGGTGTTGAATCGCACCCGAGATACCGCAGGCCACGTAGAGGCCCGGGGACACCGTCTTGCCGGTCTGACCAACCTGGTGCGAGTGATCGATCCAACCGGCGTCGACCACGGCGCGGGAAGCCCCGAGCGCGCCGCCGAAGGCATCGGCCAGTTCCTGGATCATCGCAAAACTTTCCGGCCCCTTGATGCCGCGTCCGCCGGACACGATCACGTCGGCCTCGGTCAGCTCGACCCGACCGGCCGCCTCGGCCCGTGTGTCAACGACCCGGGCCCGGATGGAAAGTCCGGCCGTATCGACCGCTTCCGTCGTCGCGGTACGTCCCTCGACAGGCAACGGCCGGAAGACGTTTGGCCGCAGGGTGACGAAGGCACGGGTCCCGTCCGTCGGCTGGACGCTGACACGCACCTTGCCGGCATACATGGGCCGAACGGCCGAGACTAGAGCCCCGGAGCCCGTCAATTCGACCACGTCAGGGAGATAGGCGAGCTTGAGGCGGGCCGCCAAACGAGGCGCCATGTCCTTGCCCATCGCCGAGGCGCCCATGAGCACGAGATCGGCGGCGGACATCTGGAAGGCGCGCTGCGCCACGAGGGTGTATCCCTCGGTCGAATAGTCAGCCAGATCGGAATGGTCGGCCAGGTAGACATGATCGGCGCCAAACCGGGCCGCCTCCGGCGCCAGACCTTTGATTCCCGATCCGGCGATCACTGCGACAACCCGTCCGCCACTGGCATCGGCCATGCGGCGCGCCTGGCTCAGGGCTTCATGCGCCGTTTTCTTCATGCTGCCGCCGCGCTGCTCGGCCACTACCAGAATCGTGCTCATTGCGTGATCTCCGCGACGGGCCAGAAGGCCGCGCCAATTAGATGACCTTGTAGTCCTCATGAAGAAGGCGGACCAGTTCCCTGACCTGGCTGTCGGCATCGCCGTCGAGTCGGCGCCCCTCCGGGCGCGGAGGCGGTGGCGACACCGCCGTTGTTCGGACCAACGCCAGTGAATCGGCCAATCCGAGCGTGGACGCATCGACCGGCTCGACCGCCTTCTTTTTCGCCGCCATGATTCCCTTCAGACTGGCATATCGGGGCTCGTTCAGCCCTTTCTGTGACGAAATGACCGCCGGCAGCTGGAGCGCCAAAACTTCGACGGCCCCTTCGATCTCACGTTCCGCGGTCGCCGTCTTGCCGTCCGGAGCGATCTCGAGCTTCACGACCACGGTGGCCTGCGGCCAGTCGAGGAGTTCGGCCACCATCGACGGCACCGCCATCTGGTCGTCGTCCACGGCCTGTTTCCCCATGAGGACCAGGTCCGGAGATTCCGCACGGATGATGGCAGCCAGCAGGGTGGCAACGCTCTGGGCGTCCGTTGCCAGCCGGCTGTCATCCTTCAGGATGCGGGCCCGGTCGCAACCGAGAGCCAGGCAGGTGCGAAGGCCTTCCTCGGCCCGGGCACCGCCGATGCCGACGGCCACCACCTCGCCCCCCAGCTTCTCCTTGATCCGGAGCGCCTCTTCGACGGCGATCTCGTCGTACGGATTGATCACATATTCGAGG
The DNA here is from genome assembly GCA_034440375.1 of Candidatus Eiseniibacteriota bacterium. GTDB lineage: Bacteria > Eisenbacteria > RBG-16-71-46 > JABDJR01 > JAWXBZ01 > JAWXBZ01. Next base: position 33,238 of record JAWXBZ010000081.1, read on the forward strand.
CCGGCCGGATCGATCGTGATTCCATCGGCGGCCGGCTTGATCCGCGAATCGGTGGCCGGCACCTGCTTCACGCAAACCAGGATTTTCAAGGGCAACCTCCCATTTCCATCATCCGAAAAAGCCGGTGGAGGTTAGCAGAGCCCGGCAAACGCGGCAAACCGGTGAACCCGTCACTTCTGCTCCCCTGCCCAGATCTGGCGATCGATGATGTTCTGGTAGTCGCTCCATTCGGCGTCCCGCTTCCTTGTGTCGAGGATGATGCGCTGAAAGGCATTGGCCTGTGCATTCAAGTCGTCCATCTGGTGAAGCAGGATCGCCTCCAGCGACTTCGGCACGACCGGCGAAGCGAAGGCCAACTCGCCCTGGTGCGAGAGCACCAGGTGCTGAAGGTGCATGGCCAGTGTCCCGGGGAAGTCCTTGATCCGACGAATTCGATCGATGACCATCTGGTTGCCGATCACGATGTGACCGAGGAGCCGGCCCGCCGTCGAGTAATCGACGCCCAGTTCCCCCTCGAGTTCATCAATCTTCCCGATGTCATGGACAAAGGCCCCCGCGAGGAGCAGATCGCGGTCGGCCCGCGGAAAGAGGGGCGCCACGGCGGCAGCCAGTTCAACGAGTTCGGTGGTGTGAAGAAGCAGGCCTCCGTGAAACCCGTGGTGCCACCGCTTCGCGGCGGCCGCCTGCCGGAAGTGGCCCATGAACTCGGCATCACCCAGGAATAACCCGACGAGCTGCTTGAGCCACGGGTTTGAAATCGTGTCGAGCCGTGCCATCAGCCGCGCCTCGACCTCGGCGGCGTTTTCCAACGACTCCCGATAGTCCCCGAGCTCGACGGTTCCCTTGTCGACCAGACCAATGCGGTCGATCTTGATCTGGGGAGAATCACGATATTCCTGGACGCTCCCCTCCACCCGGATGACGTCACCAATCTTCAACGACCGATCCATGGCCTCGGCGTCGTCCCACAGCACGGCGGCGATGGTTCCGGTTCGATCAGCCAGCGTCATCGAGAGAAAACGGCCTCGCGTGAACTCCCGGAGGCTCTTGGCGGCCACGGCGAACTGGCCACTGACCGTGCCCGGCGCCGAAAGCTCATTGACCCACTGTTTCTTCATGGCGTTCGTTCTCCGTTCAGATTGCCGTTGATTCCTGATCGGCCGGGGGCGGACGATTCGTCGCGTTGTTCCCCTTCGAGCCGGTACCTCGATGCGAACGGATTCGAATCACGAATCCGATGGCCCAGGCCCAGCGCCAGGCCCATGAGGCGGCCGTGGCGAGTGCCGCACCTTCCAGCCCGAATCGGGGGATCAGGAGTGTATTGAGAATCACGTTGATACCGAGCGACAGAATGTTGACAGCCAGGAAAAGCCGAAGCGCCTTTTCGGAGGCGACGGCTCCAAGCCAGGCCGAGGGGACGACGTAAGCCACCTGAATGATGCCAGCCAGGCACAACAACCCGAGCAGATGCTGAAAGTCGCCGCCGTACTGCCCCCCATAAATCAGATGAAGCAGGGGCGAACCAATCCACGTGAGCAGAGCACCGGCCCCCCCCGCCAGCACCGTCAGCCCGATGAGGAGACGCCGGAGGCCGAGCCCTTCACCGCTGACGATACGCGGCGTCACGACCTGAGCCACCCCGGCCGCGAGTATGCCGTAACCGGTGAGCGCGATGTTGGAGGCGGCGGCATACCGACCGAGCGCCTCCGCGCTGATGAGGCCCGCCAGGAAGAATGCATCAAGCCGCAACATGAGGCTCGACGTGAGGAAAAGACCGAAGAAGATGGCCCCTTCGCGGAGGAGGCGCCCCATCGGCAATGGTTCACCGCCCCGTGGCACGCCACGGATGGCAAAGGCGGCCAGAAACACCTGCAGGAGTCCGGCGGTCGCATACAGGCAGAGGACGGAGGTCAGGCTGAGCTGCCCGGCCAGGAGCAGCGACAGCGTCCCGAGCAGCAGGGCGGGGCGCCACAGCTGCTGGAGCCATTGAGCCAGCGCAAAGCGGCGGTCGATGGCGAGAATTGATGAGGCCGCGATCGACAGGCTCAGGAAAAGAGCCGCAGCCGACAGGAGTCCCGCCTGCCATACCGAAAGTCCGTAAAGTCTGGCTGCGAGGACGCCCGCCGACAGCGCCACCATTCCCGCGATGAGTCCGACCCGCGGGGCGGCAGCCGGCCAGTCAAACCGGGGCAGGTCGTGCCGGGGCATCGCGCGGAGCAGGGCCGCGTTGAGGCCGAACAGCCCGAGGTATCCGGAGAGATTGATCAACTTGTTGGCCAGGTCCGCCCGACCAAAATCGCCCGGGGAGAGATTCCGGCCGAGAATCACGTTGGCGATCAGGAATGCGAGCTGGGTCAGGACGCCGATGAGACTGACCGTGCCGATCTGCACAGCCAGGCCCCGCCGTTCAAGCAACCGGGGTTCCCTCGAGCAGTATCCACGTATCGCTGACTCGCTGGCTTGCCAGCGTCAGCCGGTCGAGCGCGTGGAGCCACGGCAACAACGGCGGCCAGTCGAACCGCCGCCAGATCTCCCGGCTGAACCGGGTGGGTGCCACCAGTTGATAGCCGGGCTCGAGGCCCGCCTCGCGGAACAGGGCGCTGAAGGAATTCTCATCGAACGTGTGCAGGTGTCCGTTCGGTTCGAACTCCCCGGCACAATGGGGGCAACGAAGAAATCGAAGACTTTCCCGGTACGGCACGCTGGCCAGAAAGCGGCCACCGGGCTTCAGTATCCGCCGCGCCTCACGCAAGGTGGCCAGGGGGTCGGGCAGATGTTCGATTACCTCGGCCGCGACGACGCGATCGAAGATGCCACCGGCGAATGGGAGTGAAAGGGCGTCCCCCTGAACTCGAAGGAGCCGCTCGTGACCGGCGTCCGGGAGGCGGCTCAGCCATCGCCGGGACAGATCGGCGGTGACCACCGCATGACCGGCGCGGAGCGCGCTCTCGACCAGCCACCCCTCCCCCGGCCCGATCTCGAGAATTCGGCCGGGTGGCCCCAAGCGGCGCCGGATTGATTCATTCCGATACCGGATCCCGCGGCGAGTGTTTCGATCGAGCGTGCGCCCGGCGACGTCCTCATAAAATTGACGCATCGCGCCGGGCTTGCCGGCAGGGTGGGTCGCCATAGGCGCGGGATACTACCAGCCGGACGGACGCCTCGTCAGGTGACACGGCTCCGAGCGCGAATTACCGATCGAGTATCTCGGTACCCGCCGGCGGCACGAAGACAAAGTCGGCCCGGGTGATATTTCGGTTGGTCTTGATGCTCGACAAACGAAAGACGACCGTGTCACCCCCTTCCTCGCGAAAATACAGTTCTTCCGGGAGTCCCGACTTCGAGTGCGGACGAACGACGATCTCCTGAATGGGATAGTCGAGGGTGCCGGCCAGCGGCTGAAGCCTCAATGCAGGGCCTCCCGGACCCGGTGGAGCCAGGCTGATGTCAAAGCGGCTGCCCAGTTCGCCCTTCCTTGACGCGAACAGGAGAAAGATATTGCGTGTGGCGTCCTGCCGGTCAACCAGGTGACGCTGCGCCTGATTCATCGAGGGAAAGTAGACCAGCATCGAATCGCCCTGCATGGCGAGGACGTCCGCGTCCGGTTCGAGGTAGTCGAGCCGAAACGAATCGGGCGCCAGGAACTTGAGCCGACCCCTGGCTTCGATATTTTCGTCCGTCAGGTCGATATGGCGCACCTGCACGAAACCAGCCTGGAAGTCGTGGAGAGGAGCGAGCGCCGACTCGAGCTTTGAAAGTAACGGGCGGGCCTCGGGGAGGACGGCCGCGCCGACCCGGTCCGCCAGAGCGCACGCGAGGACGGCCGCCACGAGGGCAACCCGAAGCCCCACGTTACCCGGTGGCGGGCTACCTGGCCGGTGGAGCCGAACGCAGGAAATCATCATCAATATCCTCAGGGTCGAGTCGACGGGTCCCGGGGGGGACGGACATTCGAAAAACATCGGGATCGAGCACGGGATTCGGCTCGAACGTTTGAAAGGTCAGCGTCAGACGCCGCGACACCGCCGGGAGTTCCAGATGGATGCTTCCCGGGAACCAGGACTTCCCTGTCCACGCGTGTCGATCGTAGATAATCCGGACAATGGGTTCAGCGTCCGGCTCGCCGGATGGCAGGACCATCACGCTCTGCAGCCGCAGGCGTTCCTCGTCGTAGAAGCGACGCAATATCCGCATCGATTCCCCTTCGCCGCGGTGGCTGGTGACGACCCAGCCGCCTTTGACTCGTTCGACGCCGGACGACATGGCTCCGGGCACCATCCGGTCGATTGACCGGGGCAGGATGGCCTCAACCAGTTCCGGCGAGGCCACGAGTGACAGCGCCTCGCCGCCGGGAAGGTTTGCCTGTGCCACCAGCACGCCGTCCCGCGGCAGATAGAGGCGAAGGCTGTCGGTATCCGCGGCGAAATCGAAGATCGAGGCGAGAATTCCGACCCGCCCGCGTATCCGAACCAGATCCGGGCGTTGCGCCACCAGGCTGATGTCCAGCTGGCGGCCCGATGGATACTCGGGTGTCACCACCCGCAATTTTCCGGAGCCCCGGACCGCCCCCGTGGCCAGCGCCTGGCGATTGACGATTGCAACCAGCGAGTCGGGAGAGAGATCGTCGTTGGAAAGCCGGAATTCCCGTGGCCCCCCCGAAAGAAGCGCGCACCCGGCCAAACCTGCCAGGGCGGCCGATGCCGAAAGGAGTGTAAAAAGAGACATCCATGGAACCCGGCGTTGCCGGCTCGTGTGAACCTCCATATATTTCCTTTAGCGCTTCATGAAAGTGAAGGGCATCCCCCGGAAGCCGGGGACGGGTTCACTCCCGTCCCTGGTTTCAGTTTTCGGTCTGTTCGTTGACCGCCCATGATAGCCCACCTACAATTTCCGTTTTGCGGTGCCGCCCGGCGGTTGCCGATCACACCCGGGACGGAGACGAATGACGCGATCCCTGACCTCGAAACAACGTGCCGTCGGGCCCGCCGTGCTGCTTGCCCTGCTGATGTCGCTAACCCTGATCCCGGGAGCCGGGTTCGGTAAGCCGCCCGCCCCGGCCAATTTCTTGACCCCGTCGCTCGAGGCATTGGCCAACGCGCTGGCCGATTCGATGGAAGCTCGCTGCGCCGCCGGCTTCGTTCGGATCCTCGAGGCACGCGGCAACGACATCCGGATCGATCGCGGTTCGAGCGGTGGATTGCGTCCGTTCACGCGCGTCACGCTCTCCCGGCCGGGGGCCCCCGCATGGAAGGCGGAGGTCGAGTCGTTGACCAAAGAGGCCACCTGGCTAAGACCGGCCGTCCCATCGACCCCGGGACCGGAGGTTGGAACGACGGCCCGAATCCGCCTCGACATCGGTCGCCTGGCACTGTCGCAACCCACCCCGGGAAATGCGGCCCAGGCGGACATCGGGCTGGCCCTCGCGTGGCACGACCGGCTGGCGTCCTTCGCGGCGGCGCGTCCGGGCTTCGAGATCGTGCGCCTCCCGAACTATCCGGATTCTGCCGAGTGGCGCGAGGTGGCTAGAGCGGCCGGTGCTGATGCGTCGGTACAAACAGACATCCGGATCGATGCGAATGGCTGGAATGTCGAATTGCGAATGGCCAGCGTTCGGCGAGGTCACTCCCTGGGAACGATCCGCGGCCATGCCCCGGCGCAGCGACTCGGAGTCATCGACGCCGCACGGGCGACCGAACAGGCGTCGCACGAACCACCCCCCGGCCTTCGAACCGGCCTCGCCACATCCGCACTCGACGGCCCGGTCCTCGACATCATGTCCCGGCGGTGGCTGTGGAGCGATGCCCAGGTGATCTTTGACGACCGGATCGAGGCGTGGAGCGTTACGCCCGACGGCCTCTCACCGGGCTCCGTGATTGATCTGTCGACAATCTGGCCGGCTGTCACGCCGACCCGCTGGCCGGTGTCCGAGATCATCGCCGTCAACACCTTCTACGATATGACGGGAGAGGAAGCGCGCGTCAACTACAGTCTCTGCAGCAACCAGCGCCCCCGCTACCTGACCATCAACATCGAGAAGCGTGTGCCCGACAGCTTGAACCTGGTCGAGTCCGACGGACCGCTCGACCGGCTCACGGCAAGCGTGGGCGGCTGTTTCCGGGAGCTGGACCGGGTGGCGATTCCGGCGGGATTCGCCATCGAACCAACCATGCCCCAAACCGCAATTGCCCGGCTGGCCTTGGAGGAAATCCTGAGGGACCAGAGCGGCCGGGTGCTTCGAACCGAGAGCGGACAATTCCGGCGGAAAAAGGTGGCTGTCCTCTATCACGACGAGGCAACGGCATCGCTCTGGCTTTCGTCACCCGGGGCGGCCATGAAGTTGCCCGGGGCCTTCGGCGTCGAAATGGACGGCTACCGGGCTGGCCAGGCCGGCCCGCCGGGGTTTCTCGTCACCGGTGGTGTCCTGCCGGGCGAGGCGGACAATGTTGAGTGGTGGGTTTTCACGGAGGGGCGCTGCGAACGGCGCTGGGTCGGGCCGGCGCTCGATGGCTCGGTCACCTCGATCCTCTGCGGCGATCGCGATGGCGACGAGCGGGACGACCTGATCCTCGGCATCGTCCGAGCCGAAGGTGACGGCTATCGTTCGCGCCTCCATCTGTACAGCAGCCGTCCACTCGGCAGGGTGACGCCATGACTCCCCGGCTTTTGCGCCGAATGACGATGGCCGGCCTTGGGCTGGTGGTCGGTTCCACTCTGGCGAGTTCGCCCGCCCACGCCGTCCGGAACCCGATCCAGGGTTCCTCGATCACCGTCCTTGCGGCCGGAGCCCTTGAGACGCTCGATCCAACCCGGGCGGCCACGCCTGCCGAGAGGCTGATCGTGGCCAACCTGTTCGACCGGTTGGTACGCCGCGGGGCCGACGGCCGTTGGCAACCCTCGGCGGCCGTCTCCTGGCAGGTATCGGCGGATTCGCTCGAATGGACTTTCATGCTTCGACCGGGCATGACCTTCACCGACGGTCGGCCCGTGAATGCCGAAGCCGTCGTTCGATCCTGGGAGAGGGGCGACGCCACGGGTGTGGCCACGAGGCGCCTGCGTGGTGCGATGGCCGCGGGCGAAGCGGGTGCCGTCATCCTGAGATTGAAGCGCCGGGTCACCGATCTCCTTTCGCATCTCGCCGACCCGGCGTACGGCATCCATGCTCCGATCGATGGACCGAACGGCGGAAATCTCGTCGGAAGCGGGCCGTTTCGCCTGACCCGTTCGGCGGGTCCTGGCGATTTCGTCCTGGTACCCCGGATGGATCACTGCCTCGGCCGCGCGATACCGGCGGGCGTCGTGGTGAAAAGCCGGCCCGGGCAGAAAGAGCCGTTCGAAGGACTGTCAGACGTTCGCGGCGTCATCTCCGACCCGGTATCCGGCACTCTCGATTTTTCACTGGCCTTTTCCGATGGCCCGCCGCCCGCCGGACCGCCCCGGCGCACGACCCGACGCTGACCACCCTCCCGCCGGGTTAGGATGATGTCATGAGGCTTCGGAACAAGATCGGCGCGGCGATGGCGGCGGTGACGCTGGCCGGCGTTGCCGTCACCGGTCTTCTGACCTGGGTGCGCATCGAGCGGACCATTCGTGAGGAATCGGAACGTGAGATCGTCGACGCCACCGCCAGGCTGGCGGACGATTGGCGGACGCTCGGCACGGACGTCGCGGGGCAACTGAGCCGGGTCATTGAGGGTCGATCGCTTCGGACGAGTCTTGACCGCCTGACCAGAGGGACCATCTCCTCCGGTTCCGTTGAGATCACCGACGTGGCGCCGCGATCGATCGCCGGTCGCGAACTCAGCTATCTCCAGATCTTCGACAGCCGGGGTCGCTCGCTGTCAGCCGACCGGTATCGCATCCGAAACGGCCATGAGGATCGCGAGGGGTGGCGTGTCGTCAACCGAAACTCCTCCGAGGCCGTGGCCCACCAGCGCACCGTGGGGGGGAAGCGTGAATGGGCCATCGAAACCTCCATCCCGGTGGAAGTGAATGATCAGACATTCCAGGTCGTGGGCGGCCAGCGAATCACACCCGACATCGTGGACAACCTGACCCGCCGCGCCGGGGGAATCGGTTATCTCCGCATGAGCGACTCGACACGGATCATGCCGGAAGGGGTGGTCCAGGAGGATCTGGACCATCTGGTCGCCGTGAAGCAACAGGTCGTCAACGGTCGGTCCTTCGTCGTCGGTGGTCAGGCCAACGGCGAGCCGGCCAAGATCTGCCTGATACCGATCACGGGGGCTGACGGCACCGTCATCGGGGACATCGTCCTCCGGCTCTCCCAGGCTCGCCTCGCCAGCCTCGCCCGTGAACTTTCCTGGGCCTTTCTTGGAGTCGCGGCCATCGGCCTGGTGCTGGCATGGGCCATCGGCTTCTGGATCGCCCGACGCATCACGCGGCCCGTCGAGCAACTGGCGGTGGCCGCGCGCCGCGTCGGCGTGGGACGTGCGCCGGGGGCCATGCCACCCGCCACCGATGACGAGGTCGGGGACCTGGTTCGAAGCTTTCGGCGGATGACCGACGACCTGGCCGAAAGTCGACGGGAGCTGGTACGGGCGGAACGCCTGGCGGCCTGGCGCGACATCGCCCAGCGCATGGCCCACGAAATCAAGAACGCCCTCTCCCCGATCCAGATCTCGGTCGAGACCATCCAGCGAAGCCACCAGGCCGGCCACCCGGACATGGCGTCGATCGTCGACGAGTCGGTCGAGACGGTTCGCGCCGAGGTCCGTGGGTTGCGAAATCTGGTCAACGAATTTTCGCAGTTCGCCCGGATGCCGGACCTCGAGTTGACGCCGGGATCGGTGAACGGGCCGGTTGAACGAGCGGCCAACCTGCACGACCGGAACGCGCGCGACGTCCGGGTCGAGACGACTCTCGCGGACGGATTGCCCGACGTCGGCCTCGATGCCGACGCCCTGGCCCGGGCGGTCGGCAACCTGGTGCTGAATGCCGTCGAGGCGACCCCGTCCGCCGGCCGGGTCCTTGTGACCACTCTGCCAACCGAGGCGGGCGGCGTCGAAATTCTCGTGGATGACCAGGGGAGTGGCATTGCGCTCGACAATCGCGAGCGGATCTTCGAGCCCTACTTCACCACCAAGCCCGGCGGCACGGGCCTCGGCCTCGCGATGGTCTGGAAAATCGTTTCGGAACATGCCGGACGGGTTGAAATTCATGACGCTCCCGACGGAGGTGCCCGATTCCGAATCGTTTTGCCGGCTCGCGAGCATCGTGTCGCCCTGCCAGGCGGGTCGAGTTCGGAGGCAGCCGGGACGACCGACGGCCTGGCCCTGAATTCCGGAAGCGATCCGTCGACCGCCGGTGCCGGAGCCCTGGGTTGATCCGGCGCACGGTACTCGTCGTTGATGACATGAAGAGCGCCGTCGACGCCGTGGCCCGCATGCTTAGTCTGGAAGGCTTTGACGTTCACAAGGCCTGCAGCGGTGACGAGGCGCTGTCAATTGCGGCGCAACATCCGATCGACGTGGTCCTGCTGGACGTGCAGATGCCTGGAATGGACGGGCTGGCGACACTGGAAGCCCTCCGCGCCCGTGATCCGGGAATCGGGGCGATCATGATGTCCGCGCATGCCACGGTCGAACGGGCCGTTCGGGCCACCAAGGCGGGTGCCCACGACTTTCTCGAAAAGCCGCTGACCTCCGAAAAAGTCCTTCTGGCGGTCAGCCACGTTCTCCGCTTCGCCGACCTCGAGCGGGAAACCGCCGATCTGCGACGATCGCTCGGTTCCGAGCAGGAACTGGTGGGCGACAGTGCTCCCATGGTCCGGGTCCGCCAGATTCTTTCGCGGGTGGCCGTTACCGAGGGGCGGGTCCTGCTCGCCGGAGAGAGCGGCACGGGCAAGGAACTGGCGGCCCGAATGATTCACCGCCTGTCACCGCGTGCCGCCGCCCCCTTCATCACGGTGAACTGCGCGGCCATCCCCTCCGAACTTTTTGAAAGCGAACTGTTCGGTCATGAAAAGGGGGCCTTCACCGGCGCGGTCCGGAGCCGGCCCGGCAAGTTTGAGCAGGCCCACCATGGCACGCTGTTGCTCGACGAGATCGGCGACATGCCGTTGGCCATGCAGGTCAAGCTCCTCCGCGTGCTGGAAACCGACGAGGTCGAACGCGTCGGCGGCACCGGCAGCCGGCGGGTCAATGTGCGCGTCGTCGCCGCCACGAATCGGGACCTGTCGCTCGCGATGAGTCGCGGACAGTTCCGTGACGACCTCTATCATCGGCTCAATGTCGTTCCGGTCCGACTGCCCTCACTGCGCGAGCGGCCGGAGGATTTCCCCCTGCTCGTGGAACATCTGCTCCAGCGCCTTTCGGAAACGCATGGCAAGCGGATTCGTCGGTTGTCGCCCGGGGCACTTTCACGGCTGGCTGCCCGCGAGTGGCCCGGGAACGTTCGGGAGCTGCGCAACGCCCTGGAGCGACTGGTGATTCTGAGCCCCGGCGACGTGATCGAGGATCTGGATGTGGACGCATTTCTCGCCCCCGCCGGCCTCGCGCCGGGTGAGTCCTCGCCGGTCAGCGGGGCGCCAACGGCCGGCTCACTGCGCGAACGACTTCGTGTGATGGAGAGGGACATCATTGCCGGAAGCCTGGACGCAAACAGGGGAAACGTCACGGCCACCGCGAAGGCGCTGGGCCTCGAACGAAGTCACCTGCACCGCAAGATCCGGGAGCTGGGCGTCGACCGCGACGCGGAGGCGTGACCGAACGACCGGGCGGGCGACGGCCACCGGCACCGGGCCGCATGGTTACTTTATGTAGCCGAGCGACTTCAGCCGCTCGATGAGTTCCTTGTCAACCGGTGAGGCCACCCCCTCGCCGCCTTCCGATCCGTCGCCTGTCTCGTACGTGGTGATTGAATCCGGAAACATGTCCGGCCGAATTGTCCCATCGAATGCCTGCCAGAGCACCTTGCCCCTCATGTCCTCCGCCCTGGGCAGACCGAAGATCGCCAGAAGCGTCGGCGTGATGTCAAATACGGTGGCGCCGGTGATTTCACCGCGGCCGATTCGGGGGCCGACCATGACCAGTATCCCCTCGGCGCGGTGATCACGCACGCCGCCGCCCCCCCCGCCGACGAAGCCGTGGTCGGAACACACGATGATGGTCGTCTTGTCGTCGGCCAGGGCCACCAGGCGTCCGATCTGCCCGTCGATCCACCGATAGTCCCTGCGCATCGTGTCCTTGACGTAGGGCAGGAGATCCGGATCAATCAGATTTGGTGGGTAAGCCTCCGGATTCTGGTAGTTCCAGAACAGGTGGCCCATCGTATCCATGGAACGAAGGTAGACCGCCAGGAAGTCCCATGGTTCGCTGCGACCGAGGCTTTCGGCGATGTCCGCGAAACTCTGGTCGGCCGACACCATCCATTTGATCGCGGACAGCCGGCCAACCAGCGACGAGTCGCCCGTGGCCGGGTCGAACGGAGAGGAGAGGAACGGGCTTGTTTCCTCCCAGGTCATCGCCCGCCAATCGCGGACGAGTGGCTTGATCTCTGCATATAGCCCGGGGGGAAAGGTTCGATTTTCCATTCGTCCCGTCTGGGCCGCCTGATACTGGATGTAGTCGCTGACCACGAATCCGTTCACCGGCTCGGCGGGCCATGACATGAGCCAGCCCACGACACCCACCTGACGATTGGTGGACGACAGGATGTTCCAGAGTGCCTTGACGCGGCGAATGTTCTGCGTCAGTGGCTTGCCGCCGACCTGGTCGACAAATCCGCGGATACCGTGCTCTTCCGGTGGCTTCCCGGTGATGATCGTGGTCCAGATGGCCGGCGATTTCTGGAGTGGCACCAGCGACATCAGATCTCCGGAAACCCCTCGCGAAACCAGCTTCGCCAGATTCGGCATTTCGCCGGCAGCCATCATCGGTCGGATGAGGTTCCATTCCGCGCCGTCGAGGCCGATCATGAGAACACGACCGCCGGTCGGCGCTCGCCGGGAATCCCCGCAGCCGGGAACCGCGACCAGCAACAGCAGGAGCGCGAGGGCCATGAGCCAGGGCATGAACCGAGTCATCATCGGGCCGACTCGCCGCCGGCGGCGAGTC
>JAWXBZ010000082.1:0-17820 GCA_034440375.1 Candidatus Eiseniibacteriota bacterium
CCGGCGGCGGTCATCAGGGGAAAGAATTCGTCATTGACGCGATAGTTTCCGCCACCACAACCGACGATGATGCCGCTTCGGTCATTGAACTGCCGCCGGGCGTCCTCATCGAGTCCATCACGATACGATGGGAGACCGGAAGCCGCGATCGCCTGATCGCCGGCATACAGGCCGAACAGATCGGTCCGGGAGAGCAACTTGTGCAGCTTCCGGTCGGCGACCAGGGTTCGGTTGTCCACCCCGGACACCTCGGCAGAGAGGTGTACCGGCCACCGGTCGGCGTCCCACTGGCGAATCGGAAGAATGGCGGAACGCCCGCAAAGAACGGCATCCCAGATGTCCTCGATGGTCAGGCCGGCGCTGCAGACGGCGCCCATGCCCGTGATCATGATGCGTGGAACCGGCGTCATGCCGAACCGGCCCGGGAAAGCGATGCCTCCACGTCGTCAGGATGGCGAAAGACCAGCGTGCTGTTCGAGCCACCGAAGCCGAGCGAATTGGACATGGCGGCCCGAATTCGCGTCGGACGCGATTCGCCCTGAACGATGTTGACATCACAATCGGGATCAGGAGTCAGGAGATTGGCATTGACCGGCGCCAGTTGGCCCTTGATGGCCAGCGCGCAGATGGCGGCTTCGACGGCTCCGGCGGCGGCAATGAGATGCCCCATGCAGCTTTTCGTCGAGCTGACCAGCACCTTGTCGATGTGCGAGCCCATGACGACACGCATGGCGGCGCACTCGCTCCGATCGTTCATCACGGTCGAGGTGCCATGGGCGTTGACGTAGTCGATGTTGTCGGATTCCATCCCGGCGTCCAAAAGGGCCTGGCGCATGGCCTGGATCGGGCCGTCGCCGTCCGGCGGCGAATCCGTGATGCGATAACAGCTCAAGGAATTGCCATCACCCGCCAGCTCGGCGTAGATGTGCGCCCCGCGGGCCCGCGCCGCCTCCCACTCCTCGAGAACCAGAAATCCCGCGCCTTCGCCGAGGACGAAACCGTTGCGAGTGGCATCGAACGGCCGGCTGGCTCGCTCGGGTGTGTCGTTGTCGGTCGAGAGCGCCCCAAGAAGGCAGAAGGCTGACAGTCCCAGCGGGGTGAGCATGGAGTCGTAGCCGCCGGCGAGCATGAAATCGGCGCGGCCGCGTCGAATGTACTTCAGGGCGGTTCCAAGGGCCTGACCACCGGAGGCACACGCCGTGTGGACAGCCGTGGCCGGACCCCGAATGCCGAACTGCCGGGTCAGAAGCCCGAGTCCCAGGTTGGCCTGGCTGCGACAGAAACCGATCGGATCGGCCGGAAAGGACGGGTCCAGCAGGCCGTCCGGATGAAACTCGCCGTCGGCAGCCGCGAAGGCGTGCACCTGGCGGAAATCCTCGAAAGTGATGCCCATCATGCCGGCCCCGGTGCTGAATCCCCAGCGATGGCTCGTTGCCGGCTCCGGGCGAATGCCGGCATCCCGGAGAGCCTCCTCGGCGGCGACCAGGGCGAAGCGCTGCGCCGGCGAGGTGAACTTCAATTGCCTGCGGTCACGGATGGTGGCCCCGGCGTCGAAGTTCTTGACCTCCGCGCCGATGCGGGTTGCGAATCCCCCGGCTTCAAAACCACGAATTTCGGCGCAGCCGCTCCTGCCGTTGACAAGGGCGGACCAGGTGGTGGCGGTGTCATTCCCGACAGGCGTCACGAGGCCGATTCCGGTGATCGCCACCCGACGACGGCTTCTCATCGTCGACGGCTCGACAGGCTGATCTGCGCGCTACCGGTAATCCTTCCGGTCCGCCGCGTCTCCACGACTACCGTCAGGGCATACTCCTCCAGTTCCGTAAGCTGTGCCTCGAGCTCCAATGATTCTCCCGGCGGGATGAACGTCCGCAATTTGACATCCTCCACCCTGGTTGCCACCCACTTTTCGTCCAGCGCCGGCGCCGGGATGTCCGCGGCCAGGAGTTCCGCCAGATCCAGGCTCTGGTTCATGAGGAGGCTTCCAGGAAAAACGGGGCGTCGGGGAAAGTGGTCCATGAAGAAAGGGGCTTCATCGGGTACCTGGAAGTCGGCGACCAGGCTTTGTCCATGAACATGGCGCCGCACCTCAAGCAGGAAATACGGCAGGTCGCTGAAGCCGCCGACGGCGGTTCCCGACCCGGAAAGAAGCTCGAACCTCTCTTGCAGGGCCAGGGGGTCGTCGAATTGTTCGGAAGCCATCATGGGTCCGATGCAGTGGTAAAGGCGGATGACCGGAATTCCGTCGGCGGACGCTGCCCCGCGATAGACCACCGCGACGTCATCGAGGCTTTCGATCTCGGCTGCGAGATCAAGAATCTGGCCCGGCCGCACACCGGCCAACAGTTCGATCCGACCGGCGATCCCCGCGAGCGGTCGACGGGCAAAGCTCTTGGCTGACATGATTGACCAGGCGGCCAGCTGCCCGACCGCCTCCGCCACCAGGGATGCCGAAAATTCAGAGACGGCTGCCGGGACGGTGTAGCGCCCCGTAATGTCGACCCCCGGTTGCCCGGAATCAATATGGTCGACGAATGAAAAGGCCTGGAAATGCGGGCTCATCCCCGGAATGGCCCTCGTTTCATGCTGGCGCCGGCCCGCCGGCCGTCCCTGCCGCCCGCTGTTGACGCAGGACCATTTTGCAGAATGTCTCCACCGTGAAGAGGCGGGGAATTTCAGACACCTTGAGCGGCGTCTTGAAACGATCCGCAGGGATTTCCGAGAGAAACGACTTCAGCCGGACGAGTCCGGCTTCGGTGAGGATGCCGCTCTTTTCGAAATCCGCCTCCGACAGGTCGCCACGGGCCTCCTCTATGATCTTTCCGCGGGGAATCTTGACCTTGAAGGTCCGCTCCAGGCGAAAGACGATATCGAGGAAATCGATCGACTCGGCCCCGAGATCATCGATGAGGCGCGCTCCCGGGTTCATCTTCTCGAGATCACAGCCCAGGGCGTCTGCCATGGTGGCCGCCACTTTCGGATAGATGGCCGCGATCTCTTCCTCGCTGATGCCTGCCTGATTCATGTCGTTTCACTCCATCTTGAATCCGCCGTCCACATTCAGGACCTGGCCCGTGATGTAGTCGGCAAATCGGGAACTTAGAAACCAGACGGCATCAGCAACCTCTTCGGGGCGTCCGATGCGGCGAAGCAGAATTCGGGATAGCACCGTCTCGCCAAGGGCCTCGCGGACCTCTTGAGACATCGTTGTGTCGATCACACCGGGAGCCACGGCATTCACCATGATATTTCGCGGTGCCAGCTCCACGGCCAGGGAGCGGGTGAAGGCATTGATGGCCCCTTTGCTGGCCGCATAATTTGTCTGACCTCTCCCGCCTTTTTCCCCCGCCACCGAACTGATGTTGATGATCTTTCCGCGGCGCTTCGACACCATCCAGGGCGCCACGGCCCGGGTCATGTTGAAGGTGCCGGTCACGTTGGTGTCGAGTACGGCGGCAATGTCCTCATCTTCCAGCGCCATCAGCGGGTTGTCGCGGATGATGCCGGCATTGTTGACCAGGACATCAATTTTTCCGGTTCGTTCACAGACCTGTTCCGCGAACCGGGTACAGGCGGCAGGATCGCGGATATCCACCAGTTTTGCGGTCACACGCTTTCCGGGAAGCGATGCCACCAGTTCGTCCGCGGCCGCCTGGTCATGAAGAAATGTGAAATTGACATCCATTCCGGCGGATGACAAAACGGAGACAATGGCGCGTCCGATTCCGCGGCTGCCCCCGGTTACAATGGCCACTCCATCCGCCAGACCGGAATCCAGATCGGGGTGTCTGTTCATCCGGAAATGGAAAAGCCGCCGTCGACGACCAGCGTGTGACCCGTAATCATGGCCGCTTCCGGCAGGCAGAGCAAGTAGACCGCTCCGGCCACATCCTCGGGTGTGAGTGACGGTCCCGCCGGTGCCCGCTCCGCGAATTCCGCGAGCAATTGCTCCCGATTCGGGAAGTGGCGAAGGGCATCGGTATCCACCACGCCGGCACTGACCACGTTGACCCGGATGCCGCGGGGCCCCAGCTCCTGGGCCAGACTGCGGGCCACCGATTCCATGGCCGCCTTGGAGGCGCCGATGAAGGCATAGTGCGGAATGGCTCTCGAGGCGCCCAGACTCGAAAGCGCGATGATGCTTCCGCCATGCGTCATGAGCGGAACGGCTTGCTGCGCCAGCACGTTCAAAGCCAGCGCATTGGTCTCCAGGCACCGGCGCCAGTGCTTTCGCGTCAGTTCCAGCGCCGGCTTAAGGACTCCCAACGCCGCGTTGCTGATCACGAGGTCGACGCGGTCAAACTGCTCCCGAAAAGCGACAAATGCCTCGACCAGGCTGTCCGGGTCGCCCACATCAGCCTGGATGGCCATCGCCCTCCGACCCATCTCACGAATCGACCGGCAGACATTCTCCGCTTCTTCGTGGCTATTGTGATAGAGAATCGCCACATGACAACCGGCCGTGCCAAGCTTCAGAGCGATGGCGCGCCCGATTCCCCGGGAGCCTCCGGTAATGAACGCGGTTCTTTCGGCGAGTGGCTGTGTCACGTCTAGTGATAAGAATCCGTTCCGGGAGTCAAATGGCGCCGGCTGGCTGCCTCGAGAAGGGCGATTCTACAGATTTTTACCGGGAAGCGTAGCGCCTGGACAGGATGAGAACAGGACCGTGGCTTCGCGACTCAATCCGGCTGCTTCTGGGTCAGCTTCTTCAGGGCGGCTTGAGTTTCGGGAAAATACCAGCACTCGAGGAACTCGTCCCGCGAGGAGGCTGCCAGCGGCGCCATCGAACCGGCGGTCGCGCTGCGAAGATAGCGCTTGATGCGTGCGTACGCCACGTGCGGCAGGGCTGCTCGTTCCGCGGCCACGGTCTCGGCCACCGTTTGCAGATGCCGGAAGGATGTCACCTCGTGGACGAGGCCGGCCCGGTAGGCCGCCTCGGGAAGCAGGGTTTCTCCGGTCAAGGCCAGCCGATGCGCGGTCCGATTGCCGACCAGCTCCGAAAGTATCATGACCGCCTCCCGGGGGACCGGCAGCCCCAGCCGAATTTCGGTAAAACCGAGCGAGCGATTTTCATCGCAGACAATCCGGTAGTCCGCCGTCAGTGCCAGGATCAGGCCTCCGGCCATGGCGTGTCCATTGATGGCGGCTACGAGCGGGCGCGGGAAAAGGTACATGTCACGGCAGAGTCCGAGGAAATCGTCCACAAAGCTGGTCATCTCCCGCCGCGAGAGTTCCATGAGGCACGCCACGTCGAGTCCGTTGCAGAAGAAACGATCGCCGAGGCCGCAGAGGATGACCGCGCCGACTGAGTCGTCGTGGGCCATCTCCTCGAAGAGGGCACGAAGCCGCCGAACGATGTCAGGGTCGAGGCTGTGGGTCTTGCCCCTGTCGAGCCTGACCCAGACCAGGCGGTCGCGTCGATCGATCTGGAGGGGGGTCATTTCGCGATCATAGCGCCGTGCGATGCCTTCTGTCAGCCGAGGCCGAAGCCCTCGGTCAGCCATCGACCGAGGAACTGCATGCGGCCGATCAGCAGCGAAATTCGGGCCATGACCGTATAGCCGAAGGCGGCACCAAATGTCACCATGAGGAACCATATTCCGACGCGGGCGGCGCCCCCGAAAGCGCCGGAATGTTCCTTGGAGAAGAAGAAGTACACGAGTCCACACATCACCCCGGTGACCAGAATGATGTTGTTCATGGTGTCCAGGAAGACGAACTGGTTGTCTGCCATCACGATGAAGGGCCGAATGGTGGAGTAAATCTGCCCCACGAAGTCCGACTGCATGTAGCGCATCATGTTGGTGCCGGCTGTCCAGCCGACGATGAGCGCCACCGCCCAGCGGGAAAGGTGATCGACCGGCGGCACCAAGCGCATAAGGAGCAGGATGCCAAACACCAGCGGCACCCAGAAGATCGGGTCGGCCGGGGCCTCGGCCAGCTGGGGGAACCAAGGGCGGATGAGCGGTGGATGGATCTTGCCGAACAGGTTCGGCATCAGCGTGTTCCAGAATGCCGTGCTCATCCAGTAGGCGGCAGAAATGCCGACAAATAGATGTTCGGCAAACTTGTAGAACGGATTGTCCTTGTAAAGAAACGAGAAGATCATCAGCGTCAGCAGCGCGCCGACCCAGAGCTCCAGCATGTCAGCCATCAGGCACGCCCTCCACGGGCATTCGACTTCCCGAGAAAATAGGCCACATTGCCAACGATGATGAGGGCCAGGATGACCAGGTGAGCCACCGTCTGGGGACCCATCTTGCTGATGGCATCCTCGCTCTTGGCCAGGAACTCGGGATATCCGATCGAGAAGGCCGCCTCGTACTCCGCGGCTCCCTGCAGCCCCCCCATCAATCCAAGCAGCTGGCGCGGATAGTAGGGGTAGAGAAGCGGCGCCTCGACGGCCGTCACGCCGCCGGCCACGGCCACGTTTGATCGATCACCGGCGAACTGAATCCACTCCTTGACGCCCGGGAAGCCCGAGCCGATGGCGATAATGAGGTCGAAGTCGGCCACCGAGTTGATCGGTTTCGTCAGCTCGATCTGGTCGGTGGGTGTGCCGGTGGCGTCTCCGGTGAACAGCGTCTTGAACTTGGTGCCAAGGCTGTTGATGACGCCCTGGTTGCCGGCTTTGTAGCCGAGGTTGACGTAGTCGATGCCGTATGTCGCACTCGGAAAATCCACCTTGACGATTTCGTCGATCGCCCGGGTGATGATGTCCGGGCCGGTGGCCCAGAGCGTCATCAGATACAGCTTGTGCCCCTTGGAAAGGACATGCCGCACGGCCGTAGCCGACATCGGCCAGTTTTCCGCCAACGTGCCCGGGGCGAAATCGAGCGAGACAAGAATCCGGGATCCGGCGGGGAGTGTCTCGATCTTGTCATAGATGGCCTGGACGACCGGGCTCGGTCGCGTCGGAATCTTCAGCTTGAACAGCATGGGGATGATGACCGACACTGCGATCAGGAGGAATATCCAGCGCCGGTCGATTCGAGCCAGCGGATGCTGCGACGCTTGAGGTCGGCTCATGTCAGGAGTCCCTCGCGCCGAGGTAGGACCGCTCGATTCCAAGGATGATCTTGAGTGACGTGGAGATAATTCCCAGGGCGATGCCGATCAGGATGGCCCGTTGACCGGCCAGATTCGGAATGGCGAGGATCCAGCCGGAGAGATTCGGAATGTGAAAGAACTGGAGCGGCTCCGGCAGCCAAAAGGTGAGGTAGTGACCGAGTGGCGTGCGGCCCACCAGGATGATGGTGGCCGAGATGAGGAGCAGCGTGGCCTCCTTCGTCTTGGCCCGGAACGCCCGGTACGACGCCGAGGCCACGAAGAAGGCCAGAAGCGAGAACATCGTCGACTGAAGCGGATTGAACGTCGCCTGGTAGAGCCAGTCGAACAGCGAGCCCTGGGATTGCACGGTGCCCTTCCATGTGCCCGGCAGCACCAGGGAGTAGAGACCGGCGCCGAGCATGACAACGAAGGCCAGAACGGTCACCAGGTTGTACTGCCAGTGATGGGCCCGGCGGGAAATCTTCTCGCCGTGAATCTTGAGGAGATTGAGTCCACCGAGAACGAATGCAATGGCGGCGATGATGTTGAAGAAGCTTGAAAACTTGTCATCGGCCTCGTCGAACGGCG
The DNA here is from genome assembly GCA_034440375.1 of Candidatus Eiseniibacteriota bacterium. Classification (GTDB taxonomy): domain Bacteria; phylum Eisenbacteria; class RBG-16-71-46; order JABDJR01; family JAWXBZ01; genus JAWXBZ01. The sequence goes on from JAWXBZ010000082.1 coordinate 7,639, forward strand.
CGTGGGGAATGAAAACCGACGCAACCATGACCGATCCGACCACGAAGGTCACCAGGAGCGGCAGGGTCCGCCGAAGGGACGGCACCACGATCGATGCCGTCACGCCGGCCAGCACGATGAGCACGATGAGCAGTGCGAACATCCCTGGTGTCATGTGTCTCCCTGCCGAACGGTGATGTCGGCCGCCTAGAAGTTGAGTGCGAACATTCGTCGGAATCCTTCGGCGAAACTGGCCATGCCGCCGCCTCCAAAGTTTCCGAAGGTCATGAGCAGGCAACCCACCACGATCGAGAACATGGCCAGTGCCTTGCCGACATCCTGCCCGCGCAGGCTGCCGAGCATCCGGAGGTCGCGGGAAAGGTAAGCGCTGGCGGCAAAGAGTTCCTCGCCGATCAACGTGTAGTCGCAGGCGGCCACGAAGAAGGGAAGTTGGGTTGGCTGTGCCGTTCCAGCCACCTGGATCGCTCCGATCGAGTTGCCGGTTTCCGCCAGCACCAGCGATTCGGCGAAGAACGCGCCAAGGTAGAAGCAGGCCGCCGGTTTTTCCCGCAGCATGAAACCGTCCAGAGCGGCGACATAGCCGAACTGCTCGTCCGTGACGTAATAAACCATGTCATCTCGAAAGAGGTCGGGCCGGCCTGCCGCCTGGTAAGACTGCTTTACGACTTCCCGGGCGGTGGCCATGACGAGCGATCGCGACGTTGGCACCGTCAGCGATGTTTCATACTCGGCTGTCTTGCGGGCAACCGCTGACAGGATCGTGAGACCCGCCACCGTCTGGACATTGTCCATGTCCTGATTTCCCGGCACGAACAGAACTGTCTTGCCCATCTCGGTGGCCCGGCCGACCGCCTCTTCGACCGCGGTGATGGCCGCGATCTTCCGGATATAGAATTCGCGCCCCCGTCCGGCCTGCAGGGTAAAGATCAGGATGGCCGCTGAAACGATGACGGTGAGAACGAGAAGATTGACCTTTCCCGCATTGAACCAGGGAGAGGGAACGGCGGCCGCATCCTGGGCCAGCGCGGCCGTGGCCAGGGGCAGATGAATCAGGAGGGTGCCGAGGAGAAACGCGGCCGATTTCTTGAGCCGGACCGGATACGGCATCGGACATTCCCCTCGGGTTCGATTCGGACCTTGCCAGCCGGATGTCATGAGCGAGGTCACAATAAATCGAGCCTGCCACCCGATTCAACCCCTCGTCGGATAGAATGGACGCATGTCGCTCCGGACTGCCGATCATGGCCCGCGTCTGGCCGCTGCCCTGCGAGCGGGGGCTGTTTACGACTGGATCCTCGGACTGGTCATCCTCACGGCCCACCCGGCGCTCTTCCGGCTATTTCAGACGCCCCGCCCCGATGATCTCTTTTTCTTTCGGATGAACGCCCTGGCCCTGTTCCTGCTCGGACTTTTCTATTGGGGGGTGGGGATGGATCCGGTCGGCCGGCGTTGGGCCGTTCGACTCGCGGTCTCCTTCCGGTATCTCGGTGGCCTCATCCTCATGATGCTGACGGCTGCCCACCAACCGGAGGGGTGGGCAACCTATGTCGCGTTCGGAGTGGCCGACCTCGCCTGGGGGACGCTGTGGCTGGTCCTGCTGTCGCGCCAATAAAAAACCCGCCATCGCAGGGGGACGATAGCGGGTGAACCACCGACCTTCATCGGCAGCTGCTTCGGAATAAAAAGCACTGCAAGGGGTGTGCCTGAGTCGGTCTACAAATGAAAACCACATAACTCTATCAATTGTAATAAGTTGGAGACCACTCCCTGGGCGCTGCCAAAGTCGGGCTGGCAGACAGCTGTAAACTAACTCGACTTTTGGAATCTTGTCAATGTCATCAAACCAGGTGAAATTAACCTATCTTATTGCCATAAAATAAGTTGAACTGACACGCTGTTGAACCGTATGGGTGTCGAAATTTCGACGGGTCTGGCTGGCTAATACGGGATAAGGCGGAACCAGAAGCGGGTCGGATCATCGTCGCCGTCGGTTCGCCGGATGACGTCGAGTCGAATGGCGCGGACCCCGGGAAGCCAAACGTCGCGACGCAGGCCGAGGCCGATGGAGGTGCGGGATGCACCATCAAGACTTGGGAGGCGCGTCGAGGAAGCGCCGCGCCCCTCTCCCCAGGTTGTCCCAATATCGACGAAGGGGATGAACTGCAGATGCAGCAGTTCGAGAAGGGGGATTCGGGCCCGCTTCAGAAGATCGAGGCCGAGCTCATATTCGATGCGAGCCGACAGCCTTCGTCGCCCCGTAAATTCCAGCCGTTCGTATCCCCTCAGGTTGCCATCCCCACCCAGGTAAGGTTCCTCCTGGATTGGCGGCGATCCGGCTGTGTTTTGCCCATCCAGGGAGAGTGAAAGAGTGCCGCCCGGGAGGATCGGGCGGATCGTGATACCGATTTCCTGCGCAGCAAAATCATCGGAAGCCTTTGAGTTTGCCATGCACATCTCGGCTTCGGCCCGAAGGCTCATCAGGTCACCACCCAGTCGCCAGTCCCCCGCCGCGGTGAGCCCGTTGTGTTTGACCTCGTCGACAACCGGGTTCGGCTGCTCCATCGGTGTACCGCCGCCAAGGAGGTGATCGTCGGTCACCGCCTCCGCCGATCGGTCCTCCCGCAGCCAGGCCCCGATTTTGAGTTCACCCTCGCGGCTTCGGATCGGGGTCAGCCAGAGGCCTGCCTGTCGGCGCCTGAGGTAGTCCTGCCGGTCCTGTCCGGCCAACAGCGCCAGAAATGCGGACCCGGTTGCAACCGGGTCGGGGCCAAAGGTCTTCATCCGGTCGAACGCCTCCAGCCGAATCATCGTGCCTGTGCGCCGGCCGCCCGCTGTGAGGACGGCCTGTCCGACCCAACGGTGCGCCGCGATCGCATAGCCTGCGTCTCCTTTGAATCGCAGACCCCGCGCGATGCGGACGTCCAGTCCGGAGCTGACCCGCGCCCCCTCAACCCGATTGAACATCGACCATCGTCCGGGCGCGACGGCGAGTGAAAAGCCCCCCCGACCGCGAAACGGAACGCCAAGGGAATCAAAATTTCCGCCATCCAGGGCACTGATTCGCGTGTCCAGCTCCGGCCGGTCGGGGATCCGCGATTCCGGTGAGAGGAGCGAATCGAGTTTCATGCTCTCTCGCGCCAGGACTTGATTCACGTCGGAGGTGGGGGAGGCATCGGAAGTCGAGGATGGTTCGGCGGCCAGGATCGGCGTGACGGCCGCAAGCCATCCGGCCACCACCCACCAGGTTGTGCGCCGGATCACTCGCTACCCCGATCGAAGATCGACGGGTCCAGTTCTGGATTGAGGCGATAATCGTCGAACGTCATGACAAACTCGATCGAAGCGGGCGCGCCGGCCAGCTGGACCAGGCCCGTCAGGTCAATTCTCCCCGTGATCCGTTTTTCGAGCCAGCGATCCTCGATGGGTTGCCACTCGCGGGTCAGGAGATCGAGCCCGTCCAGGGCCCACGCGAACGGCACGTTGGCGAGGACGAACTCCTCACGGACGATCTGGTATCGGGGAGCCAGCAGCCAGAGGCGGCCCCCGGGCAGTTCATCGAAATCGGACCTGGGTTCGAACGGGATCTCGAAAACCGCCGTGGAGTCGGTCCGATGGATCGGCCCCTGGAAGAATCGAAACTTGTCGAGCCGCTCCAGATAGAAGGGTATGTCCTCGATCCGCCTCCGGTTTACATCGACCACGACGCCGTCATCCTCTTCGTCTTCGTCCGGTGGCCGGATCGAACCATCGGCCAACACGGTCCATGTTGTGTCGAGCACGGCCGCCCCGACCCATCGATCCGGCGCTCGAAAGTAGTTTCGCCGAACCGTCTCCCTGATCTGTGTCCGGGCCTTCCTTCCGGAGTAGCGAACCACGATGCGGATGCGCCGGGTAAAGGCCATCGTCTCAAGGCCTGCGTATTTTCGCCGCTCGCCGGCAACTGCCTTTCGGAGGATTTCGTGGAGGTCGACAAGTCGGCCTCCCACGGTCAATTCTCTTATCTCGAGCCGGGGATGCGTGCTGTCGCCCAGTATTTCAGTCCGGCCGGCTCCAGGTGGCTGTACCCGAATTTCGTCGGCCTGTGCCCCGGCCGTCCGGCTCGACCCGATCAACAGCAGGGCGAGCAGCCATGAGACACCCGTCTGTCGATACCTATATAGTGTGGGCATCATGCTCCTAGAAGGACGGGTCATCAGCGCCAGAAGCCGAAGCTTCACGGTGGAAACGGCGGACGGCCGATTGACGTGCCGGGTTTTGAAGGGGTTGCGTAATCGTTTTCCGAATCTGGTCGATCCGGTCGCCGTGGGAGACCTCGTCAAGGTCCGGCGTGGAAACGAGAACGACTCGACCATAGAAGAAGTCGCTCCGAGGGTCAACAAGATCTCCAGGCCCGCGGTCGGGCGTGAGGACCATGAACAGTTGATCGCGGCGAATCTGGGCCGCGCGGTCATCGTGCAGGCGGTGGAGCCGCAATGGAAAACATCCACCTGGGATCGCTACCTGGTGATGGCCGCACTCGGTGCCGTGCCGCCGATTCTCGCCCTGAACAAGATCGATCTCGATCCCGAGTCGGCTCGCGCTCCTGAATTCGATGTCTACCGGGCGCTGGGAATTCCGGTTCAATCGGTCTCGGCCGTGACCGGCGAGGGGCTGCCCGAGTTGATCGGTCACATGGCCGGTGGCATGACGGTCTTCATCGGACCGTCCGGCGTGGGAAAATCAAGTCTCATCAACGCCCTTGGGCCCGGCACGGGCCTTCGAACCGGCGAGCTGAGCCGGGGCACCGGAAAGGGGCGCCACACCACCTCATGGACCGAATTGCTCCAGCTCGATCAGGGAATCGAGATCGTCGACAGCCCTGGGCTTCGGGTTCTCGGCCTGTGGGGCCTTGAAGCACATGAGCTGGCGCCGCTCTTCCCGGAGTTTGCCGGCCTCATCGAGAGCTGCCGTTTTCGCGTCTGCACGCACATCCATGAGCCTGACTGCGCAGTTCGGGCAGCCGTGGAATCGGGTGAGGTAGCCGGCTTTCGTTACGAGAGCTTTCTTCGGATTCGGCAGGCGCTGCTTGACGAGGTGGAGCGACCGCGCGGGGGGCGTGCCCGGCGGCGCTAGGAGTTTGCCGGTTGGTGCGGATTCGGCGTGGCGGTACTACTGGAAGTTGGCTTTTCCGAAGGTGGCGGCCACTTCTGTCTTCCCGGGGATGGGCAAACTGAGGACGCGGTCGTTAGGGAGCCGATAGAGGCGGCGCGAGCGACGACCCCAGTCGATCGCCTCATCGCGGCTGCCAAACCAGACGTCGGCGCGCAGCGTCCACCGCGGGTGCATCGTGTCCTCGACCTGGAACTGGCCCAGGCCCGGGATTTCGACCCGGTCGTGAAACGAAAATGGCGCCCCCTGGGTAAACTCACGCAGCATGTCCTGTGACAGTGCAATCACACCGCTCCTGGCCGTCGTGTTGGACGCGGTGAGACCCGGCGAATCGTCTGTCTCACGGACGCTGCTGCTGTAGCCGGTCACCGTCACCTGGTAGGCCGCATACTGGTCGATCGACTTGCCGGCGGCGACCGGCAGGACATCCGGGTCGTCCATACAGGGGTTGGCCGGGGTCGGATCGGGATTCAGTGCCGCCTGAGCCCGGGCGGTAAAGGCGGGCCGTCCACCTCCGGGCAAGGTCAGGCCCGGCCCCCACAATAGGAGGACGGCGCCGAGGGCCAGGACGAAATCGAGCTTTCGACTAATTTTGCGATCGAGTTCCATGCTGCTGGCCCAATGGAAAACCAACTGCCGCCTGAATGACGACCCAGAAAGGTTAGGTGCGTTGGGGGGGGGGTGTCAACCTTCAACAGGCCAATGCCTTCCTTCCACCAGCTGACCATTGTCTTCGGCATCCGATCGGTCACGGCCCCTGACATTTTTCACCCATATTCCGCAATTCTGACGTTTTAGCTGCAACTCAAATAATTACAGTGGCTTCGGGTTGACATCTCGCAACTGATTAAACATGATTGAGCGTAAATTTCCATTATTCACCGTGCCGTTGGTCCGGTCCGGGGTCGGTGCCGGACCAGTTCGAGGAGGAAACGCAGTGCTTCCCAGGCCGAGAATTCATGTCGAGCCGCCCATGAATTTCGGTGGATTGCCGTCGGAGGAGTCCCTCTTCGAGACTTCCCCACTGGTCATCCTGCCGATTCCGCTGGAACAGACCACGTCCTATCGCGGCGGGACGAAGGATGGACCGGCGGCGCTCATCCATGCCTCACGGTTCATGGAATTGGCCGATTGGGAGACCGGCGATGTCCCGGCAACCCGTGGCATCCATACCCTCCCGGCCCTCGAGCCGCGGGCCTCGGGGCCGGCGGAGAGCCTCGACCAGATCGAGGCCACTTCGCGCTGGCTGCTCGACTCGGGGAAGCTGATCGGCAGCCTGGGCGGTGAGCACAGCCTCACCTTCCCGATCGTCAGGGCCTACAAGGACTTGTATCCGGATCTGTCTGTGCTTCAGCTCGACGCCCATGGCGACCTGCGGGCCACCTACCATGGATCTGAGTTCAGCCATGCGTCGGTCATGCGCCGCATCGTTGGAATCGGCGTTCCAACCGTGGGGCTGGGCATCCGCAGCGTCTGCGAGGAGGAGATCGAACTTATCCGGGATCGTCGGCTGGCTCGCTATTCCGGTCGTGACCTGGTTCGCCGGCGTGTTCCCCTCGAGACCATGCTTCGAGATCTGACCGGGACGGTGTATGTCACGCTCGACCTCGACGGTTTCGATCCGTCGGAGGCACCCGGCGTCGGGACACCGGAGCCGGGCGGATTCGGTTGGTTTGACTTTCTGGAAATCATCGAGGCGTTGAAGGGACGACGCCTCGTCGGCTTCGACGTGGTCGAATTGATGCCGATCGCCGGTCAATCGGTCAGCGAATTTCTGGCCGCCAAGGCCGCGTATGTGCTTGCCTCCACCCTCCTTCGCGGCGTGATTTGACATGGCGGCCCCCAACGGCGCAGCCCTCGGTCGGCGCATTCGCAGCCTTCGGATCGAGAAGGGGCTGACCCTGAAGCAAATCGAGGCCCGGGTGGGTATTTCGGCAACACACGTCTCCGAGGTCGAGCGAGGCCGGACTTCCCCGACCGTCGGTGCGCTGGCCCGTATCGCAGAGGCCCTGGGGGTCCGCCCATCTCATCTCATCGATTTTCCGGTCGGAAAGCCTCAGACGATCTCCCGGCGGGGGAGTCGCCTCCAACTGGCCGCCCCCGACGGTCGGGCCAGTTCGGATGTGCTCATCCCCGCTGACCCCGAAGCCGAGGTGAGCATGTTTCTGGTGACACTGGCGCCCGGATTCACCGAGGGGGTTCCGGGCGAATCCCGGATCGGCGACAAGATATTTCGCATCATCGAAGGAGAGGCCGACCTCGAACTCGGCGACCAGGTTCACCGGCTCGTTCCGGGGGACACGATTCAATTTAGATCGAATGTTTCGCACCGCTTGATCAACCGTTCCTCTTCGGTCTGTCGCTTGCTCTGGGTAATGTGGCCCCGGATGACCATTTGAGGAAGAGGGAAATGGACGACAGCATGAACACCAGCATCGACAGGGCCGAACTTGGGCAGCGCGTGCGGGATGCCCGTCATCGGCGCGGCATGACGCTCAAGGATCTGGATCAGGCGGCGGGTCTCTCCGCCACGCACATCTCGGAGATCGAGCGTGGCAAGACCTCGCCGACGATCGGAGTCCTGATCCGGATCGCCGGGGCCCTGGGACGGGAGGCTTCGTACTTCGTCGAACCGGAAGTACTGCCGGATGTGTCAATCACAAGGGCGAGCGATCGCGTGGCCAGCAATTTCGGCCCGGCACGGATTCGCGTTGAGACATCCGGCATACCCGGCGGGCGGTTGCAGGCGGTCAGCCTGAGCCTCGATGGGGATCGCAATCCCCTGGTAATCGGTCGGGGCGAGGGCTCGTTGGGCGCCTTCGTTCTCTCGGGCTCCATCCGGTTCGAAACCGGTGCCGGCGTCCAGGTCCTGGAACCCGGCGATTCCATTTATGTGCGCCTGGAGGAGCCGATTCGAATCGCCAGTACTGGCGGTCCGGCGGAACTCTTCGCCGTGACCACGGCCCCTCTCGAACCGGGCGACGGGGACACCCCCTAGGAAGGCGGATGCAACCCGGTTCAATTCCTCAGCGAATTCCCCGCCGTTTCGCTTCGTTCCAGAGCGCGTCCATTTCTGCCAGGTCGCTGGTCGACGGAGTCCTGCCGATCCTGGCCAGTTCTTCCTCAATGAACCGGAAGCGGTTCATGAACTTGGTGATCGTACCGCGGAGCGCCAGCTCCGGATCAACGCGGACGTATCGGGCCAGGTTGACGACCGAGTAGAGGACGTCGCCGATCTCGTCCTGTCGGCGAGTGTTCGCCCCAGCGGTATCGTCGTCCAGGGTCGCCTCGAACTCTGCTATTTCCTCGCGAAGCTTGGCCAGCGCGCCCCGGATGTCCACCCATTCGAACCGCACCGCCGCGGCCTTTTCCTGGATCCGGTAGGCCGTCGTGAGGGCGGCCAGACCGGTGGGTCGTCGACCGAGCGTGGTGGTCGACTTCGATTCGGATTTCTTGATTTCCTCCCACTGAGCCACGGCGTCCGCCGTCCCGTTCACGGCCACTTCGCCGAATACATGCGGGTGGCGACGGATCAGCTTGTCTGATGCGCCGTCGAGGATGGTAACGAGATCAAGGGCGAGTCCCTGCTTTTGCCCCAGCGCGGCAGCGAATACGAGAAGATAGAAGAGATCACCCATCTCCTCGGCCAGGGAAGGGCCGTCAAAGGAGGCGATCGCGTCGAGAACCTCGTGCAGCTCTTCCTGCAGGTATGGGGTGATCGTCTCGAGGGTCTGCTCACGGTCCCAGGGGCATCCATCATCGGCCATCAGACGCCGGCAGATGCCCACGAGCCGCAAAAGCGATCGCGGGGAGTCGTCGGTCATCCGGTCAAGATAGCATGACAACAGTGGCCGACCCGCGCCGGGCTTGATGGCCCCCGGCACCGGTGTGATACTTCGCCTTTGATTTCCGCCCGCCCCCCCGGAGATTCATGGACTTCCCGACCTGGGTTGAAATCGATCTTGACCGGCTCGACCGGAACCTCCGATCGCTGGTCCTCCTTGCCGGCCAGGACGTCTCAATCCTGTTCGTCGTCAAGGCGGATGGCTACGGCCTGGGCGCCGTGGAAGTCGGGCGTTCGGCCATTGCCTCCGGTGCCTCCTTCCTCGGCGTGGCCACGCTGCACGAGGGAATCGAGCTTCGCCAGGCCGGCATCGAGACGCCGATCGTCATACTTTCCCCGAACTTCGAGGGGGAGTTTCCCGAGGTGCTCGCCTGGCGCCTCCGGCCGACACTGTCGACGCTCGAGCAGGCGGCGCACCTGGCCTGTGCGGCCCGTGGTGGGGGGGAGGCGTGGCCGGCGCATGTCGAGGTCGACACCGGCATGGGTCGAACCGGGTTCGATTTCGCCGAGGCTCATGAGTCGATACGGCGGATCGCCGGCATGCCGGAGATCCTGATCGATGGCATCTTCACCCACTTTCCGGACAGCGACGGACCCGATCGGTCCTTTACGAGTACTCAGGTCGACCGGTTCGGCCAGTTGCTTGCCTCGCTCGAGCAGGAGGGAATCCGCCCGCGTTGGCGCCACGCCGCCAACACCGCCGGTCTGCTCGCATTTCCGGAATCACGATTCAACATGGTCCGCCCGGGTCTCGGTGTCCTCGGTCTCGTGCCGTCGGCCCATGTCCCGATGGCCTGTCCGATCGAGCCGGTCGTATCGCTCCATGCCCGGCTGGCACAGATCCGATCCGTGCCCGCGGGCCAGAACATTTCGTACGGCACAACATTCGTCACCCGCCGTCCCTCGCGGATCGGCGTCACCACCATCGGCTATGGGCACGGGCTGCCGCGGCGGCTCTCGAATCGGGGCGAGATGGTCGTCAGTGGTCATCGCGTGCCGATCGTCGGGCGCGTGACCATGGACCTGACGATGGTCGATCTCACCGACCATCCCGGCGCCATGGTTGGCGAAGAGGTCGTCGTCTTCGGTGCGCCGGCCGCGGCCGGCAGCGCGGTGGAATCGATTACGCTCGAGGAAGTGGCGGCCTGGGCCGAGACGATCACGTGGGAAATCCTCTGTCAGATCGACAA
>JAWXBZ010000083.1:0-4970 GCA_034440375.1 Candidatus Eiseniibacteriota bacterium
AGATCACCGGCCAGGAGCCTGGACACTTCGGAGGGGGGTCGAGGCGGCGTCTCTTCGATCGCATGCAGGGCATCGAACAGATTGACCCGGTTCACTTCATACGGCAGCCGACCCGTCAGCATTTCATAAAGCAGGACGCCCAGCGCGTAGACGTCGCTGCGCAGATCGATGTCGTCGCGCGCGCCGCGGGCCTGTTCCGGGCTCATGTAGGACAGGGTTCCCTGGATGGCGTGCGTGGCCGATCGGGTGGCTTGGTCCGCATCGTCCGCATCGGTGAGGCGAGCCAGGCCGAAGTCGAGAAGATTGACCCGGAATCGCGTTCCGGTGGTGACGCGCTCGCCCGCCGGTTCGTCAATGACCATGACGTTCGACGGCTTCAGGTCGCGGTGGATGACGCCGCGCTGGTGGGCGTAGGAGAGGACCGCGGCGATATCCAGGAAAAGCGAGAGGCGTTCGCGAATTTCGGCCCGGTCCGGCGCCCCCATGGCCGTTCTCGCTTTCAGGTAGCCGTCGAGGGGCGTGCCCTGCACCAGCTCCATTGCGAAAAAATGGTCGCCGCCGTCTCCGACGCCTGCCTCGTAAATGGCGGCGATTCCCGGGTGTCGCAGACGTCCCAGCGCATGAGCCTCGCGCTGGAAAAATCGAAGCCGCTCGTCGCCGGCGAACGGCCCGCCGCGCACGATCTTGAGCGCCACGCGGCGGCGGGGCGATTCCTGCTCCGCCTCGTAAACGATGCCCATGCCACCTTCGCCGATCTTCCGCAGGATGCGATAGCCGCCCAGGGTGCGTCCGGTGTAGGAGGGATGGGGCGGTACGAGCACCTCACGGGCCAGGAGCCGTCCGGCGGTGATCGGTTTTTCGAGGATGTCGTTCCAGGGATCGCCCGATTCCAGGGCCGCGTCGGCATCGAGAAACCCCTGGACCTCGGCGCGCAATGTCAGATCGGCCCGGCACTCACGGTCGAGAAGCGCGCCTCGCTCGCCCGGCACGGCATCGAATGCCGCGTCGAGGACGGCGCGAATCCGGGCCCAGCGTTCGGGGTCATGAGGCGGTTTCGGGTTCATTGATTCCGTTTCGAGCGCATGAGTCGAGTCATGTCCTTTCCCATCGGTTACCCCGATTCGGGGCCGGACGGGACAGCGTGTCGGCGAGGCGTCAGGCGACCGGTTCGTCGGGGTGGAGTTCGCGGTAAAGGAATGCCCGGGCAGCCTGCCAGTCGCGCTTGATGGTGCGATCGGTGACGCCAAGTATTTCTCCGACCTCGACCACCGACAGGCCGGCAAAGAAGCGCAGTTCCACGACGCGAGCCAGCCGTTCATCTACCATCGCCAGCCGGGAGAGCGCCCCATCGATCTCCATGAGGCGTCCAGCCTCGACTTCGACCGCCACGTCGTCATCGTTCAACGTCAGCGGCCGGCCACCTCCCCGCTTCGCTGCCATGTGGTGGCGCGCGTGGTTCAGCAGGATTTGACGCATGACCCGCGCCGCCACGGAGTAGAAGTGAGACCGATCCTCGAACGCCAGTGAGGGACTCTTGACCAGCTTGAGATAGGCCTCATGCACGACCGCGGTCGTGTTGAGTGTGTCGGCGGGGCCGGTGCGTCGGAGCTGAGCCCCGGCCAGCTCACGCAGCTCGGCGTAGACCCGCTGGAAAACCGCGTCGAGGGCTGCGGCATCGCCGCCGCGGGCTGATTTCAGGAGTTCCGTTATCGGTTCGGATTCAGACACGATGTCGACGGGGCGGCGGCGACCCGGCTAGTCCTCCCGCAAGTGGCGACGGCCCAACCACGACGGTTTCCGATCGGCCATTAAATTCGACCACGTCGCCGGAGCGCAGCTTCTTCCGGCGACGTGTTTCGACCTCGCCGTTCAGGCGGACCTGCCCCCCCTGGATCACCACCTTCGCCTCGCCGCCGCTCGACACCCAATGGTTGAGCTTCAGCCAGTCCTGTAATTCGATGACAGGGTCCTGAATCACAGTAGTTTTCTCCCCGATTGACTGGAAGCCATCATGGCTGTTGCACCATCCTGTCGAGTCAACTTTGCCAGCCCCTGCAACTTATCAGACTGTTCCGCTCCGTGGCTGTGCCCGGGCGATCGATTTCATGCAAATCGTTCATTCGTCAAATGGGCCTTCCTGGGGCCAAAAACTCATTTGGATGCCAATCAGGGCCACCCGGGCGCCGATACCGCAAGTGGGGATCGACACTTTCGTGAGGGCCGTCACATGTTGACACGTTTCTTGAGTCTGATTGGGATGATTCTGTATCTTGGAAGCGCCCGGATGTCAGTCGCCGGTTCGGAACCGGTGGATCCGTTCGAGTTCGAGGCTCATGCGGGCGGGGCGACGCTGCGATCACAACCGTTATCGGAGGTCCCCGCGTCGGTAACGGTCATCACGCGCGAAGACATTCGCGACTTTGGATTCCAGTCGCTCGCCGAGGCGCTTTCGCAGGTTCGGGGCGTCTTCATATCAACCGATCACAATTATCACTACGCCGGAATGCGGGGATACAGTCCCCTCGGGGATTGGGGCACGCATCTGCTGGTGATGATCGATGGCCATCCATTGGTCGGTGGATTCTATCTGGATGCGCCACTCGGCAGCGATTTTCCGGTGGAAATGAACACGATCGAGCGCATCGAAGTGGTGCGCGGCCCGGGTTCGGCACTCTTCGGCAGCAACGCACTGCTCGGTGTTATCAATGTCGTGACGCGCCAGGGTTCGGAACGAACCAGCGGCAGCGTCGAAGTCAGGGCGATCTCGAACCGACAATTTTGCGCCGCGTCCGACCTGGGTGGTACGACATCCAGAGGATGGAACTGGTTCATCAGCGGCTCGGGATTCGGCGGACCGGGGCCTGACTTTCCCCTCGGCGGATCGAACGCCGGCCCCCCGATGACCGCCGGCGCCGATGGAGACCAGGGCGGACGGTTCTTTGCCTCCCTGACGCGGTCCGGGTGGTCATTCCAGGCGGTGTTCGGTTCGAGGACAAAAGAGGTACCGACCGGCGCATGGAGTACCGAGCCCGGCGACGACCGCACACGGACGCGCGACAGCTGGGGACTGGCGAGCGCCGAGTTCCTCCACGACATCGGTTCGACGAGCGCCGTCCAGGCGCGACTTTCCCTGGGCCGCGATCACTACGAAGGCGATTACTTCAGTCTTGATGACTCCACCGGGCTGCCGGCCCGGTTGTCGCAGGACGAATCGACGAGCGGGTCGGGAGAACTGGATCTCCGAATGATCCTGCAGCCGCTCGCGACCGTCGGGGCCACGATTGGTGTGGCCCGGCGTGATCATGTCACGGCCAGAGGCAGTTCATGGCTTTCGGATCCGTACGAACTCGTGGGTTCCGTGGATCGTCCATGGCACCGGCAATCAGCCTACACGCAACTGGACTGGCTTCCCGCCCGACAGGTCTCCGTTCAGGCGGGCCTCCGCCTGGATGATGCGTCGCCCGGCGGCGCCGTCCTCAATCCGCGCCTGGGCGCAAACTGGCGTCCCGCCCGTGATTGGACGGTGCGCGCCCTGACCGGCAGGGCCTATCGCCGACCGAATCTTTACGAAACCTACTTCACCGACGGCCTGACCTCGCGCGCGAACCCGGATCTCAAGTCCGAGAGCCTCTGGACATGGGAAGCCGGGCTTGAGTGCCGCCGGGATGGAATCACGGCCACGATCAACACGTTTCAGAATATCTTCGACGACCGCATCGTCATCACCCGGCATCCGGTCGACAGCCTGCTTCAGTACGCCAACGTCGGGCGGCTCCGGATCAGCGGCATCGAGTCGGAACTGGCGGGCAATCCGGGTCATGGTGTCCGCTGGCGCGCCTCCTGGACGTATGCCACCTTCGGCGAGGACGACCACGCAGCGGTCAGCACCGTCAACTTCGCCGGTCATGTCGGACAGGCCTCGGCCGTATTTCCCATTCCGGCGGGGCCGGGTCACGCGGCGGTGTTTTTTCATGCCGTTGGGCCGCGCCGAAGCGCCGCCGGCGATCGCGTCCCCGGTTACGGCCTCACGGACATCGTCTGGTCCACCGAGCCGCTTCCGGGGCGGCTGGAGGCGGCGATCCGCGTGCGCAATCTCCTGAACCAGTCCTGGAGCGATCCTGGTGGCGAGGAGCATGCAACCTCCCGCATTCCGGGATGGAGCCGGACCGCGGACCTGGTGGTGAGGATCAAATTCTGAGCAACTCGATGACGCCTCGAACCCTTTCGGCCATGGCGGCCGCCATCCTGCTTTGCCTGCCCGGCGTGCCGGGGTCAGCCCTGGTACCCCCGACACTGACGCTTGTCACCGTGGACGGCGTACCGGCGTTCGAAGCCGCCGTCTCCGGATTCCTGGCCGAGGAGCCAAATGCCCGCGTCATCCGATTCGCGGCGGATCTTGGGAATGCCCGCTCGTCACTCGAGCAGGAGGCGGCCCGCTCGCCGGCCCGCGTCGTTGTGCTGGGTAGCCAGGCATCGCTCGCGGTGAATCGGTGGCTCGGGGGTTGCCCGGCCATCTTCGGCTTCATCCTGACGCCCTCGCGTTTGCCGAAACCGACCGACGATTCCATCTGCTACAGCCTGACGCTCGATCCGGAGGTACGGATCGAAGCGCTGTCCGGACTTTTTCGGCCGCCAGCCGAAATCACCGTGCTGGCCGGTCCCGACGGCGCCGGGGAGGCCGCCGCACTGGCAGCGGCCGGGACTCATCGAAACATGGCGATACGGGTCATTTCGATCCGCCAGGCCAGTGAGATCGGCCTGGCCCTCCGCTCGATCGGCAAGAATACACAGGCCATCCTTCTCACCACCGAGACGCTTTTCCTCAAGGATGAGTTAATCGAGGCGATACTCCTCGCCACACTCGAGCGGCGCATTCCGGTCATCGGGTTTTCCGAGAAGATCACAAGGATGGGTGGCCTGGCATCGCTGGAAATCGATTACGCGGACCATGCCGCGGAGATGGCGCGGGC
>JAWXBZ010000084.1:0-10564 GCA_034440375.1 Candidatus Eiseniibacteriota bacterium
GCGCCGACCCCATCCGGTGGTCATGTTTACTGCCGCGGCGCTTGTTTTTCTATCCACCATGCCGTTGTGGGCTGGCGAGAAGAACCAGAACTTTTTTCGGCATGATCGTCGTGGGAATTACATTGCTCACAACTATGCCTGGAACATGCTTGTGGGGCTGGAGAAGGACGCCATTCTCTTTACCAATGGCGATAACGACACGTTTCCGCTCTGGTATCTGCAGGTGGTGGAGAAGTTTCGGCCGGATGTTCGCGTGGTCTGTCTGTCACTGCTCAATACGGATTGGTGTATTCGGCAGATCCGTGACGAGGAGCCGCGCGTTCCAATGGCGATGAGCGACGACGCGATCCGGCGCCTGTCGCCGTATCGCGACAAGACCGGAAAGGTCATCCTGGTCAAGGACATCATGGTCCAGAACATCCTGACCACCAACCAGTGGCGCCGTCCGGTTTACCTGGCGGTGACCGTGCCGGATCAGATGGGGCTGGAGCGTCAGCTGGTCATGGAAGGACTCGTCTTCCGGGTTCACCCCGAGGCGATGCCGTTCCGAATCGATATCGATCGGACCCGGAAGAACCTGGACGAGACGTTTCAGTACCGGGGCTTCCTGAACAGCGACGGCAACTGGGACACCACGGTGTACAAGGACGAACAGTCGACCCGGTTGCTCCAGAATTATGCGGCGGCCCGGGTGCAGCTCGGCCTGTCGCTGTACGAGTCCGGCAATCTGGACCAGGCGCTCCTTGAACTGGAGAAGGCCCGTCGCATCTCCCCGCACTTTCCGGGTATCGTGGCGGCGCTCGGTTTCGTGTACGAGCGGCTGGGGCGGTGGACGGACGCGGCCGACCACTACGAGGGGCAACTCCTGGCCTTCCCGGGCGATGCGGTCCTCCTGGGCAACCTGGGACGCGTCAAATCCCGGCTGGGGGACACGGCCGCCGCCATCGACCTGCTGGAAAAATCGATCGCGGCCGAGCCGTCGACCGATTTTGCCCCCTATACCGACCTGGTCAACATTCTGTTCACCCGGGGGGACCGGGCCCGTGCGGCCTCCCTCCTGACACAGTGGCTCCGCTATCATCCCGACGACCAGCGGGCGAAGAATTCGCTCGGGCTGATCCAGGGATCCATGACACGTCCCTGAACGACGTCGATGTCACTCCTTCCGGGAGATCCTTCGTGAACGTTGCAAAAACCGCCGACACCCTTCCGAAACCGGCCGCGCGATCGTGGTCCCTTCTGCCGGTCACGGCCGAAGGAAAACTGAATGCCTTGATCGGGGCGCTGGTGTTCCTCGTGTCGCTCTCGGTGTACTGGTACTGCGTCACGCCCACCGTGCCCTACTGGGACTCCGGCGAATACATCGCCACTTCCTACATCCTCGGCGTGCCTCACCCCCCGGGGACTCCGCTCTATGTCCTGATCGGGCGATTGTTCACCTTCCTGCCGTTGGGGTCGATCGCCGTCCGGGTGAATCTTCTCTCGGCTTTCTCGGCGGCGGCGGCGGTGCTCTTCACGTACCTGATCACGGTGCGCATCGGCCGGCGGAACTGGCCGGATGCCGGTTGGCTGGCCTACGTCGGCGGGGTAATGGCGGCCTTCTTCATGGCCTTTGGCACCACCTTCTGGGACAACGCCATCGAGGCCGAGGTCTATGCCTCGGCCTCGGCCATCATGTGTTTCTGCGTCTGGCTGGGTCTCCTCTGGTGGGAACACCAGGACGAAGCACAGAACGACCGGATCATCTGGTTGATCCTCTACGTACTGTTCCTGGCCATCGGCATCCACATGGGCACCTTCCTGGTGTTCCCCTGCATCTACCTCCTGGTGACGATGGTTCACTGGCAGCGGGTCAACAAGGGGGCCTTCTGGACATCGATCGTCATCTTCCTGCTGGCCGCCCTGATCCGAACCGGGATCACCGTCAACGCTCACCGGCAGTTCGATGTGGCGGAGCTGTCGATGGCCCCGGAATCATTCCGGACCGGGGCCTCGCTGATGACGCTGATCATGGCGGCGGCCGTGGCCTGGAATGTCGTGTCGGTCCTCGGTGTTCGATTCGCCATCGGGATCGGCGCCCTGGCGGTGCTGGGTGTCAGCGTGCATCTCTACCTGCTGCTCAGGTCGCAGCTCGATCCGGGAATCAACGAAGCCGATCCTTCCACCTGGGATGCGTTGAAACTGGTTCTTTCGCGCGACCAGTACAAGCCGCCGGAGCCGATTTTCCGAAAGGCCAATCTGTTCCTCTACCAGTTTCCCCACATGTACTGGCGCTATTTCGAGTGGCAATTCGTACTGTTCAAGGCCGGAAGCCTGCCGACCTATTGGCTACCGATCCTGCTCGGCGTCTTCGGCGCCGTCCAGAACTACTTCCGCGAGCGGAAATCGTTCTGGCTCATGGCCACGCTTTTCCTGATCACCGGACCGTTCCTGGTCTGGTACCTGAACTTCCGCGAAGGCGAGGTTCGTGAGCGGGACTACTTCTTCGTGGCCAACTTCCATATCTTCGCCATCTGGATCGGCCTCGGTGCCGTGGCCCTCATGCGGATGCTGGCCGGTCCCCGTGAAAAATTGGCCCCCGGAGCCCTGCGCCGGCCGCTGGTCATGGGCGCGGCCGCGCTTGGACTTGTGCTGTCGGTGCTGCCGCTGGCCGTCGGAGAGGAAAATCAGAGCTTCTTCCGCCACAACCGCCGGGGCAATTTCGTGGCGCATGGCTACGGCCACAACATGCTGGTTGGCCTCGACAAGGATGCCATCCTCTTCACCAACGGTGATAACGACACGTTTCCTCTCTGGTACATGCAGGAGGTCGAGCGTTTTCGGCGTGATGTTCGAGTCGTGAATCTCTCGCTGCTTCAGACAAGCTGGTACATCAAGCAGTTGCGCGACTACGTGCCAAAGGTGCCGATGCGCTTCGACGACGGCCAGATCAACGCCCTGCAGCCCTACCGGGAGAAGAACGGCAATATCGTGTATGTCAACGACCTCATGGTCGACCACATCCTGGAAGTCAACGAGTTCAAGCGGCCGGTCTACTATGCCGTCACCGTGCCGGACCAGCGAAACCTGGTGGGTCGGATGAAGATGGAAGGGCTGGTATTCCGCATCTACAAGGATCCCGTGACCAACACGGTCGATGTCGAAAAACTGCGCGACAACCTGGACAACCGGTATCACTACCGTGGATTCCTGACCGCCTCCGGCGACTACGACAACTCCGTGTACAAGGACGAGCAGGCCACCCGACTGCTTCAAAACTACGCGGCGGCCCGGGTTCAGCTGGCCGTCGGCCTGCATCAGCTCGGCCGGACGAATGAGGCGCGGGCCAATCTTGATCAGGTCCGGAAATACGCCCAGTACTTCCCGGGCGTGGACGCGGCGCTGGGGGCCACGTACGCGCAGATCGGCATGGCCGACAATGCGATGGCCTATTATGGGGAACTGCTCAAGACAAATCCCAACAATGCCGGAGCACTGGCCATTCTCGGGCACCTGGAGATCGAGAAGGGGGACACCACCTCCGCTATCGCGCACCTGACGAGAGCCATCGAGCTCGACCCCGCGGGTGATTTCAACCCGTATGCCGACCTGGCCAACATCCACCAGACCCGTGGCGACGCCGGCGCCGTGGTGCAGCTGCTGCAAGGGTGGTTGCGACTTCATCCCGAGGACACCCGGGTGCAAAATTACGTCAATTCCGTGCTCGGGCGACCTCCGGTTCCCGGCTCACGCTAGGAGAAGAGTTTCATGACCAGCGACCATCGTCCCCTGGCCCTCGTAACCGGCGCGGCCGGCTTCATCGGCAGTCACCTGACGGAAGCCCTGCTCCTGGCCGGCTGGCGGGTGCGCGGGGCGGATTGCCTGACGAGCTACTATCCGGTCGCCTTCAAGAAGGCCAACCTCACGGCCATTGGCGACAATGATGATTTCGAGTTCATGGAGATCGATCTCAAAACGGCCGACATGGACTTTTTATGCCAGGATGTCTCAGTGGTATTTCATCAGGCGGCCCAGCCGGGTGTTCGGGCCAGCTGGGGATCCGAGTTCGAGGTTTACCTGCGTGAAAACATCCTGGTGACGCAACGACTGCTTGAACACTTCAAGGAGAAGCCGCTCCGGAAATTCGTGTACGCCTCGAGCTCCTCGGTTTACGGCGAAGCGGTCAGCCTCCCGATGAAGGAGACGGACCGACCCCAGCCCTACAGTCCGTATGGTGTCAGCAAGCTGGCCGCCGAGCATCTCTGTCGCCTGTACACCAGGAACTACGGCCTGCCGACCGTGTCGCTGCGCTACTTCACCGTGTGCGGTCCCCGACAGCGGCCGGATATGGCCTTTCACAAGCTGGTGCGCTCCATGCTCAAGGGGGAAGAGTTCACGGTGTACGGCGAGGGGGATCAGACCCGTGATTTCACCTTCGTCGGTGACGCGGTGGCGGCCAATATCGCCGCGGCTGAAGTGGGGAAACCGGGGGAGGTGTACAACATCGGCGGGGGCGCTCGCGTGACGCTCAAGGAAGCCATCGCCCTCCTGGAATCGGCAGCCGGGATGAAGGCGCGCGTCCGGTTTGAAGAGAAGCAGAAGGGGGATCCCTCCCACACGGTGGCCGACACCACCCGGGCCCGCGAAGATTTGAACTACAGGCCGATGACCCCGCTGGCCGAGGCGCTCCGCCTGGAGTACCGGTGGATGGCCGACCTGCTCGAGCGGCGGGGGAGTCTGCCGGCGTGACCAGCCTGACGCTGGCCGCCTCCCCCGGCCCGACCCTCCGGCTGACAGTGCTCGTTCCGGCATTCAACGAGGCCGAGAGCCTGCCGGAGCTTGTTTCGACGATTGGGGTCGAGTTGGCAAAGATTGCCGGAGGGACGGAGATCCTGATCATTGATGACGGATCTTCCGATGGTACTTTGGAATTGCTCCGCGGGATTGCCGCTGGCAATCCCCTGGTGCGGGTAGTTTCCTTTCGTCGCAATTACGGCAAGTCGGCGGCCCTGGCGGTCGGCTTCGCCGAGGCACGCGGGGAAGTCATCATCACGATGGACGCTGATCTCCAGGACGATCCGGCGGAAATTCCACATCTCCTTTTGCGCCTCGACGAAGGATATGACGTGGTCAGCGGCTGGAAGCAGAATCGCCAGGACCCGATCATGAAGACGATGCCTTCCAAGCTGTTCAACGCCGTTACCTCCGCCGCCTGCGGCCTGCGGCTGCACGACTTCAACTGTGGCCTCAAGGCCTGGCGCCGCGAGGCGGCCCGCTCGCTGGAGGTGTATGGCGAGTTGCACCGCTACCTGCCGGCGCTCTCACATCTGCAGGGGTTCAAGGTGACCGAGTTGCCGGTCCGCCATCATGCCCGGCGATACGGGGTCACGAAGTTCGGCAGCAACCGTTTCATCAACGGGTTCCTTGACCTGTTGGCCGTCATGTTCCTGCATGGCGGCTCCAGGAGCCCCCTCCATTTTTTCGGTCGCATCGGCATCCTCTTCGGCGCGATTGGCGGCCTGATCCTGGCCTACTTCGCCGTCATCTGGGTGAGTGGCCAGTGGCTCCGGGTCCGCCCGCTGCTGCTCTTCGGCGTGGGCCTCGTGATCCTGGCCACGCAGTTCATCTCGCTGGGGCTTCTGGGCGAGATGATTGCGCGGGGGCAACAGCAGGATCGGACATATGCGATTCGGGATCGCATCGGATAAAAAAAGGGAGCGCCCCCGAAGGAGCGCCCCCCATCAATTTCCTCGTTACCTAGTTCCCGAAGGGCAGCGACTTGATTGCGCCCCACGTGGTGATCGCGACCGGGACAATTGCCTCGTTCAGCGTGTAGACGCCCCACTCGGAAATCGTACCCGTGTCGCCGACGCCATTGTCGCCGACATGAAGGGTGAAGCAGCCACCCTTGCGGAAATTGTCGAACACCGACAGCGGGTCCGCATTGGCATTTCCCCTGTAGCAGCCGCCGGGGATGTTGAAGGCGCTGGTGCCGCAGGAGAAGGGCGCGGTGCCGATGACGGCCGTGGAAGCGTCACTGATGTAGATATTGTTGGCGGACAGCAGATTGGACGGGCAGCCGAAGCCGGTCCCGACGGTCGGGATGCAGCTGGCGCGGGCCGGCCGACAGATGAACTTGGAGCTGGCATCGGCCAGCCCATCGCAATCCTGGTCATAGCTGAGCGTGGCCACGATGTCGCCGAGCCAGGTGTGCGTCATGCGCAGGCTGACGATGACGTCCAGGAAGCGGGTGCCGTCGTTGGCCGTCGGCAACGTGCCGACCACGACGCCGCCCAGATTGTTGTCCGGAATCGCCAGCGGCGGCGAAACGGTCACGATGTCGCCCTTGTAGTTCGGAATGTCACAGGTGAGCGGCGGCGGGGTGTTGCAGGTGATGAACGCCTTGTACAAGCCGGCGCTGGTGGCACCGAAGCCGCGGATACGACCGTAGTAGGTACCGGTGTAGGTTGCGGTGAAATTGAGGAGCGAATAAGCGCCGGGGCCGGCGTCATCGTCGGAAGCCAGCTGCGTCGTGCCGTCCGCGGCGTACAGGTGAATGAACGTGTCGACGGTGGGCGTGCCATCGGCGTCGGTGCCGAAGGAGATGATCTGGCCGGCCGTCGCGGTAAAGACGATATAGTCGTTGTCAGCGGCCGTGATGGCGGCCGGGCGAAGCACATCGCCGCAGCTGAAGGCGTTGGCGGTGGGGGCCGTGTTATTCGGTTCCACTTCCGGCACGTCTGCCGCGACGGAGTAGGCGCCCATCTGTTCGGTCCACTTCGCCTCGTCCTCGATCTCGGGAACGTCGGCCGCCAGGGCCATGGTGGCGGTGAGGGCCAGTACGGCCGTCAGCGTGGTTGCCAGCACGTGGTAGCGTTTACGAGCCATGGTGAATTCTCCTCGGTGCTGCCCAGGGGATGGGCGGGGTGAGTAACTCGGAGACAGATCGCTGAACCCCGATCGCGGCAGGGACCTTCATTTGCGACGCGGCTTATCGGGGGGTCCTTAACGGCGCCACCGCGTCCCTCGCGTGCGGCACCTCAGATCGGCATCATAAGACTCGTTTACGGGTGGCACAATGGTTATTGATCAAAATCCAGTAGGATGTGCCACGTGCCGGGCGGTTCGTACCCGGATGGGGACGGGCGCCGATCCCCACGACCACTCAGGGGGAGCGGGATCTTGACGACACGACAGGCGGTGATTCTGGCCGGAGGCCTGGGAACCCGGATCGCCGCACTATCCGGCGGCCTCCCGAAGATCCTGCTTCCTGTGGCCGGGAGGCCGTTCCTTCACCATTTGCTTGAACACCTTGCCGGACAGGGGATTACCGAGGTCGTGCTGCTACTGGGAGTCGGCGCTGACGCCGTGGTGGCGGCGGCCCGGACCGATCCACTCCCAGGATTGTTGGTGGCCACCTCCGTCGAGCCCCGGCCGCTTGGGACTGGCGGGGCTCTCCGGTTGGCGGCGAATCAACTGGCTGACCGGTTCTTCCTGGTCAACGGCGACACATTGCTGCGGGCCGACCTCCCGGCACTTGAGCGGCGGCATGTTGCCGGAGGCTTGCCGGGAGCCGGGACCGGGTCGGTCGTCGGCGCGCTGTTCGAACGAGACCCCCTGCCATCAGCGAGCGCCGACACTGCCGCCACACTGGCCCTGGTGCGCGTGACCGAGGCCGGCCAGAAGGGAAGCGTCGAGTTGAACGAACGCGGCTTCATCACCCGCTTCCTCGAAAAGGGCCGAAGCGGGCCGGGCCTGATCAACGGCGGCGTCTACTTGATTGAAAAGGATGCCGTGAGCGACATTCCTCTGCATCGACCCGTGTCGCTGGAGCAGGAGATCCTGCCGGCGTGGATAGATCGAGGTGGTCGGCCCGCATTGCAGGGTGTCGTGACCGATGCCTACTTCGTCGACATCGGTTTACCGGAGGATTATCTCGGAGTGATCAATGGCTTCCCGGACAAAAAGTAAGCCGGTCGTCGCTCCGTCAGGGCGTCGGATCGGACTGACCCCCGTCACTCCGCAACACCGCAAGACCGGCTCGCCTCCCGCCGTGCTGTACCGCGCGCGCGCGCCGCTCCGCATTTCGTTTTGCGGCGGCGGGACCGATGTCGATCCGTACCCCGCCGAACGGGGAGGTGTGGTCCTCTCGACCACGATCGACAAATTTGCCTGGGCCACGCTCCGACCAAGGCCTGACAGCCGGATGACGATTCACTCGCTCGATTACAACGTGGTGGCCAACTACCGGGTGAAGGGGCGGAAGCTGGCCTATGACGGTGAGCTGGATATCGTCAAGGCCGTTGCCAACCACTTCAAGCCGAAGTCAGGATTCGATCTCTTTCTTCATTCGGATGCCCCGCCCGGCTCGGGACTCGGATCATCATCGACGATGACCGTGGCCCTGGTCGGCCTGATGCGCGAGTGGCTCCGATTGCCGCTGACCGATTACGAGATTGCCGAGCTGACGTATCAGATCGAGCGGATCGAACTCAAGCTGGCCGGCGGCCGGCAGGATCAATATGCCGCCACGTTCGGCGGATTCAACTTCATCGAGTTTCATGACGGCGTCACCGTCGTGAATCCGCTCCGGATCAAGCCGGCCACCATCCGCGAACTGGAGTACAACCTGCTGCTCTGCTTCACCGGCCGTACCCGCGAGTCAGCCGGCATCGTGGCCGAGCAGACGAAGGCGTACATGCAGAAGCGGAAGGGGGTCGTCCAGGCCCTCGATCGGATGAAGAGCCTCACGCTGGAGATGAAGTCGTGCCTGCTGCGCGATCGCCTGGCCGACTTCGGCAGCCTCCTGCACACCGCCTGGCAGGAAAAGACACGCCTCTCCGACCGGATCAGCACGGAGCGGATTGATGAGCTGTACGCCGTCGCACGCAAGGCCGGCGCGCTGGGCGGCAAGATCCTTGGCGCCGGCGGCGGCGGCTATCTCCTGATCTATGTTCCCTTCAACGCGCGACACCTGGTGGCCGAAAAGCTGGAGGCGGGCGGGGGACAGGTCGTGCCGTTTTCGTTCCGCGAGGATGGGCTGGTGACCTGGACGGCTGAGGCGGGTGGAAAGGCGTCGCGGTGAGGGTTCGGGATAATTTCAGACTTCGGTTGAGGGAGCGGCCTGCTGCCGGCCGGATGCTCACGGTCGGTCACGTGCTCACGACGGCTCTCTTGCTCACGGTCCCTTTTCTGCCCGCTCCCGCCCGTGGCACGGAGCCTTCCCGGGCCGCGGAGCCCCAGCGCGCGGCCGACCCCTGCGGCCCGGCACGGGCCCTGCCGGCCTATGCGCACAATGACTATCGAAACACGCGCCCGCGCGAGGAAGCCCTGGAGCTGGGTTACCTGGGTATCGAGGCGGATGTCTTTCTCGTCGACGGTACGTTCCTCCTGGCTCATGATCGCAAGGACATTCGAAACGACTTCGGCTTCGAGGCCACCTATCTCTGGCACCTGCTGGACCGGGTTCAACGATGCGCGCGCGTCCTTCCCGATGCGCGCCCGTTCCTGATCGCAATAGAGGACAAGGCACCGACAGTGGAGAGTCGGCTCGCGATGGCCTCACTCCTCGGACGCTACCGGGCGCTGCTCCGGCCGGCCCAGGATCATCCGATCGCCGAGTTCATTCTCGTCGATGACAGCGCCACACCCGAATCGATCCCGGAGGATCTGAAGCGCTTCGTCGGCTTCCAATGGCGCGTTACCAGTCGGAACCCCGCCCCGCCGGCCGCCTCCGCCGCCAACTATCGTCTCCTGAGCCTCGATTTCAAGAAGGAGGTCGGGTGGGATGGAACCGGTGACCCGCCTCCCGCCCTGCGCAAATTGATTCCCGCCGTCGTCGCCGCCGCGAAATGCATTCCGGGTTGCCGCGTGCGAGTTCACAACGTTCCCGTGCGCGGCCGCATCTGGACCTACCTGCTCGACGCCGGCGTCGACCTGATCGGTGTGACGGAGTTGTCGAAAGGGGCCGGGTTGCTGGGGGGGTAGCGGGGAGGGGCCAACTCGCACCGGTGCGAGTTCGGTCAGTCGGCACTAACAAGACTCGGTCCAGGCCGAGTTGGCGGGGGATCCCCGGAGCCCCGGAGGAACCCAGGTGCTGGTCGAGGATCCCTCCGGTAATCCGGTCGAATTGTTCGAGGCGCGGGGCGAGTAACGGCTCGGAAATTGTAATATCCCGTTCGCATGAATGTCCCGGCCGGCCTGGAACCGATCGATGTACGCGTCACTACGTGGATGGCCCGGCAGGGCATTCGGCTGACACGCCTGGCGCTCGGCATCGTCTTCCTCTGGTTCGGCGCCATCAAGTTCGTCCCCGGCTGGAGTCCCGCCGCGGACCTGGCCGTGCGGACCATCTCCTGGTTGACCGTCGGTAGCCTGGCGCCGAACGTGGCTCTTCTTGTGCTGGCCACCTGGGAAGTACTCATCGGCCTGGGCCTTCTCTGGGGACGCCACCTCCGCATCACCCTTCTGCTGCTGTTTCTCCAGCTGCCCGGCACGATGCTGCCGCTTGTCCTGTTCCCGAAAGAGATGTTCACCGTATTTCCGTTGGCACCGACGATGGAGGGGCAATACATCATCAAGAACC
>JAWXBZ010000085.1:0-41448 GCA_034440375.1 Candidatus Eiseniibacteriota bacterium
CCGCTGGGGGCCTCCTATCGGGCGTCGATCCGGATCCCCTTCGGATCCGCGTCGGAAGGCGGGCGATGATGATGCCTGCGGCACATCGTCGCTCACTCGTCCGGGGCGGACGGCCGCTTCTGCTGGGGCTGGCTCTGGCACTGATGCTGCCCCCGGCCCTGGCCATCAGCCCCGCCTCCGCCGTCACGAAGCTCGAAGGCGAGTACAACCTGCAGCTGGACATCCGCAAGCAGGACCGGAGTTTCGACTGGGACTTCGACTCGAACAACAACGATACGTATTCGCAGGCCCAGTTCCGCCTGTTCACCCAGCCCAAGACGGGTGTCGAGGCGTTTCTTCGCTACGAGGCGGAGTGGAACACATCGGACAACAACAACGACCGGCCCATCTTCCTCTTCCGCGAAGCGCATGGCCGCTACCGCTGGGAATTGAACGGGGCCAAGAAGGGTTTCGACACCTACCTCTTCGCCCGGCAGGACCGCTTCTGGGTGGACAACTACCTGATCCCGGTCGTCCGCAATGACGAAGGTCGCGACGGCGGTAATGCCCAGGGGATCCGCGTCGACTCCTGGGGCTTCCTCGGCGGCCTCAACGCCACGGCCATCGTGTCGGACTTCAGCGGGCAGTACAATCCGAACGACGTGACCTGTCTCGATTGCACACCCGAGAAGCTGGAAGCCCGTCGCGAGGAGCGCCGGCGGCAGACCGACGATGGATACGTGCTCCGGCTGCGCCGCACGTTCGATCAGAACCGGCTTCGGACGGGTTTCACCTACAACCGGCGCGTCGAGAATCAATCCGGTGTCGAACAGGATTCGACGCGCTTCGCGGAAGTTCTGGCGGGTGATGTCCGGTACACATTCAAGGACATCGACTTTTCGATGGAGTACGCGCAAAGCCGGACGCGCGGGCCCGAGCCGGGTGTCCAGTTCCGGGATGGTCTCGACCAGGAACTCCTCGGGGTGCGGATTCCCGATTCGGCCGTCATCCTCGGCGAGATCCGAAGCCTGCGCCTTGGTAACGCGCGGCTCGGGTACCTGAACGTGGCTCCAACCGGCTGGTTTCGCGGCCCCACCTTCGACAATCGCATGGGCGAGTCCAACCGCGATGAACGGGGCTACGTCATCAACACCTGGTACCTCGTGCCGGCCCGCGCCATCACGCTGACCAACAACTGGCTCGAGTACCGCAAGAAGGCCACGCTACGCCGCCACGTCACCGAGTTCTATTCCGAGGCCTACATCGAGTTCCTGCGTGGCTTTACCGGCAAGACCTACTACCGGCAGAAGCGAACCATCGACGACGTCAGCGCCGTCCGCCAGCGCATCGAGAAGAACGACGATTTCGTCTTCTGGATCTCGGTCGAAAGCCAGCTGGCATGGTTCCGCCTGAGCGGCAAGATAAAAAACATGGGCACGCCCTTTCAAAAGGAACTGGGCTCGATCGAGACGTCCATCAATCTCGGAGCAAAGACGAAGCTCTACACGCGGCTGGTAACCGGGGACGACCCGACCAGCCTTCGCCGTTCGCTCTTTACCCAGATCCAGTACCGCCCTTCCGGCAACATGGAACTCTTCCTGGAATACGGCCCCGGGTTCATCGGAGATTCCCAGATTCCGGTGGACGACGGCGACCTTGAAGGTTCCGGCCGCCAGAAGGACATTATCAAGGTATTCCTGAGGGGGACGTTTTGATGCCGTTGCGATTGCTGACCAGCCTCGTCCTTCTCCTTTTGGTCGTCTCCTCGGCCGGGCGCGCCCGGGCCGAAATTACGGGCGTCGAGGGCGGTGTTCAATTCACGTACGACAACAGTGCGGCCTCGCAGGTGCACTGGGCCGGGGATTTCAATGGCTGGAGCACCACCGCCAATCCATTCACGAAGGACGGAGAGCTGTGGGTCATTGTCCTCCCGCTGCCTCCCGGCGAGCACATGTACAAGCTCGTCGTCGATGGACAATGGGTGGCGGATCCGAACAATCCGGATACCAAGGGAGAGTTCGGCAACTCGCTGATCCGGGTCGGGGCGGACGGCAAGCCGCAGGCCGGATCGGCGGGGGCCTCCGGGATAACCTCCCTGAGCCCGAAGATCAAGCTGAACGGGCGCCTCATCTCGCGCTTCGAATCGATCGATGACCCAAACCAGGGCGGGCGATTCGAGCTGCGCCGTCCGGACTTCGACCTGGACCTCGATTTCAATATCCGCATGAGCGATGTCCTCGATGCCCGCGTGCTCACGAATATTCGGGCCGAGAACGAGGATGTTCCGTTCTGGCAATCCCGACTCAATTTCGATCGCGGTCATCTCCATCTGCATTCGGACCGTATCGATCTCCTGGCGTTCGACAATGACCGCATCGACCCGTGGCCGGACCCGCTCCGGCTGGTCGGCAACGTCGGCATCTACGACCATGATTTCGGCTACGACGAACAGGGCATGCTCGCCCGTAAGAAGCTCGCGGGATTCGACATGCAACTCCTGTACGCCGATAACTTCCGCACGGGGGGGACCGACCGTCCCGGGTCCGTTGCCGCGTCGGCGCCCATCTACGAGGGACAGCTCGCCCGGGCGCAGCCCCTGATCGCCGAGTACGACTTCAACGACACGGACAACAACAAGGATGTGCTGGCGTACAGCGCCGGCCGAAAGCTGGGTCGACGGCTCGATATCGGAGTCGTCGCGCGCCTGGACCGTGGTTTCAACCCCGGTTTTGCCCGGGTTCGTGAAGGGGGATACGACACGACCGGTTTCCGCCCGGCCCGCGTGGTCGAAGGCCCGACCCTGGAACGCTGGAGCGGCGCCGGCGGCCACGGAACCTGGTCAACGGGACCGTGGAAGCTGGGCGGCGAATACCTGTGGGGGCGCAATCACCTGGACTTCCAGAATGGTTCCACCCTGAATGAATTCCGCTACGTCGAATCCGACACGACCCGGAGGACGCTCGGCGGTTCGGGGGCCCGGGAATCCTTCACCATCGCCACCGACCAACGTGCCAACCTGTCAGCAGCCGGCCCGGCGGTGGGGCTGGACCTGAAATTCGGCTGGGAGCTGCACACGACGCGAGTGACACCCATCGGCAACGACAGTGCGCGGTATCTCGATAACCGAATGACGGTCTGGTCGGGTCATGCCGGTCGAACGTTTCCCCTGTCGGGGGAACGAGCCGTCAAGGCCCGTCTGGGTCTCGAATTCGTCGACTTCGACTACGACGCCGGAACGCCCTGGCGCAGCCAGTTCTGGTTCGACAGCCGTAACTTCTGGCTGGAGGCCGGTGAACACGAGGTCAAGGTTGATCGATTCACCCTGCTGGGGGGCGACGACGTGGTCTCCTGGCAACCATCGGTGTCGATCGATATCCTGGCCGATCCGCCCCTGAATGTCCGGTACGCCGGCACCATCAACTCAACGGGATTCGATCTCAAGCCGAAGTTCATCGAGACCCTGTTCCAGGCGACGCTTCAACTCTCATCCCGGACGCGCCTCTACTCGGATACGCGGTGGGCACGGTATGACGATCCGGTGCTTCAGATCGACGGGGGTTATCTTTCGACATTCCTGGAGCTTCAGTATCAATTTACCCCCGGTATCCAGTTTGCCCTGTCGTGGGGTGTCGATCCGTACGTCATCGACGAGCCGGTCAACGAATACGCCTACATCGGCCGGGACACCTACCTGTTCGATCGATTCGCGACGGGTGCCGCGGCCGCCAACAACTACTACAGTCTTTATACGTTCCTGCCCCTGGCCGAGCAGGAACTCGAGGACGAGCGCCGGATCCAGCTGGAGGCGATCGTCCGCTTCTAGTTGCCGGAGAGGGCCGCCAAAATGACGGTCGACCGATGAGGTGACAACGATGACAAGGAACAACGAAGTCGGCAGGTGGGTGCGAGGCATCGCGGTCGTCCTGCTGGTGACGGGGGCCAGCGGCTGTTCGGCACTGTCTTTCATCAACCCGCGGCTTCCGCCCCCGCAGAACAGCGAGAAGGGTGTGCTTTTCCGGTACCACGCGGCGTCGGCACGTGTCGTGCAGGTGGCCGGAAACTGGCCCGAGAACAACTGGCTGGCCGGCCAGGCCCAAACGGGATCGTTTCGCATCGGCGAGATGACGGACGATGACAAGGACGGCGTCTGGGAGCGGTACGAAAAACTGCCGCCCGGTCGCTATCAGTACAAGTTTCGGATCGACGATGTGAACTGGAAGGACGATCCGAGCAATCCGCAGCGGGCCGACGACGGCTTCGGCGGATTCAATTCCCTGCTGATCGTGAAGTGAGCCGGATCATCCGGCGTTGAGGAGGCAGTCAACCGTGCTCAAAGGACTCGCGCGTCGCATCGTTCCGGCCCTGTTCACCCTGATGCTGATCGGACTCGGCTGCGACAAGGGGCCGGTTGAACCGGAACTGACGCCCACGGGGGACAAGCCCTGCCTGGAAACCGGCAGCCTCACGGGGTCGGTTACCGTGACCGGGATCTCGGGCAGCCTTCCTTATACGCGTGTGTATGCCATCCTCGACGAAGACACGCTCTGCACCTCGGCCTTCACGGCCATCCAGGTCGTCGGCAATCACACCAGTCCAGCCTTCTCGGTGACGGCCTCGCGGGTCATGGACCGCCTCGGCGGGTGCGTCTGGGCTGATTCTCTCAACCTTGTGCCGTCGCAGTTCGACGCCACGCCTGGCCGGCTGCAGTGGAAATTCATCACGAACCGCACCTTCGACAACCCCCCGGACTATGGCTCCCCCGGCAGCGGCCTGGGTTCCCTGGTCGGCATCTCCCGGCTCGGGGCACCCGGCCCGGACGGCAACATCGAAGCTCGGGTGATAACGGGCGGCCCCTACCTGGCCATGCTTGATGAGTCGTCGAAGCGATATGCGATTCTTCCCTGGAGCCAGGCACCCGTGCGGGGCATCGACCAGTCGTCGGGTCAATTCGAATTCAACGACCTGTGCGTGGGCAACTATACGCTCGTCTTCCGCGGCGCCGGGGTCGAGCCGATGTCGGCACGCGGCCTGGTCGTGGCTGCCGACGATACAACGACGGCCGGAAATACCATCCTCCGGCCCGCCGCCGGCGTCTGCCAGTCGCAGTACACGAATATCCAGGTGGCGGGCGATCTGAATCCTGAGGCCTACGGCAACTTTGACCTGGTCCGGGCGCCCCAGATGACGATGGTCGAGGGGTGCATCTGGGAGGCCACGGTCAACGTGGCCACGGCGGGTAACCACTTCTTCAAGTTCATCACCGACCTCAATTTCGACGAAACTCCCGACTACGGCGGCAGCGAAGTGTGCACGGCCGATCTCGAGGGCAGCGTCTCGCTGGTCACCGGCACCGGGACCGCACTCTGTATCGAATTTCCCTCGGCGGGCGATTTTCTCTTCCGCCTGGACGAAACCACCCTTACCTACGAGATCACCAGAGGGAGTGGCAGCGGGCCGACCGGGCGTCTGAAGGGGCGCATCCGACTGTCGGACAACCCGGATCCGATGCCCGAGACGCTGGTGCAGGTCTTCCGCGCCGGCACCAACATCCAGGTCGATAGTCTGAGCGTCCTGGAGGCGTTCTCGTTCGGCGGCCTGCCGGTGGGGTCGTACGATGTCCAGGCCACCGCGTCCGGCTACATCGACGAAGTCCGCACGGTCATCGTGATCGAAAACCAGACCACCGACCTCGGCACCATCACCCTCGACCCGGGCTGCCAGAGCGTCTTCACGCGCATCCAGGTGGTCGGCAATCTCAATACCGATCTCTACGGCAACTTCGAGCCGGCGCGGTCGCCGGACCTGGTCAACCTGGGTAATTGCGTCTGGCAGGGGACGGTAAACAGCGTGCAGGCCGGAAACCGGCTCTTCAAGTTCGTGACCGGGGGGGCCTTTGGGGCGGACGACTACGGCTCCGACGAGATCTGCCGGGCCGAATTGACCGGGCCGGTGGCGTTCGTGGACGGGCCCGGCACGGCCATCTGCATTACGTTTGCCGAGTCGGGCAACTACCGCTTCACCCTGGACGAAAAAACGCTGAGCTACGCGATCGAACGGATCCAGGTGGCGCAACCGGCCACGATTCGCGGCAGCATCACCTTCAACGGGGCGCCGGGCACCGGCCAGAAGGCCTTTGTGCAGCTCGTCGATGTCGCGGGTCCGATCCCGATCACGATCGACTCGGACAGCACCACGGCGGCATTCGAGTTCACCGGTTTCGGCGCCGGGATCTACGAACTCCGGCTGTCGGCCACGGGCTTTGTCAACACGACCCGGTCCGCCGCGGTCCTCGCCGGGCAGGTGCTCGACGTCGGGGCCATCAACCTGGTACCCGGTTTCACCTCCCGTTTCAAGCAGATCGCGCTGATCGGCAACTTTCCGGGCATCAACTGGGAGCCGGCCAATCAACGCGCCATGGTCCAGAGCCCGGCCGGCACCTGGAAGACGACCCTGACTGCTCTCCCCGGCGGCAACTACTTCTTCAAGTTTCGAACGAACGACAACTGGGAATCCCCCGACCCGGACTATGGTTCGAACAACGACGAAACGTGCCGCCCGGTCCTGTCGGGCCCGGTGACCCTGATCTCAGGTGGCGGGCCCAATGCGCTGTGCGTCACCTTTCCCGCCGGCACGGCCGATTACGAATTCACGCTCGACGAGGTCCTGCGCACCTATGCGATCGTGCGGCAGGGTGAGCAGGGCACCGGAAGGCTGGTCGGCTCGATCACCTTTGCCGGGATCGCCGGGGCGCCCATTCCGTCGGCTCGAATCCGGTTACAGACCCAGGCAGGCACCGCGGATCTGGGCCAGGCCGCCAGCGATCCGTTGACCGGCGCCTGGACGCTCGACCAGCTCGATGCCGGTACGTACAAGATCATCGTCGAAGCCGGCTGCTTCCAGAGCGTCACGATCGAAAATCTGGTGGTCGGTACGGCCACAACGGCCGTCCCGCCGGTCAATCTGGCCGTTGGCACCAGCATGTTCCAGCGTATCCAGCTCCTCGGCAGCTTCAACGGCTTCGACCTTGGTTCGACGCCCGATATGTCAAAGCTCTCGGCGTGCGTCTGGGTGGATACGTTGGTTATCACCGATGTCACCGCACCCATCGAGTTCAAGTTCGTCACGGACGGCGATTTCGATACCTCGCCGGACTATGGCGTTCCCGGCGATCAGCTCGATCCGGCCTCCGGGCCCTGCGTTCTCGGGGCCGGCGGTTCGTCGGGTAACATCAAGATTCAACTGGCCGAACCGGGCACCTATTTCTTCGAGATCGACGAACGGTTTCCGCGCTACATCGTATCCCGCATTGGGCCAGCGGAACCGGGCACAGGAGGCTCACGATGAGCGGGCGCTGCGTTCACGAATTGCGGATGATCGTCGTGGCGGCGCTCATCATCGGAGTGGGCGCTTGCGGTGGCGGGGGAGGCTCGACGTCGAAGGACGGTCGCCGCGGCGCAAGCGCGACGAAGATTGTGATATGGGAACAGATGGACCCAAAGGAGGTCACCCGGTTCGACCGGCACCTGAACGCCTACATGGCCGCCCACCCCGAGGTGCGAGTCGAACATTCACACTTCAACACGGAGGACCTGCGGAGCCAGTTCCAGAATGCGGCCAATGCCGGAGGCGGTCCGGACCTTGTTTACGGGCCGTCGGACCAGGTCGGGCCGTTCTCGGTCCTCAAGATCATCCTGCCACTCGACACGCTGATTCCGGCGTCGACGCTCGCCAACTTCCATCCGGCGGCGTTCGACACGTTGGACGGCCATATCTGGGCCATTCCGGACCAGATCGGCAACCATCTCGTCCTGGTCTATAACAAGGACCTCGTACCGACGGCGCCGGCGGACTTCAACGCCCTGATTGACGCGGCCAGGAAACTGACCGTGGACGATGACGGCGACGGAACACCGGATCGGTACGGCCTGGCTTTCGAAACAAACGAGCCGTTCTGGCTCATTCCGTTCCTTACCGCCAGCGGCGGCTGGGTCATGGATGCCACGGGACAGCCCACGCTCGGCACACCCGCCATGGTGGATGCGCTTCGCTTCCTGGCCGATCTCAAGAACAAGGTCGGCATCGTTCCAAAGGAGTGCAACTACCAGCTCATGGACACGCTCTTCAAGGAAAAGAAGACGCCGTTCATCATCAACGGGCCCTGGTCCTGGCAGGACTACATCGACAGCGGCATCAACCTGGGCCTGGCGCCGATTCCGCCGCTGGAACCGGGCGGCCGCCGGCCGGCGCCGATGGCCGCCGCCAAGGGGTATTCGATCAACGCCAACGTGCCGGCCGAACGGAAGGCGGCCGTCCTGGCCCTCCTCGAGTACCTGACCTCGCCGGAGGTGGTGGCCGACTTTCCGGACCTCCTGATCCTGCCCAGTCGCCGGGAAATCCTTGACAGCCCGAAGGTAACGGGCAATCCGCTGCTGGTGGCCTCGCGGCAGGCGTACGAAGCCGGCCGCCGGATGCCGGTGACGCCACAGATGCGGGCCATCTGGGATGCGATGCGCCCGGTACAGCAGTCGGTCATGAACGGCAGCCTCCGCCCGGAGGCCGCCGCGGCCCAGATGCAGAAGGACGCCGTCAGCAAGATCGCGGCGATGATGAACTAGGAGCCGATGGCCGCTGATTCGAGTCGCAGCCGGCTCTTCCCCTGGCTCCTTGTGGGTCCGGCCATGCTGGTCATGGCACTGGTCGTCTTCTATCCGTTTGTCTACAACGTCGGCATTGCCTTCAGCGACATGAGCCTCCGGACGTTTCGCAATCCGGGCTTCGCCGGCTTCCGGCACTTCATCGAAATCTTCACGACCTCGCCCCTCTACACGATCCTGGGCAAGACCGTGATCTGGACGGTCGTCAACGTGACCTTTCATGTGGCGATCGGGCTGTCGCTGGCGCTCCTGCTCAACGGCCCCGTCAAGGGGCGCAACATCTATCGGGCCCTGCTCATCCTCCCGTGGGCCATGCCGCAGTACATCGTGGCCCTCACCTGGAAGGGGATGTTCAATTACCAGTACGGGGCCGTAAACCTGATTCTCGGCCGCCTGGGCGTGCCCCCGGTGTCGTGGCTGTCCGATGCCACCGCGGCCTTCGCCTCGGCCATCATCGCCAACATCTGGCTCGGCTTCCCGTTCATGATGGTCATCTGCCTCGGCGGCCTCCAATCGATCCCGAAGGAGATGTACGAGGCGGCCGACATCGATGGCGCTCCGGCCTGGACGAAATTCCGGAGGATCACGCTGCCGCTACTGAAACCGGTCCTGGTGCCGGCTATCGTGCTTGGCATCGTCTGGACCTTCAACAGCCTCAATGTCCTCTGGCTGATCACCGAGGGGGGACGGCCGGCCAACCAGAGTCATATCCTGGTTACCTGGATCTACAACGAGGCGTTCACGCTGTACCGGTACGGCTACGCCGCCGCCTTTTCGATCATCATCTTTCTCATTCTCCTGGGTTTTTCGATCCTGTTTGTCCGGCAGACCCGGGGTACGGAGGCGGTCTACTGATGACTTCGGCACGTTGGAAATCGATACTGAGGCACCTGGTCCTCATCGTGATCACGCTGGCAACGATCTACCCGGTGCTGCAGGTGATCGGTATTTCGCTGCGACCGGACGACCGTCTCTATTCAACGTCGCTGGCCCTGATCCCGAAGGGAGCTACGCTCCAGGCCTGGCACAACGTCCTGTTCGAAAAGCCGTTCGGCACATGGCTGCGTAACAGCCTGTTCATCTCCGTGGTGGTCACGCTCCTGTCGATCACCCTGGCTTCCACCGCGGCGTACGCCTTCGCCCGAATTCGCTTCCGGGGCCGTCAGGCCGGCCTGATGGGGTTTCTGGTCACCCAGATGTTCCCGGCCACCATGCTCCTTCTGCCAACCTACGTCCTGATGGCCCGCCTCAAGCTGATCGATACGCCGGCCGGGTTGATCATCGCGTACGTGGCCACGGCGTTACCGTTCTGCGTCTGGACCATGAAGGGATTTTACGAATCGATCCCGCGGGAGTTGGAGGAGGCGGCGCTTATCGACGGACTGACGCCGTTCCAGGCGTTCCTCCGGATCGTCCTCCCGCTGTCGACACCAGCCCTGGCCATTACCGCGCTCTTCTCGTTCATGGCGGGGTGGTCGGAGTATATCGTGGCCCGCGTGGTCATCAGCTCGAAGGGGCTCTACACCCTGCCACTCGGTCTCGCGGACATGGCAGGAACCTTCCAGACGGAGTGGGCCAACTACGCCGCCGGAAGCTTGCTCGTATGCCTGCCCGTGGTGACGCTGTTCATCCTCCTGAACCGGTTCCTGGTCAGCGGGTTAACATTAGGCGGCGTAAAGGGTTAGACGCTACTAAAAATCTAGTTGTCCTTGCCGGGCCGCGCGCCGTGATACTATTTTGGCGTCTCCGGCGGAGTTGTTGAACCGGTCCAACAATCGGTCCCGCCGCCGGATCGTCCCCGTTCGTCAGCTCCAGATCATCCGTGTTCCAAGGGGTCGCCTCGATATGCCGCCAGGCCGCGGCGAGGACGGGTGGCCACAAGACATCCTCGGAGGAAGGCAACCATGAAACGTCTGGCTACGACACTGACCCTGCTCGCCGCGACCCTCGTCGCAACCGCCGCATCCGCCGGCACCATTGTCTTTACCGGCAACGAATCCGACTTTCCGGTGACCGACCTCAAGGTGGATGACGGTATCGACACCCAGGCCTTCGATTGCGGCTCCGGGCCGGTCCATCCCTTGGACATCGGCAAGCTGTACGTCACCAATGACGCCACCAAAATCTATATCGGCTTTCAGTATCGTCGATTCTGCTTTTGCGAGATGCAGCTCGGCGTGGCCATCAACACGAAGCCCGGCGGCACCACGGTCGACGCGTTCGCCCACCAGATCGACTGGTCGCTGGCCGCGGATGCGCCCGATTTCTACATCTATGATGTCATTCCCACCAACTGCAACGGATTCAACTACGAGGTCCTGTACCGGGCCAACGGCTCCAACGGTTGGAACACCGTTCAGGACGGCTCGAACGGGCTCGGCATCTTCGATACCGACGGCGGCAACTTCGTCGAGATTGCCATCGAGATGGCGGCCCTCGAGCTCACCGGCTGCAGCCAGACGATCGGCCTCGAGGTCTGGACGACCCAGGAAGGCAACAGCAAGCCCGCCTTCGATTTCGTCGTCAATGACAACGAGCAGCGCTCCACCCCGACCGGCACCTGCTTCGATGTCGGAAATCCCTGTGGCCCCAGCCAGCCGCGCGAGTACTGCCCGTATACGATCGAGTGCCCGCCGGTCGGCGTCGAAGACGCCACATGGTCCAAAGTGAAGGCGCTCCTCCAGTAGATCTTCGGGGGTCGGCATCGCAAGGTGCCGGCCCCCTCTTGTTTCCGCACGACCCGCCACCTGGCCCCACGGCGCTGGCGCCGGGCAGGGCCTTTCGAGGGACCCCCGAAATGAACGTCCGCCGTCTCGTCCCGGCCGCGCTGCTCCTCCTGGCCATCGCCACCCCTTCCGCCCATGCATTCGTCCCACAGACCATCACGGTCGACGGCATCAACGACTTCGACCCGTCCAATCGCATCGATATGGACGCAGGTGACACCGAAATCAAGAACTGGTGCACGGGCGATCCCGAGAACGACGCCCCCATGGACCTGGGGAGCATCTACATCACCAACGACAACTCCTTCCTCTACGTCGGCTACTTCTACGAACGCGACTGTTTCACCAGTCCGCAGCCCAACCTGGGAATGGCTCTCGACGTCAACGATGCGGCCGGCAACGTCGCAGACCGCTTCGGCCGGAAGATCGCCTGGAACACGGTGCCCTTCAAGCCCGACTACTACATGTACGACGTCCTGGACGGCTTCAACTACGAGGAGCTCCAGGAGACCAACGGCGCCGGCGGGTGGGTCAACATCTCCACCCAGGTCAATCCCTCGTGGGGAAGCGGGTCAAACGGCCTGGGCATCATTGAAGGCGGGCCGTCACCGGTCTTCGTCGAGTACAAGCTGCCGCTGTCAGTGTTCGACAAGCTGACGGTGGGGGGCCTGGTGGCCGGTAACACCATCCATGTCGAATGGTGGATGACCCAGGACGGCACCTCGAAGCCGCCGCTGGACGCCTCCTTCTCGGACGGCGTTCAGACATCCACACCGACCGGAACCGTCTTTGATGTCGTTACGGCCGTGGAAATGACCGGCATGCACACCTACGTCATCCAGGCCCTGACCGACGTGACGCCTCCCACGGTCACCGCGGCCTGCGCCACCAACTTTGCCGTCCAGCCGAACAAGCAGTTCGCGCTGACCACCACCAAGGTCGATGTCAGCTTCAGCGAGCCGGTCGACCTGGCCACCGCGCAGAACACGGCCAACTACGCCATCACCAACATCGGCGGGGCCACGGTTACCGGCGCCGTGCGTGACGGCACGGTGTCGAGCCTGGTTCACCTGACGTTGTCGGGTTCCATCGGGGCAGCCAACCTGTTCCGGCAGGTCACCGTCACCGGGGTCAAGGATCAGGCCAACAACACGATCGTGAACAATGGCACGACCAATCGAAAGACCTTCTTCATCCAGAACCTGGTCTTCGAGGGGGATTTCACGGTCGGCCTGTGCAAGGGGGTCTTTGCGCCCGCCGACACGTTTGCCGTGGAGGGCAACCTCGCGCCACTTTCCTTTGCCCTGTGCGACAACGCCGTCATGACCGACACCAACGTCGACTCGACCTACACGGTCACGGTGCCGTTCTGCATGCAGCAGGGAGGCAACGGCAAGGCCGAGGCCGACCTCGAATGGAAGTTCAGCCGCGCCTGTTCGCAGTTCGAGCCGATCGGCGGCAACCGGGCGTACCACCTGACCAGCGACAACGGCGCCTCGGCCACGCTGACCGGCTTCTGGAACAACGACGACCCGGTCAATTTCACCAGCAAGGCCATCGACGTCATCTTCAACGTCAATACGTCGCTGTTTGGTGCCGGGACGGTCACGCTGCTCGGCAGCCAGAGTCCGCTCTCGTTCACCCAGCCGGGCGCGGCCATGGCGCCGGTCGGCGGCAACGTCTACCGGGCCACGGTGCGCTTCCCGAAGTGCACGGCCAAGAATGTCCAGTGGAAGGTCGATTACAACGGCGTCATCGAATGCACCGGCCAGGGCGATCGAAACGTCTTTCTGAACGACGCCCTCTTCGGCATCGTCGGAAGCGCCGAAGGCCCGATCACCCTGCCGGCGCGCGGCATCAACCGCTGCACGGTCACCGACAAGGCCGTCCGGGTGGTCTTCAAGGTCGATTCGCGGATCATTCGCCCCGACGCCATTCCGCCGGGGGATACCATTGTCGTGGCGGCCACCCAGCCGCCCTTGAGCTTCGTCACCCTTCCGGATCCGGACGGCGTCATGTTCGATAACGGCGTGTCGCCCGACGCCACCGCCGGTGACCGGGTGTTCACCCGCCAGGTCACGTTCCCGGATTCGACGCCGTTCAACGTGGAGTACAAGTTCTGGCTCAATCGGGAAGACGGCCTTTCGCCGATTACCGGTGGCCCGGAATTCGAATGCGCCGGCGTCGGAAACCGCACCTTCCAGATCGATGACGTGGCCTATTCCGTGGCGGTGCCCCAGGTCCGTCCGCTGAACTACTGGAGCTACTGCAGCGATGTCACCGGCGTCGGTGATATCGACGGTGCGCCGCGTCCCGGCCGCATCTGGGCCGAGCTTCAGCAGAATTATCCGAACCCGTTCAACCCGGTCACGACGATCCGTTTCGAGTTGCAACAAGCCGGTCCGACCCACCTCACGGTGTACGATGTGGCCGGTCGTCAGATTGTCGATCTGCTTGATGGCACGCTCGATGCCGGCCAGTTCGAGGTGATCTGGGACGGTCGGGACACCAGAGGCCAGGTGGCCCCGAGCGGCGTCTACTATTACGAACTCACACAGGGGACCTACCGACTGGCACGCCGGATGACGGTCGTGCAGTAGAGTCCTGCCGGATCGATTATGCTGACGGCGCCGACCTCCTGGTCGGCGCCGTCTTTTTTATTGGAGGAGTCCGTTTGCCCGCTCGCCCCCGTGCCGCCGTCTTCGACCTGGATGGCACCATCATCGACAGCCTGGGCCTCACCTTTGAGGCCATGCGTGAGGCCGTCCGACCCTTCCTCGATCATGATCTGACCGACGAGGAGATCTACGCCCGTTTCGGCCCCTCCGACCACGAGATCGTGGCCGGTTTCGTCGCGCCCGGTGATGCGGATCGGGCCGTGCGGCGCCTCATGGCGGCCTATGAGCGCGGTGTGGAACGCATGCCACTCTTCCCCGGCATCGAGGCCCTCCTGGACACCCTTGCCGATCAGGACGTCGTCCTGGCTCTCTGCACGGGTCGCGGCCGGCCCAGCACCGACCTGGTCATCCGATCTCTCCGGCTCGACCGCTGGTTCGAAGTGTCCGTTACCGGAGAGGAGGGGGGACGCCCGAAGCCGGCACCCGACGGCATCCTGGAAACGCTGCGTCGCCTCGAACTGGATCCGGCCGAGGTCCTCTACACCGGCGATTCGGTCAAGGACGTGGACGCTGGCCTGGCCGCTGGCACGCCCACCGTCGCCGCCCGCTGGGGCGGGGTGGAAGGCGACGAGCCCGGTTTCGCCCGCGCCACCCTGCGGGCGCACCACCCCCGGGACATCCTGACCTGGTGGGAATCGCTCGGCTGAAAGTGGTAGTTTTTCCGGGCCAGCAGCCCTGAACGACCACCTGCCGATCCCCTCAGGAAAGACCAAGATGGACGAAACCCGCGGCATCACCGATCCGGAACTCCGGGATGACGAATCCCAGCTGGATTCGAACCTCCGTCCCCAGCGGATGGAGGATTTCATCGGCCAGCGGAGCCTGCGCGAGAACCTGGGAATTGGCCTCACGGCCGCGCTGCGCCGCGGCGAAGCCCTCGAACACGTCCTCTTTTACGGCCCGCCGGGTCTCGGAAAGACCACGCTCTCCACGCTGCTGGCCCGCGAGCTCGGGGTTGAAATCCTCTTTACCTCCGGCCCCGTCCTCGAGCGCCCCGGCGATCTGGCCGGCGTCCTCACCAACATCCCCGAACGGGGGATCCTCTTCATCGACGAGATCCATCGCCTGAATCACACGGTCGAGGAGTATCTCTACCCGGCGATGGAGGACTTCACGCTCGACATCATGATCGACAAGGGCCCCAGCGCCCGTTCGGTACGATTGACGCTGCCAAAGTTCACGCTGGTCGGCGCCACGACGCGTGCCGGCCTCCTCACGGCGCCGCTGCGCAGTCGCTTCGGCATGACCTATCGGCTCAACTATTACGACGCCGATGATCTGACAGTCATCGTCAAGCGTTCCGCCCGAATCCTCGACGTTCCGATCGAGGACGAAGGCGCCACCGAAATCGCCGGCCGCGCCCGTGGCACGCCTCGAATCGCCAACCGACTGCTTCGCCGGGTCCGGGACTACGCGCAGGTGAAGGCCGACGGCCGGATCACCGCCCAAGTCGCCCGGGCCTCGCTCGATCTCCTCGAAGTCGACACCCGCGGCCTGGATGTCATGGACCGCCGCATGCTCGAAGCCCTCATCCAGAAATTCGGCGGCGGCCCCGTCGGCCTCAATACCCTGGCCATGGCCGTCGGCGAGGAAGCCGACACCATGGAAGACGTCTACGAACCCTTCCTCGTCCAGGAAGGATTCCTTGAACGAACACCCCGCGGCCGAATGGCCACGGAGCTGGCCTACCGGCACCTGGGGCTGGATCCGGTCGGACGGCGCGGCGGCCCGGGGCAGGAAGAGCTTTTTTAGGGCATCCGGTACCTGATCGACTTTCTGCGCCGGGGACTGGACAGCTCGAAAGGCATCCATTTAGCGTCTTTGTGTCCGCCCTGAGAAACCTCATCCTCACCTTTCCGTCCGGAAGGGATCCGACATGCCGGGAAGTTATCGCCGATCCGAATTTCGAAGCTCAAATTCAGGTAGTCTGGTGGGGGAGGAGCCGATGAAATTCCCTTTCAATGAGCGGAAAACCGCCCAGGCTGCCGCGTACCTGATCAATCTGGCTGGCGGCAGCATGAATTACATGGTCCTCATCAAGCTCCTGTACCTGGCGGACCGCCGAGCGCTCCTTGAGACGGGCGTGCCTATCACCGGCGATCGCATGGTCTCGATGCCGCACGGACCGGTGCTCAGCACAGTCCTCGATCTGATCAACATGGGAAAACATGGCGAAGCTCACCCTTCGCCATGGTTCGAGTACCTGCTGGAACCGGAAAATTTCCAAATCGCAGTGGCGCAAGATTCTCCCGCGAGTGACGAACTCTCAAAATATGAACTGGACGTGCTGGAAGCCATCTTCAAGTCATTTGGTTCCCTGGACAAGTGGAAGATTGTGGAACTGCTCCACACGTTACCGGAATGGCAGGATCCGGACGGTTCCTCGGTTGCTATTGACCCACGAGAGATTCTTCGCGCCGAAGGCAAATCGAACGACGAGATCGAGGAAATTGCCAGAAACGCCCAGGAGCAGCTGTTTCTTGCAAAAATCAAGAACGCTGGCTAGATGGACCCGAAAGCAGGGGACTCGTTTCTCAACCTCAATCCGTCAAGTCCCCGCCACCTGTGGGTGATTTCCTCAACGCTGGTGACGATGGTGGGTTTGTCATATTCAACTTCTCGTCCTTGCGAGAAGGCTGTGACGAAAGTTGTATCGTCGAGCCGGGTGAGCACCCGTTGGTCAATGTGAAGACGTACGTAGTTTACCGGCGTGGACACGTTATGACCCGGGTGCACATCAAGGCTCTCGAGAGCCTTGGATGTTACTCCGAGCAGACCCCGGTTACGGTCGACTTGCTCAGGCGCATCCAGGAAGGGGCGCTCGCTTCTCCCTACTGCGTCCAAGGGCTGCAATCGAGAATCCGAAACTCATTGGAGAAAACCTGAAACGGACGTCCCCCCATGCACATCTCCGACTTCGACTACGAACTCCCTCCGAATCAGATTGCGCAGCATCCGCTGGTCAATCGCGATGAGTCGCGGCTCCTCGTCGTCCCGCGTGGCGATGCCCCGTTCGAGCACAAGAAGTTCGGAGACCTGTCGGATCTACTTGATCCGAAGGATCTCCTCATCGTCAACAACACCCGGGTTCGCCATGCACGGCTGGACGCCAAACGCGAGGGGTTCGACGGCCACATCGAAATCCTCCTCCTGAAACCGCGCGGCGCCCCGCACGTCTGGGAAGCACTGACGCGTCCGGCACGCAAGCTCGACATCGGCACCGTCGTCACGTTTGCCGAGGACACGATCCGGGCCCGCGTCACGTCCACCGGCGAGGACGGCCTGCGGGTTCTCGAGTTCGATCCGGTCGTGGATGTGCCGCTCCTCATGCGGGAGCATGGCCATGTGCCGCTGCCCCCCTACATCAGCCGGGCGGATCAACCCGAGGACACGGAGCGCTACCAGACGGTATTCGCGGCGCGGGAGGGAGCCGTGGCGGCCCCCACGGCGGGGCTGCACTTCTCCGAGGCTCTGCTGGCCAAACTGGCCGATCGCGGCATCCAGCGGGCTGCCGTCACGCTCCACGTCGGCATCGGCACGTTCCGCCCCGTCATGGCCGAGGACCCGCGCCAGCACAAGATGGAGTCGGAGTGGTACGACGTGCCGGAGGCCACCGCCCTGGCCTGGCGGCAGTGTCGGGAGCGGGGGGGACGGGTGGTGGCGGTTGGCACCACGGTCGTCCGAACCCTGGAATCGGCCACGATCACGGACCAATGCGGCCAGGCCCGGCTGGAAAGTGGCGCCGGCTGGGCCGACCTGTTCATCTACGAGCCGTTCAACTTCCGGGCGGTCGATGCCCTCGTCACCAACTTTCACCTGCCGCGCTCGACGCTCCTCATGCTCGTATCGGCCTTCGCGGGCCTCGAGCGGACGCGCCGGGCCTATCGCGCGGCCATCCGTCAGGGTTATCGTTTCTACTCCTACGGAGATTCGTCGCTCTACTACTGACCCGGCCCCCGGCCGGGTCTGAACAACAGGAGCCGGCCCATGACCGATGACCTCAGATATCCAACCGGCCGCGTGCAGTTCAAGCCAGGCCTCACGCCAACCGACCGCGGCAGCCTCATCCAGGCCATCGCCGCCGTCCCGGCCAACCTTCGAAAGGCCGTATCCGGTCTGAACGACGCTCAGCTCGATACGCCCTACCGGCCGGACGGGTGGACGGTGCGGCAGGTCGTTCACCACGTGCCGGACAGCCATCTCAATGCGTTCGTTCGAATGAAGCTGGCGCTGACCGAGGATCACCCCACGATCAAGCCGTATGATGAAGCGCTCTGGGCGGGCCTGCCGGATGCCGCACTCCCCATTGATGTGTCGCTGCGTCTCCTGGACGCCCTCCACGAGCGATGGGTGGCTCTGATGAATGCGCTGGACGATGCCGCCTGGGCCCGCACCTGGCATCATCCGGAAAACGGCCGGACCTTCACTCTCGAAAACCTGCTGCAGATCTACGCCTGGCACGGCCCCCATCATGTGGCCCACATTACCCACCTGCGCGAGCGGAGCGGGTGGTGACGACCACCAACGAAAGAGGATCCCGCCGATGATCACCGCCGTCATTCTCCTGAATTGTGAACGGGGCAAGGTGAACGCCGTGGCCCAGAACCTGGCCGAGATTCCGGGCATCACCGAGGTGTACTCCGTGGCCGGCCGCTGGGATCTGGTGGCCATGATCCGCGTCCGGCAGGACGAGGAGCTGGCCGATCTCGTCACGACAAGGATGCTCCAGGTGGAGGGCATCCGTGAAACGGAAACACTGATCGCCTTCCAGGCCTTTTCGAAGCACGATCTCGAGGCCGCGTTCAGCCTCGGCGGAGAGAGTTAGAGCCGGCCCCGCCGGCACGCTCATGTTCCGTTTTCAGGTCGAGGCGGTCGATACGCACAGCCGCGCCCGCCTTGGCGCGTTCCAGAATGCCCGCGGCCGGGTCGAAACGCCGGTCTTCATGCCGGTCGGCACACAGGCCAGCGTCAAGACACTGTCGGCCGAGGACCTCGAAACCAGCGGCGCCGACATCATCCTGGCCAACACCTACCACCTCTACCTGCGCCCGGGTCACTCACTCATTCGTGGGATGGGGGGGCTCCACGGCTTCACCTCGTGGAATCGCCTCTTCCTGACCGACTCCGGCGGATTCCAGGTGTACAGCCTGGCCGAGCTCAACAAGATCACCGACGATGGCGTCCGCTTTCGAAGCCACCTCGATGGCTCCTCGCACGAATTCACGCCCGAACTGTCG
Organism: Candidatus Eiseniibacteriota bacterium; assembly: GCA_034440375.1. Taxonomy (GTDB): domain Bacteria; phylum Eisenbacteria; class RBG-16-71-46; order JABDJR01; family JAWXBZ01; genus JAWXBZ01. Next base: position 19,275 of record JAWXBZ010000085.1, read on the forward strand.
ATGGCCATCCAGACCGATCTGGGCAGCGATGTCGTCATGGTCTTTGATCAGTGCACCACCTGGCCCTGCACGCCCGAGGAATCCCGGGTGGCCCTCGATCGCACCACCCGCTGGGCAGAGAGGTCCCGCCGGGCCTTCGACGAACGGGATGCGATCACCGGCAGCGATCAGGCCCTCTTCGGCATCGTGCAGGGAAGCGTCTTTCCCGACCAGCGCCGGCAATCGCTCGAGGAACTGATGGCCATCGGTTTCGACGGCTACGCCATCGGTGGCCTGGCCGTCGGCGAACCGAAGTCGGCCATGTGGGAAACGATCGAGGCACTCGAACCGCATCTGCCGGCGGATCGGCCGCGCTACCTGATGGGGGTCGGCACGCCCGAGGACCTGATCGAGGGGGTCCGGCGCGGTATCGACATGTTCGATTGCGTCCTGCCTACACGAAATGCCCGAAAGGGCACCGTCTTCACGCGCGATGGTCGGCTGGTGGTCAAGAATGCCGCCTACGCGCGGGATGAGAGACCGCTCGATTCCGATTGCAACTGCCCCACCTGCCTCAGGTACAGCCGGGGCTACCTCCGGCATCTCTTCGCCACGGGGGAACTGCTGGGCCCTCGGCTCGCCAGCCTCCATAGCGTATACTTCTACCTGGCCCTCATGACCGAACTGCGTGCCTCACTCCGCGAGGGTCGATTCGATTCGTGGAGCCGCAATTTCCTGGCCCGCTATCGAAATATTGAACCGTCCCCGTCAACTCCATAACCCCTTTCGGAGGTCCGAACGCGATGTTGCTGCCGGCCACGCTTGCCGCACTGCCCCCCATGACTCTGCCGCCCCTCATGGCGCCGTCCACCGGTGCGGAGGGCGGCAATCCGCTCCTGTCATTGCTGCCGATGCTTCTTATCTTTGTCATTTTCTATTTCCTGCTGATCCGCCCCCAGCAAAAGCAGGCGAAGAAGCATTCGGAGATGTTGAAGAATGTAAAAAAGGGGGATCGGGTGATCACCTCCGGCGGCGTTTACGGCCGCGTCGTGGGCGTTGGTGACAACGACCTGACGCTTCAAATCGCAAAGGACGTCGAAGTGCAGCTCCAGAAGGGGGCCATCACCTCGGTGGTCACGACCGAGGACAGCAAGTCCTGACGATGCCGTCCGAGGAACTTGCGCTTCGCTTTTATGGTGATCCAGTCCTGCGCCGCAAAGCCAGCGACGTCGACACCTTTGATGCGTCGCTCGCGAAGCGGGCCGAAACGATGTTCGAGATCATGTACGAGCACGACGGTATCGGCCTGGCCGGAAATCAGGTGGGTCTGCTGTCGCGGTTGATCGTTCTGGATGTCAGCCTCGACGACGACCATCGCGTTCGAATGGCGTTGTGCAATCCGCGCATCCTGGCCAGGAAAGGGGAGGATGTGGCCGAGGAAGGTTGCCTGTCGATTCCGGACGTCCGGTCCGACGTCAGCCGGGCGGACATTCTCACCGTCGAGGCCGAAGGGCTGGACGGCAAGACGATCCGGTTCGAGGCGGAGGGTCTTCTGGCCCGCGCCATTCAGCACGAAATCGATCATCTCGACGGCGTTCTGTTCATTGACCGTCTTTCGGCCACGCGTCGAAAGTTGCTCGAAGGGCGTCTCCGGGAGATCGCCCGGGAGCACTCGATCTGACGGGCCCGGTGCCCGTTCGAATCGAGTCGGAAAGACGGACGCATGCGCGTGGTATTCATGGGGACGCCCGATTTTTCGGTCCCCTGCCTGATCGCCCTGGTCAACGCCGGGCACGAGGTGTCGCTGGTCGTCACCCAGCCCGACCGGCCAAAGGGGCGCGGACGGCAGCTCGCCCCGACGCCCGTCAAGTCGGCGGCGATCGAACGACAACTGAACGTTTTTCAACCGGAGCGTCCCAACCGGCCGGAGGCGGTCGCCGAGATTGCGGCGGCACGGCCGGATGTTCTGGTCGTGGTGGCGTATGGAGCCATACTCAGGGGGACACTCCTCTGCCTGGCACCGATGGGAGCCATTAACGTGCATGCCAGCATTCTTCCGCGTTACCGCGGCATGAGCCCGATTCACCGGGCCATCCTCGACGGTGATGAGATGACGGGCGTCACGACAATGCACATGGATGAAGGAGTGGACACGGGCGACATGATTCTGAACCTGACAACGGCCATCGGCCCGGATGAAACGACCGGTGCGCTGCACGACCGGCTGTCGGAAATGGGCGCGCGCCTCCTCATCCAGACGCTGGCTGCGATCGAAAACGGCACCGCACCGCGCACGCCCCAGCCCGCCCTCGGGGCCACCTACGCCGGTCGCATCGACAAGGCTCAGGGGGCCATCGACTGGACCCGCCCGGCGCACGAAATTCACAACCGCATCCGCGCGATGACGCCCGCTCCCGGCGCCACCGGCATCCTGAACGACCAGCCGATCCACCTGTCGGCAAGCCGGCTGGTGGGGGATGACATCGCCGCGGCCGGCACTTCCGGCACCATCTTCGCCATCACGCGCGAGGCCATCCGCGTGGCCACCGGCAAAGGCGCCATTGATATCCACGAAATCCGGCCCGCCGGCGGCAAGACCATGTCCGGCGCCGATTACACCCGCGGCCGCGGCATCGCGCCCGGCAGCTGCTTCCAGGCCACGCCACCCGCGGTCCCCCGCAACTCCGATGCACCCGGCAAGGACCCGTCATGAACAATCCCCGCCCCCGCCCCTCGCGCAAGCGCCGCGAGCCGATCCCGAAATCCCCGCGCGAAGTGGCGCTCGAGGCGCTGTACGCGGTGGATCGCCGGCACGCCTTCAGCGATCGCCTGCTGCACAAACTCCTGCGCGATCACCCGATGGACCCGCGCGATGCGGCCATGGTCACCAACATCGTCCGCGGCACGCTCCGCTGGCAGGGGCGGATCGACGGCCTCCTGAACCACTTCATCAAGATCGGCCTGGATGCGCTGCCGCCGATGATCCAGAACATCCTGCGCATGGGCGTTTTCCAGATGCTCTACATGGATCGTATCCCGCCCAGCGCGGCGGTGGATGAAAGCGTCAAGCTGGCCAAGAAGTTCGGCCACCCCGGAACCGCGGGGCTCGTCAACGCCGTCCTGCGCAAGATGGTGGTGGAAAAGGACAATCTTCCCGAGCCGCGACTTGGCGACAATCCGGCACCGGCGCTGGCCACCATCTATTCCCACCCGGAGTGGATGGTCTCCCGCTGGCTCCGGCGTTTTGGCCTGGACGAAACGCGGGAGCTGCTCGATGCCAACAACACGCCGCCACCGGTCACGATAAGGGTCAACCCGAATCGCACCACGCGGGATGAGTTCCTGAAGCGCCTGCACGACATGGATCTCACCGCCGAAATCGGCGAGCATCACGCCAACACGATCCGGGTCAACGGTGATTTCGCCCCGGCCTCCGTGTCCAGCTTTCACGAAGGGCTGTTCACGGTGCAGGACGAAAGCGAGAGCATGGTCGTCGACCTGCTCGGTCCTAAGCCGGGGGAACTGGTCGTCGATCTCTGCGCGGCTCCCGGCGGCAAGACCAGCCAGATTTCCGAACTGGTGGGCAAGAAAGGCCTCGTCATCGCCGTGGAAGGGCAGAAGGGGCGACTGAAGCCGCTGTGCGAAAACCAGACCCGAATGGCGCTGACCAACGCGGCGCTGGTTCTGGCCGACGGCCGCAACCTGGTCCTGAATAAGCCGGTCGACCGGGTCCTGGTCGATGCCCCCTGTTCGGGCCTCGGCGTCCTGGCCAAGAGGGCCGATGCCCGCTGGCGGAAGACGGAAGCCAGCGTCCGCTCGATAGCCGTGCTGCAGGCCGAGCTCCTCAAGGCGGGCGCGGCGCTGGTTCGCCCGGGCGGCGTCCTCGTTTATAGTGTCTGTTCCATGGAGCCGGAAGAGGGTGACCAGCAGATCAAGCGTTTCCTGGCCGAGCATCCCGATTGGCAGCTTGATGACGCGGCCGCGCATCTCCCGGCCGTCATGGTCACCGATGGCATGATGCTCATCCTGCCGCACCGCCACAAAATGGACGGTGCCTTCGCCGCACGGCTGCTCCGAAAGGCCTAAATGGCAGCGCGGTCGAGCATCCCTCGTGGAGCCAGAGTGATCCAGCTCGGAATGATCCTGCTGGCGGCGTTCCTCGGGGTGATCCTCCTCTTCAATGTGGTCGTCATGCCGGCCTTCGTCCAGAAGGGAAACGAGCGAACGGTGCCGGACGTCAGCGGCCGGGATCTGACTACCGCCCGGGCGATGATCGCCAGTGCCGGCCTCCTCGCCGGCGAAACCCGCCAGCGCAACGATGCGCGCTCCGTCGGCACCGTCATCCGCCAGCAGCCTCCCGCCGGCCACTCCGTGAAGCAGGGGCGCCCCATCATCCTGACCGTGAGCCTGGGCGAGCCCGACCGCCAGGTGCCCACGCTGGCCGCCGAATCAATCCGAAACGCCGAGCTGGCCCTGGGCGATGTCGATCTGGTACTGGGCAATGTCACCACCGCCCCCGCCGACAACGTGCCGGCGGACCTGGTCGTGGCCAGTCAGCCAGCCGCCGGCACCAAGCTCAAGATGGGAAGCCCCGTGGATATCCTGGTATCCGGTGGATCCAGCAGCCGCAACACGGGCTACCGGATGCCGGACCTGCGTGGCCGCGAAACCCGCGATACCCGCGATCGGCTGCTCGACGCCGGCCTCCAGGTCAACGTGGATGAAAAGAGCTTCGGTTTTTTCCGGGTCGGCGAGACGCACATCACCGAACAGGAGCCACTCCCCGGAAGTCGCGTCATGCCCTGGGATACCATCTATCTAAAAGGGGAGTAGCCCCGGATGACCGACAAGATCCAGATAGCCCCCAGCATTCTCTCCGCCGATTTCACCCGCCTGGCAGAGGACATCCGCCTGATGGAAACCGCCGGCGCCGACCTGCTCCATCTGGATGTGATGGACGGCCACTTCGTCCCCAACATCACATTCGGCCCACTGGTAGTGGAAGCCATCAACCGGATGACCAACCTGTTCCTGGATGTTCACCTCATGATCCAGGACCCGGCCCAGTACGCAGAAGCTTTCATCAGGGCCGGTGCCGACCGACTTATGGTCCATATCGAAGTCATGGATGACCCAAAACCCTTGCTGGACCAGATCCGCGCCCACGGATGCCAGGCCGGCCTGGTATTGAACCCCGAGACACCGTTCGAGGCCGTCGAGCCACACCTGGCCAACATCGATTGCCTGCTGGTAATGAGCGTCCACCCCGGCTTCGGCGGCCAAAAATTCAAACCCGAAGTACTGGACAAGGCGCGGCGAGCGAAAGCAATGCGAGAAATGAACGGATGGGCCTGGCCCATCGAAATCGACGGCGGCATCGACGCCCAAACCGCCAAGCAAGCCGTCCAATCCGGTGTCCAGATCCTGGTAGCCGGCAACGCCATCTTCAAATCCAAAAATCCAACCGAAGCCCTGAAGCAAATAAGGGAATCCGCGGAACTAGCCGCCACCCAGACCAGTTCAACGCGAGCCGAAATCCGAACCGACGAAGGCTTCCTGTAGGTCAGCCGCCACCCAAGGGATACCCGCCATGCCAGCTCCGCCCAAACTCCGAGCCGCAATCCTCACCCTGGCCGCCACCGCCGCCGTAGCCCTGACCCTCCACTCCACCCCATCCGATTCCCAACAATACATTTACGCCAACGGCGACTCCCTGAACCCCCGCATCCAGTACGAAGACGGCACCATCTCCCTCAACGACCGCTGCGCCGTCCGCATGACCAAACTGGCCAAACGCATGCGCCCCGTCTACGTAAACGGCCAACCCATAGGATTTTGTTGAGGCCCATGCCCCGCGGCTTTCGGTGAAAGCCCCGAGACGTATCTGAAGGCGCGCGGGATCGCCATTCAGGATTACTTTGATCCAAAGAAACCGGCGGTGTTGGAGGCCGATCATCGATCGTTTGTGAACTATGAGGTGTACTTCTTTGCTGACGCCGCCGCCAAAGCGCGTTTCGACACAAATCCATTGCCGCATTGCCGCCTGGTGACGGATCCTATAATCAGGACTCGATTTCAGCCGATCAGTCTTAGCCCGAAGACGACCTATGACGGGCGGACTTATTACTTCCTGACGGCGGGGAATCTGGCGACATTTGCGGCGACGCCGGATAGTTTCGCGGTGCGGAAGGGGATGTAGCAGGCAGCAATCTCCAACGAGCAAGATCAGTCGCAGGGGCCTGTCAGGCGCCTGCTCTGACCCCTATTTCGTGAGACACTCGGTGTCTGCAAGTGTCTGCTGTTCGCGCCGGAACTCGGCCGGGGATTTCATCCCGAGCGAGGAGTGCGGCGCGAACGTGTTGTAGTCCCTGATCCAACCGTCGATCTGTTCCAGGATCCGCCGTGCCGAGGACAGATCCCCGCCCGCCACGTAGTCCCGCTTGAACGTGTTGACGAACGCCTCGGCCATGCCATTGGACTCGGGGCTGGCCACCGGGATCGTGATCGGCGTCAGATGGTGCCGCTCAACCTCGATGACCGTCTCCAGCGACGTGTAGATCGATTCGTTGTCGGTCAACCACTCGACCGGGATCTCCGGCTTCCCGGTTCCGAGAAAAGGTGAAGCGGGCCCGCGCGATCCGCGACATGAATGCGTGGCCCTGGCCCATTGAAATCGACGGCGGCATCGACGCCCAAACCGCTGCAGATGCGGTCGAATCCGGCGTACAAATCCTGGTGGCCGGCAACGCAATTTTCAATCACAAGAATCCGACTCAAGCCCTGAAAAACCTCCGGGTTTCGGCAGAAATGTCCCGCTTAAAAACCGTCGCAATGCGATCCGAGACTCGGACTGACGAGGGCTTTTCGTAGGTCACGGGGAGCCAACGGATCCGTGCGTGTACTCGGGTTCGATCGTGCGCCCAGCACGATCACGGCGATGGCGTATCGTGAGAGGGTTTGCTGGAATGAGAGGCTGCGATCGACGGTGACAAAGATGTCAAATTTGTGCTCGGCTCGCCCGAGAAGTTCACCGTTCTTCAAACTAGCCCAACCTACCTCAGGGACGGTCTTGACGTCGTAGCCGACAATCAGGTCCGCGAGGCGCCGATCGACGCACTCGTCGAGAAGCACCTTCACGACGCTTTTGTGATCATCCGGGCCGTTGCTTCATCGAGGAAGGCTACGACTTGAGCCTTCTCGACGGTCGGGAATCCTGCCAGGAAATCGTCAATGGTCTCGCCGCCCTCGAGATAGTCGATCAGCGCTTGCACTGGAACACGTGTGCCAGCGAAGACGGGCGTTCCGCTCAGAATGTCTGGTGAGGACGTCACGATCAGGTTTGCCATCGTATGATCTTACGCTCCTTCGCATTCGGGGCTCAAGGTGGCCAACTTTGAAAGATCAAGTTCATGAGAGGTCATATGCTACAGCCGCCGCGTCCCCGACTCCGTCACATGCCGGAACACCGCCTCGAGTGTGTCGTCCGGGGCCTGGAGGCGCCAGACGGCGGCGCCGGCCGCGGCGATGATGCCGGGGAGCTCGGGATAGAGCGTGTCAGGGCCGCTTGTCAGAAACGACAGCGAGTTGGGACCGGTGATGCGGACCTCGATCGTGTCGGCGCGCGCCACGAGTACCTGGGCCAGCGGTCTCGGGTCGCCGAGGAGGTCGAGGTGCACCCGATGCGGGTGGCGATCGCGCAATGACTTCAAGAGGTCGGCCAGATGGCCGAATCCCAGCAGGCGGCCATGAGCCAGGACGGCGACGCGGTCCGTCAGTGTTTCGATCTCCGATAGCACATGCGATGTCAGCAGCACGGTGCGGCCTTCGGCGGCCAGCCGGCGAATCAACTCGGTCAGGTCCCGCCGGCTCGGCGGATCCACGCCCAGGAACGGTTCGTCCAGCAGGACCAACGGGGAATCTCCTGAGAGCGCCCAGCCCAACTTCAATCGTTGGCGCATGCCGCGGCTCCACGTACCGTACGCGCGGTGGCCGTCGGCGGTCAGCCCGGCTACCTGGAGGGCTTTGTCGGCGCGTTGGTTGACTTCTGTTCCGGTGGCACCCTGGGCGGTGGCTACCAGCCGCAGGTTGTCGCGGCCTGAGAGACCATCGTGAAAATTCTCGGTGGCAGGCACGAACGCAATCCGCGAACGGATGTCGGCGGTGGTGAAGGGATTGCCGCCCAGGACGGTGGCGGTGCCTTCGCGCGGGCGCACCAGTCCGGTGAGGACGCGCATGAGCGTGGATTTGCCGCTGCCGTTCGGGCCCACCACTCCGGTGAGTCCGGGTTCGAGTTCCAGGCAGAGGTGCGACAGGCCGACCACCTCGCCGTAGAAGACGCTGACCTGATCGAGTTTGGCGGCGGTCATGGGATCATCTCGCGGGCTACGCGCCAGCGGGTCAGCAGGAACCCTGAGATTCCCCAGGCGAACAGGATGGCGAGGTGGCCGAGGGATGGGAGCCACACCGGGTCCTTGAACATTGTGTCGACCAGGAGCCGGGCGACGTTGATCGGGCCGATGGCCCAGTCGTCACCTTTGCCGAAGACTTTGAGGACGGTGTCGGGCAGTGTCATCACGGCGAGTGAGAGTAGCAGGGCCCAGCGGCCTCGCTTGGTGGCGGCGCTGGGGCCGACGGTGGCTCCGGCCAGGGCGGCGGCGGCTCCCAGGGTCAGGAGGGCGGCCTTGCCGAGGTCGGCCAGTGAGTCGAGGGGCGCGGCTTCGGATCCGAGAATGCCCTGGCGCACTGCGATGACCATGACAATCGGCATGAAGAGGACGATGAACACCGGCAGGAAGACGGCCAGCATTTTGCCGGCGGCGTAGAGCGTCGGGGAGACGGGTCTTACGGCGTAGAGGTAGAGCACGTCTTCGGCACGATCGCGGGAGACGGCTGGAGTGCCGAGGCCCAGCGCGGCCAGGAATACTGGGATGGTTTGGAATTGCAGCAGGAATGGCAGCGGATCCCAGCCGACGTCGGTGCCTTGCATCTGGCGGAGGAGGAGCCGGACGATCAGGACGACGGCAGCGCCGATGGGCGGGAGGAATCCCATCACCAGGATGACTCGAAGAAATTTCCTTCGCATGGCGATACGGAACTCGCGCTGCGCGATGGTGCTGATGACGTGGATGCTGGATGGAATGCCGGTCACCGAGCGCCTCCGTTGACGGGCGGGGCGTCCAGGGTGGCCAGTAGCGCTTCCTCCAGCGTGGGTGCCTCGCGGTCGAGCTTGCGGATGGCAGCGCCGGATTCGGCGGTTACCTTCCAGAATCGTTGGAGCGCGGCTTCGTCCACGGCCGCCAGGGTGAGGCGACCCTTGTCATCCAGCGCGGCGGGAACGCCGGCGGCCGAGAGGCGATCCGCGAGAGCTTGATCGAGGCCATCGCCGCTGGCGATGAATCGTGCCTCGCGGCCTTTCAGCATCGTGGATACGGGGCCGCAGAAGGCCACCGTGCCGGCGTCGAGCAACAGCATTTCATCGCACAGGAATTCGGCGTCGGCCAGGATGTGGGTGCTGACGAGGATGCGGCGGCCTTCATCTCGCAGACCGCGGATCAGGTTCAACAATTGGGTGCGCCCGGGCGGGTCGAGGCCTACCGTGGGCTCATCCAGGATCAGGATCTCGGGATCGTGGACGAGGCTCATGGCCATCTTGCAGCGCTGGCGCATTCCGGTGGAGTACTCGGCAGTGGGGCGGTAGCGCTCTTCGCCGACGTCGAGAGCATCCAGGGCGCGGTGGCCCCTTCGGAGTGCTTCGCGGCGGCTGAGGCCCGAGAGCATTCCGGCGAAGACGACCGCATCGACGCCGGAGCCGCCGGGGAAGATGCCGGCCTGCTCGGCCATGACGCCGGCTTTGGTGCGGATGGTCAGGGCGGCTTCGGGTTGCTTGAGGCCGAGGACGGTGACCTGTCCTTTCTGGGGGGCCAGGATGCCGAGGATGGCACCGATCAGCGTTGACTTGCCGGCTCCGTTGGCGCCCACGAGTCCGACCGCGCGCCCGTGGAGCGCGGCATTGATTCCCATGAGGACGGGTCGGCCACCGCGGGCCAGGTGCAGATCCTCGACCTGGATCCAGGGGGTGCTCAACAGAGCTCCGTGAGATCGCGGCGGCGGAAGATGAGCATGGTGGCCAGGAGCGCAATCACCGTGATGACGACGAGAACGAGGACCGAAACCAGCCGATGCTCGGCCGGAACATTTGCGACGGGGATTTCGAAGAATTCCTGCATCCCCGCCAGCACCCGCACGTGATACGACACCGACAGTCGACACAGCTCGAACGGAATCTTGGCGATCGACTCGTCGAAGAGGAAATACCAGAGGAGCCCGGCGGCCAGGCCGCGCGCGAGCAGCAACTGGATGAACCCGAACACGGCCGTGAAGGCCACGCCGCCGAGAGTGGCGGCCAGGAAGGGTGCCCCCAGGCTGGTGAGCGATTGTCCGCCGATCCACCCCACGCCAACGACCATGATGCCGAACGCCAAACCGAACAGGAGGGCCGTGACGGCCGATCGGACCAGGGCCAGCGAATCGCGGGAGGCCGGGCCGAGCAGCGGGTACAGGATCGTGCGATGGCGGATCCCCTCGCGGAGCGGCAGCTCGGATACCAGCAGCGCGAAAATCGGTACGCCGGGCATCAGGAGTGCCTTGCCCATCTCGAAGGAGAGTTCCCCCTCGGTCCCGGCCGGGGCCCGACCGATCGTCCTTATGAGAAACGCAATCAGGTAGACGATGGCCACGCCGAGCAGCGAGAGCCGGAAGGCGGTGGTCCGTGGGAGGGGAAGGAGGTAGGAGCGGAGGGCGATGCCGAGTTCACGGGGAGTCATGGGGGGAGTGTACGGAACCGGGGTGGGGGGCGTTGCATGGATTTGGGCTCAGGTGTGGCGGGCTTCGGAAGGGTGGTCTAATTGCTTGCTGCCGGCCCTACGGGCGCGGCAACTTTTTTGAAGCTGATTGCCGTGCCTACTCCGTCGAGTCATGGGTAGCCCAGAAATCGCGCTCCTCGTCCTCGGTCTTAAAGACCGGGATTAGCTCAAACTCTTGCATGGACTTCGGCATACTTTCGACGCTCCTTCCGATTCATGTCACGCCGCGTCAACAGTCACGGTGTATCGAAGTCCCGCCCGATGAAGTTCATCCTGTAGCGCAAGCCGAACAAATTGGGGCTCCGCGTAACCCAGCAACAGGGACCATCGTGCCGCCCGTTCCGGACTGACGACCTTTCTGCCGTTTTCAATGTGAGATAGATGCTGCTTCGATATCCCAAGCAATTCAGCGAATTCTGCCTGCGTCTTGGCTTCTCCTTCGCGGATGGAACGAAGGAGTCTGGCAAGTGTGAGCGGGCCGCCGCGAAGACTTTCCAAAAAAGTCATCGCATCCGATGTTTGGCGTTTACGGCGCATGGTTTTTTTCTCAATAGACATGGGGGGTAACCTCTTCAATGGACACGAACTGAGCTATGCCATCCGTGCGGATCTCATAAATCGCCCGCCACTGGCGGCTGAGTCGAATGGACCGCTGGCCTCGTCGCTTCCCCTTCAGCGGCTCATCATGGAAGCTTGGAACACGTCGAGTTGCTTCCAACCCCTCCTCCTCAACGGATTCAATCCACGCCATGAGCTTGTCAACAATGTGACCAGGAACCCGTCTAAGCTGCCGGCGAGCCTGTTCCGCGATAGTTGCTTGGAAGATCACCTCTCGATGGTAGCCCTTTAAGGGCTACTCCGCAAACCGTTTCTTGTTCAGGCTCACGATGATCGAATTTCGAACTAACCAGTTGCAGTTAAATGCATTACATGGGTTTACCCTGTGATCCACCCCCAAAATCCATTCCTTGCCCTACCCCCACCAAACCCCTTATACTGCTCACCCTTTGCTTTTGGCCCTCCCCGGTGATTGGATGCCATGTTTGAGGATCTTTCGGGCAAGCTTGATGGGATATTTCGCCGGCTTCGGGGCATGGGGACGCTTAGTGATGAGAACATAAAGGAGACGCTGCGCGAGGTGCGGCGGGCCCTTCTTGAGGCCGACGTCAACTATAAGGTGGCGAAGGACTTCGTGGAGGCGGTTCGGGAGAAGGCGGTTGGGCAGGAGGTGCTCAAGTCGCTGACGCCCGGGCAGTTGGTGGTGAAGCTGGTTCATGATCAGATGGTCGAATTGCTGGGTGGGGCGTCGGCTCCCCTGGCTCGGGCGCCGAAGGCGCCGACCATCATTATGGTTGTGGGGTTGCAGGGGTCGGGCAAGACCACCTTCTGCGGCAAGTTGGCCACCTGGTTCAAGAAGAAAAATCAACGTGTGTTGATGGCGGCTTGCGATATCTACCGTCCTGCGGCCATTGACCAGTTGGAGCTGGTGGGGAAGCAGGCGGGCGTGCCGGTTTACTCGGCGCGCGGTTCGAAACCGCTTGAGATCGTGAAGGGCGCGTTGGAGGCAGCCTATAAGGATGTCTCTGACGTTGTCATTATTGATACGGCGGGTCGTCTGCATATCGATGATTCGTTGATGGCCGAGTTGAGCGAGCTCAAGGCGGCTTACAAGCCCAATGAAATTCTGCTCGTTGTGGATGGCATGACGGGGCAGGACGCGGTCAACGTGAGCCAGACGTTTCAGGAACGGCTCGGGTTTGACGGCGTGGTGCTGACGAAGATGGACGGCGATGCCCGCGGTGGCGCGGCGCTTTCCATTCGGTCCGTGACGGGTGTTCCGATCAAGTTTGTCGGCACGGGGGAAAAACTCGAGGCTCTCGAGGAATTTCACCCGGACCGACTGGCCGGCCGCATCCTGGGCATGGGCGATATTGTCAGCCTGGTCGAACGGGCCCAGGAGGTCGTCGATTTTGATGCGGCGGCCAAGCTGGAGGACAAGCTTCGGCGTGAGGAATTCACGTTCGAGGACTTCCTCGCGCAGATGCAGCAGATGAAAAAGATGGGTCCTCTCGAGGACCTGATGAAGATGATTCCCGGAGTGGGCAACAAGCTCCAGGGGATGTCGTTCGATGACAGGGCCCTGACGAAGATCGAGGCGATCATTCGTTCGATGACGCGTAACGAGCGGCATCGGCCCAGGATCATCGACGGCAGCCGTCGTCGGCGGATTGCGCTGGGGAGCGGCAGCTCCGTGCAGGAGGTCAATCGCCTCCTGAAGGAGTTCGAGGGCATGCAGAAGATGGTCAAGATGTTCGGCAAGATGGGCAAGAGCGGCAAGAAGCTGGCCATGCCCTTTCCCCGATAGATAAGTAACGGCCAGGCGGCCTCGCAGGTCTGCCGGGTTGCGGTAATGCCCCGATCGAAACATGGTGAACGAAGGAGGACGATTTGTCGGTCAAGATTCGGATGAAGCGCGGAGGGACGACGAACCGGCCCTTCTATCGCGTGGTGGTCATCGATTCGCGCATGCAGCGCGACGGTCGGTTCATCGAGGAACTCGGCTTTTACGATCCGATCGAGAAGCCCCAGGTTTTCAATGTCGACCGCGACCGCGTGGCCCATTGGATAACCATGGGCGCGCAGCCCTCGGACACGGTTCGCACGCTGCTCAAGAACCCGAACAACACGTTTGCAGTCAAGACCCAGAACCGGGATTTCACGCCCGGACCGACCCGGCCAAAGCCGGTGCGCAGCGAAAGCGATTCGCAGCCATCGGGTGATCGCCGTGGCGGCGGTCGTGATGGTGGACGGGGTGGTCGTGGTGGTCCGGGCGGCGGTCGCTTTGGTGGTGGCGGTGGTCGCGGTGGCAACATGGGCGGCCGGCATGCCCCGGGCGGACGGCCTGGCGGCGATCGCAACCCGGCTCCGGCAGTGGCCACGCCTCCCGCGGCACCCGCGGGCGGAGAGACCCCGGCCGAATAAGTGAACGACAGTCGGGTCACGCTCGGGCGGATCATCGGAGTACACGGCCTGGCCGGTGAGCTGGTGGTCAAAACCGAGAGCGATGATCCGTTGAATCTTCGGCGTTACCGGTCGTTCCAGTGGAACGAGCCGGGCGGCCGGCAGGGACGGACTCGATCGATTGAAATGACCGAGTGCCGCGTCCATCGGGGCGCGGCGCTGGTCTCGTTCGAAGGGATCGAGGGACGGGAGGCCGCAGAGGAACTGGTCGGCGGCACGCTCTGCATTCCGCGAAGTGAACTGCTGCCACCACCGGACGACGCGTTCTACGTGGCGGACCTGATGGGCCTGACAGTGGTGACGGTGGCAGGAGAAACTGTGGGACCGTTGACCGCGGTGTATCCGGGCAACGGGCATGACGTATACGGGGTGGACAAGGGGGGGCGCGAGGTCCTGATTCCGGCGGTGGAACCCATCGTCGTGGCCATCGACCTGAACGCCCGCCAGATGACCATTGATCCACCGGAGGGGCTTCTGGATTGAACGTCGCCATTCTGACGGTCTTTCCGCGCTTCTTCGACAGCCCGTTTGGCGAGGGAATGATTCGAATCGCCCGGCGGGACGAGAAACTGAACGTTCAGGTGATCGACCTTCGTGATCACACGGATGACGCGCATCGCACGACGGATGACACCATGTACGGCGGCGGCGCCGGAATGGTGATGACCTGCGATCCGATCGTGCGGGCCTGGGAAGGATTGCCGCCGGAGTTTCGGCGGCGGACGCTCCTGACCTCGGCGCGGGGCCGGCGGTTCGATGAACCGATGGCCCGTGAACTGGCGGACGCGGATGGGTTCACCATCATCTGCGGCCGGTACAAGGGTGTCGACGAGCGCGTGATCGCGCTCACCGGCGCCGAAGAGGTTTCGATAGGGGATTACGTGTTGTCGGGCGGCGAACCCGCCGCCCTGGTCATGGTCGATGCGGCTGTCCGGCACGTGCCGGGGGTCCTCGGCGACTATGACAGCGCCGTGGAAGACTCGTTTTACGAGGGTCTCCTCGGGTACCCGGTCTATTCACGACCGGAGGCGTACCGCGGGCTCATCGTGCCCGAGGTGCTGATGTCCGGCCATCACGCCAGGATCGAGGGGTGGCGGCGGGAACAGATGTTGAAAGCAACGCGCGAGCGGCGGCCCGATCTTCTGGATCGGATCCAACTCAAGCCGGAGGACAGGAAGGTGCTGGCCCGTCTTCAAGCGGAAGAGGGGCAAGCCAGGATTGGATCGGTTGATCCGGGGAAAGGACCAGAGTCATGAATCGCCAGCAGATGATCGAAAAGGTTGAGCGGTCGCAGATCCGCGACATCGGAGCCACGCCGCGACCCGGCGACACCGTGAAAGTGCACGTCAAGGTCATCGAGGGCGACAAGCGCCGAATCCAGATCTTTCAGGGCATCATCATCAATGTCCGCGGCGAAGGGGCCCGCAAGACCTTCACGGTCCGCAAGGTGTCCATGGGTGTGGCCATCGAGCGCATCTTCCCGTTCTACAGCCCCTCCGTCGACAAGCTCGAAGTGGTCCGCACCGGCAAGGTGCGTCGGGCGAAGCTGTTCTATCTTCGCGGCAAGACCGGCAAGGCCGCCAAGGTGGCCGAGGGCGAGGAAATGAAGGCCGCTCCCAAGTCGGCCAAGGTGAAGGTGGCCGTGCCCGAGTCGATCGAGCCGGAGGCCGTCGCTCTGGAAACGGCCGAGTAAGCCCAACCGCATTTTCCCCGTAGACAGCTCGAGCAACCCTCCCTCAGACTGCATGGCCGGAGGGCGGCGATGGCGACGAACGGGCGGGGCAAGCACGATCGGTACGGCTTTGATCAGGAATTGCGGCAACGATACGCCGTGACCTTTCTGGCCGGTGTGGATGAAGTTGGTCGCGGGCCGCTGGCCGGGCCGGTCGTGGCGGCGGCGGTCATCCTGCCGGCCGATGTCGATGTGCCCGGGGCCGATGATTCCAAGCGCCTGACTCCGGCCCAGCGTGTCCTCGTGGCCATCGAGGTGCGTCGCGTGGCACTGGCCATCGGATTTGGCTGCGTGAGTCCGGCCGTCATCGACCGGATCAACATTCTCGAAGCCACCCGCCTGGCGATGCGACGGGCGCTTGCGGCGCTGTCACCGGCGCCGCATCTGATCGTCGTCGACGGCTGGCCACTGCCGGCTTCCCCGTTCCGGCAGGAAGCGCTGCCAAGGGCGGACAGCCTGAGCCTGGCTGTGGCCTGCGCCTCCGTCGTGGCCAAAGTCCGCCGCGATCGGCTGATGGCTCGTTACGGACGCGTATTCCCCCAGTACGATTTCGGCGGCAACAAGGGGTACCCCACGCCCGGGCACAAGCAGGCGCTCGAGCGCCATGGCCCGTGCCTGCTCCACCGGCAATCGTTCGCGCCGGGGTCGCAGCTTCGGTTACTGCTCGCCGCCACCTAACCGGTACCCATTCTCGAGGTGCCCCGTCCGGGCTCCCGCTCCCGTCATCGAGTTCGTCCCCGTTGTTCCTTCGTTCCCGTCCCCGGAACCCGTCCGGGAGATGACCCAACATGCAT
Source organism: Candidatus Eiseniibacteriota bacterium (assembly GCA_034440375.1). Lineage (GTDB taxonomy): Bacteria > Eisenbacteria > RBG-16-71-46 > JABDJR01 > JAWXBZ01 > JAWXBZ01. Next base: position 35,663 of record JAWXBZ010000085.1, read on the forward strand.
CGCACACACATGTCGACGACCGGCCTCCTCATGGCCGGTGGAATTCTCGTGCTCTCGATCACCGCGACGCCGACCATCGCCGGACCGCCCGACGGGGTGGCTCTCGTGCTCGGCGCCACCATTCATCCCGCGGACGACAGCTTTACGCTGCCGCATCCGCTGTCCCCAAAGGACCTCGTTCGAACAAGCGTGGCGTCCCCGGGGCTCTATGATATCTGGTTCTACTTGTTTTCGCGTCGGCCGCTGGTCGGGGCCTGGACGGTTGATTTCGCTCTGGAGTTTGACCGGCGGCCCGGGCATGGCATCGACATCGAGTGGTGGGAATCACTGGCCCACCGGGCCGCGCCGCACCAAGGATGGCCCGACGCGGGACCCGATCATGGCATCCGCCTGGAGTGGATCCGGCCCGATTGTTTTGATGCGGCGCATCGGGATCTCCTTGCGGGGCGGGACGGCTGGTTTCGGCAGTCAGCCTTGCGCCTTCGGGTGCGAGTGCATGGTCCGGACGCGCTGTACCTGGCCGACCCCGAGCCGGGGGTCAGAGCGCAGCTGGTTCAGTGCTTCGACGATGCCTTCCGCCTGGACGGGGAGGACGGCTGGACGCGCTACGACGGACCGGTCTTCACCGCTGTCGAATCGGCGAACGCGGTGAAGCCTGTTCCGGAATGGCAGACACCGGTACGCACCATCACCTGGGGCGACCTCAAGACACGAATGGACTTCGACGGGAGGCGCCCATGACAGCTGCCGCCTCCGACCGGCCGTCCACTGGCCTGCGAAAATCGCGCGGTGCTGCCGCCGAATCGATGGCCGTGGCCTATCTCGAATTGCGCGGCTACCGAATCCTGGCCCGGAACTGGCGTGACGGGCCCCGGGAGATCGACATCATCGTCGAGGTTGGCCGCCTGGTGGCCTTCATCGAGGTAAAGTTTCGGGCCAGTGATCGCTTCGGCGGGGCGCGGCTGGCCCTGCGGCCGCAACAACGGCTGGACCTCGAGCGCGCGGCGGTGGCGTTCCTGAAATCGGCAGGCCGAAGCGATCGCTCGGTTCGATTCGACCTGGTCGGCATTGAGTTCGACGGTGAAGATGGACTACGACTGGCACATCTCAAGGGGGCCTACGGCGCCAGCCGTCGTTTCTACCTCTAACTGGCCGGGCCTTCGATGACGGAGGCGGCTATCGAACACGTAAACGAAAGGGCCGCCGGTGCTGAAATCACACCGGCGGCCCAGAATTTCAAGATATCAAACTCAGGAGCGGAACAGGGCCTTGATCGAGCTCCAGCTTTTTCCCTCAACCGGAACCGGTGCGCAGGCGGGGCCCATCGTGGTGCCACTGACGACGATGCGCGCTCCCTTGGCGGCCCAGGCAACGCTGGTTTCGGTGCCGCTGGCCACGAAGCTGAACTCGTCGCACTCGCCGTCCATGTTGATGGCATTGCCGCCGACGAAATCCCACTTGAGGCCCGAGATGCCCGTGGTCAGGTCCTTGCCGACTTCTGAGTGGTAGGTCGACATGAGGCCACCGCCAATGTTGGTGTTGTCGCTGCTCTGCTGTGAGATTTGCGAGAGGCTCTGCGTTGTCTGAGTGCAGAGTGCCAGCGTCCAGTGGCTGAGGCCACGGTTGATGCAGTTCGTGCCAGTCACCTTATACGACCAGCGGTAGTACTGAACGCCACTCACGTTTTGAACCGGCACGCGGCCAAGGTAGTCGACGCGGATGTCGAAACAGGCCATGTTGTTTGTGCCATCGGCCCCGGCCAACCTGGGCAGGGCGACCGTCACGATTAAGGCAAGTGTCGCGGCAAGGCAGCGACGTGCAAGCAAGAATGCCATCTATTCCTCCTAATGAATTTCATATCTCGGTGCGAGGTCCCTGGAACGGGATGGCTCTGGATGAAACCGTTGACAAAGGATATTGATAAGCAAGGAACGGGCCATAATCGACTTTTTCAGGATCCAAGCGGATAACTTATGCCTAAGTATTATTAAAAAAACGACTTATAGAAGTGTCAAATCTTGGATCCTTCGAATGGTGCGTTGCCGTTCATGAACGAAAAGTGTGCCATCACACCCAGGAGCACTAAAGTTCTCGGGGTGGGCACCCGATACTTATTGAAACGGCTGGACCATTCCCTGCCTGGCAGGTGAGCCAAGAGAGCCTGACTCAACAGCAAGATTCCGGGGCCTTCGGGCACCACCTGGACAATCGAGCTTCAGGCCATCAAAAGCCACGGCAAGCGCGGGGAATAGCTTTCCAGCCGTTTTATTTACCCGCCGGCCATGACGGCGGGCCGCCGTGGGTGGTGACGACCGAATGACCAGCTGTGTCGGGTGAGCGTCAACATAGTGATCAGCTGGGGTTAGGGTGGGGCCTACCACCCGGCATCCTAAATCGTTTATTAACAACGATTAACAGGATAAATACTTGAATAAGTGAGGCTGGTCCGGCAATTGCTTCATCTATAAGCTCATATCACGCCGATGGCTATTGTGCCTTCGACGCGGTGAACGGACAAACCGCCTGACGTTACCAGTCACTCCATCGTTGCTGATACCGAGCGGTGCCACACACACAGGTCGTCCGAGAAAACACGAACGAGCCGCCGGCGCAGGGCAAATCGCCGGCGGCTCGTTTGTGTTTGTGCGACTGGGCGCCGTCCAATGGTTACTGAGCGCCGGTCACGCTGTCGTATACCAATCCGACGAATTGATCCGGCTTCATGAAGCCATTGCCCCATTTGGCGTCCCACTTCGCCGTTGGTTTGGCGGCAATGACTTCGTCCTTCGACTTCTTATCGGCCACGAGTGCCTTGACGGCCTGGCTGACGTCGGCCAGCACATCGCGAAAGGCCTTGAACTCGGCCTTTGTCGCGATAGCGCCGTGCCCGGGGATGATCCGGGTGTTGTCGTCGATCATGGGGAGGATGGCATCGATCACCGTCACGTAGCCGTCGATCGAGCCACCGCTTTCGACATCGACGAATGGATACATACCGTTGAAGAAGAGATCGCCGACATGGATGACGTTGGCCGGACGAAAGTGGATGACGGCGTCTCCATCGGTGTGCGCGGGTGGGGTGTGGCGGACATTGATTTCCTGCCCGTTCAGATGAAAGACGACGGACTCGGCAAAGGTGATGACCGGCAGCGCTGCGTGCGGGGAGGCCGGGGTGGAATCATTGAAGGCCTTCGAAAAGCTGTCCACGCTCATCCGCCGCCGCACATTGTCGTGGGCCACGATGACCGCGCCGGCCTCGCCGAATTTTTCATTGCCGCCCGTGTGATCACCATGCCAGTGGGTGTTCACGACGAAGCGGACCGGCTGATCGGTCAACCTGGCGATGGCGGCCTTGATCTTGTCGTTGAGTGGCGCGAACTGGTCGTCGATGAGAAATGTGCCGTCGGGGCCGATCGACAGACCCAGGTTGCCGCCGGCGCCGGACAGGAGGTACAGGCCGGAGCCTAAGTCGGTGGCTTCGACCACGACATTGGCAAAGCGATCCGCCTGGGCGACCGACGGGCGTACGCCGAAGAGAGCGGTTGAAACGATCGCGAGCAGGGCCATACCGGCCATCGAGGTGGCAGGGGAGTGGGGGCGGGTCCGGCGCAAAAGGCTGGCCACGAGATTCTGGTTCAACATGGAGATCTCCGGGGCATTGGGGATGTCGCCACCGGATTCCCGGCGGCGGGCCGTCACTATAAGGCAGCCTCCGCCGGGGGGGTATCTCGAAGGCTGGGCATCCTTGATCGAGCTGTTAAGTTAATGATATATTTGGAGTTGTGGAGTCGGCCCACCGGCACGAGCCCGGGTCGAAAGCTGTTTCAGCCAGCGGGACTCACCGGTGATGTATCATCCTCCGGCCTTGAATTCGCCCAGTGCCCTGTCCGATGCCATCATGAGGCGGGATCGCCGGGCTTTGTCGCGTGCCATGTCCTGGGTGGAGGACGAGCACGCCGGGGTGGACGACCTGTTTCGGCGGCTTCACCAGCGCACCGGGCGGGCCATTCGGGTTGGTATTACCGGGCCTCCGGGGGCGGGAAAGAGCACGCTGGTGGCGCGGATGGCCACGGTTCTTCGCCGACAATCACGCCAGGTCGGCATCGTGGCCGTCGACCCGACCAGCCCGTTTACCGGAGGGGCACTCCTCGGTGATCGGATCCGGATGCCGGAGTTGGCCGATGACCCCGGCGTCTTCATGCGCAGCATGGCCACCCGGGGAAGCCTGGGGGGGTTGGCGGCGGCCACGCACGAGGTGCTCGACCTGCTCGACGTGTTCGGCGTCGATTGGATACTGGTTGAAACGGTCGGCGTCGGGCAATCGGAACTCGACGTGGCCCGGATGACCGATGTGACGGTGGTGGTGCTGGTACCGGAATCGGGTGATGCCGTTCAGGCCATGAAGGCCGGCCTGATGGAAATTGGCGATCTGTTCGTGGTCAACAAGGCCGATCGGGATGGCGCCGATCGGGCGGTCACGGAGCTTCGATCGATGCTGGCCCTCCGAGAACGGCATGGCGGACGGCCGCTGGTGGTCCGTCAGACGGTGGCGGTCAAGGGCACCGGTGTCGCCGAGTTGTTGGAAGCCATTGAACAGTGGGTCGAGGCGGGCCGCCCGGATGGGCAGTTCACCGGGCGTCGGCGCGAAACCGAACGGTGGCGGCTGCTGCATCTGGCCCAGCGAAAACTGGTCCGAAGCCTGACGATCGGACCGGCGGGAGAATTGGCCCTGGCCCGCTTGACGACCGAAGTGCTGGAACACCGGCTGGCACCGCACGACGCGGCGGCCGAACTGGTGGAAGTGGCCCTGAGAGATGTGGCGGGCCGGGCATGATCCGGGGCCGCCGGGTGGCATGGATGGCGGGCGATTTGGCCCGAACGGGAGAGAGAGAATGGATCTCGACGCTCTGAAGCGCGACCTCGAACTCTGGAAAGACCGGTCTGTCCACAAGGCCAGGGATCGCGACCAAGTCTTCGCCACCCTCTCGGGCAACACGATCAACACGCTCTACACGCCGCTCGACATCCAGGACCTCGACTATCAGCGCGATCTGGGCTTTCCGGGCGAGTACCCGTTCACGCGCGGCATCCACGCCAACATGTACCGCGGCCGCCAGTGGACGATGCGCCAGTTTTCCGGATTCGGCACAGCCGAGGAGACGAATCAGCGTTATCACTTTCTCCTGGGCAAAGGGCAGACGGGCCTTTCGGTGGCCTTCGATTTTCCGACCCTGATGGGTTACGACTCGGATCACCCGCGGAGCCTGGGCGAAGTGGGCCGATGCGGCGTGGCCATCGACAGCCTCGAGGACATGGAAACGCTGTTTCGGGGAATTCCGCTGGACAAGGTTTCGACCTCGATGACCATCAACGGGCCCGCCTGTACGCTGCTGGCCCTGTACGTGGCGGCGGCGGAAAAGCAGGGCGTCGACTCGAAGTCGCTCCGCGGCACCATTCAGAACGACATGCTGAAGGAATACATGGCCCAGCATGCCTGGTGTTTCCCGATCGAGGCGAGCCTGCGGATCATCACCGACATCATGGAGTACGGGCTGACCGAGGTGCCCCAGTGGAACACCATTTCCATCAGCGGCTATCACATTCGCGAAGCCGGCTCGACGGCGGCGCAGGAACTGGCCTTCACCCTGGCCAACGGCTTTACCTACGTCGAGCGCGGCATCGCCCGCGGACTGCCGGTGGATGAATTCGCCAGCCGCCTGTCATTCTTCTGGGATGTGCACCTCGATTTCTTCGAGGAGATCGCCAAGTTCCGCGCGGCGCGCCGC
>JAWXBZ010000086.1:0-6415 GCA_034440375.1 Candidatus Eiseniibacteriota bacterium
CCGCCGCCCGGTTCATCGCACGCGAAACGGGGATAGACGACGTGCGGGCGCCGGTCCTACCGGCCGACAAGGCGGCGGTCGTGGCCGGGTTCCAGTCGGCCGGACACCGGGTGGCGATGGTGGGGGATGGCATCAACGACGCCCCGGCGCTGGCGGCGGCCGATGTCGGCATCGCCATCGGCACCGGTGCCGACATCGCCGTCGAGGCGGCCGATATCGCGCTGGTCCGCGGCGATCTGACCGGCATCGTGCAGTCGATCCAACTGTCGCGGAAAACGCTGGCCACGGTTCGCCAGAACCTGGTCTGGGCTTTTGGCTACAACGTGGTCGGCATTCCGATCGCCGCCGGAGCCCTTTACCCCGCATTCGGGCTGACCTTGTCGCCGGTGCTGGCCAGCCTGGCCATGGCCGTTTCCAGTGTCTCCGTCGTACTAAACAGCCTGCGTCTCCGGGGGACGCGCCTCGCCGATGGACCCACCCGCGGTCGGATGAAAATTGGTCGGAGCGATCACATTTGACCACCCGCGAGTGACGGCGGTGCTTCCACTCCCGGTGGACAGACCGCCCCAACTCACGCTGGCTGGCCCCCGCCGCGCAATTCACCACGTGGCATGCGCCTTGCAGTCAACTCGCCTCCAACTGGTTGTCTGACGGCGTCCCCGGGGCGCGATCACCCGAATCAAACGAACGAGGGGATTGGACAGGTGAATCGTTCCTCCGAACGGCGGAATCCGCCGCCATTCCTCTCCGTCGTGGCCGGACAAAGCCCCGAACCGGCCGCGGATCCTTCCACCGACCCCCGGCCGCGCACCGTGACGACGCGCACGATCACCTTTCTTTCCGGCAAGGGAGGCGTCGGCAAGACCAACATCGCCGCCAACCTGGCGATCGCGCTGGGGCGCCAGGGGCGTCGTGTCCTGCTCGTCGACGGCGACCTCTCGCTGTCGAGTCTCGATCTCCTGATGGGGGTCATGCCGCGGCACACGGCGGCCGATCTCGTGGCCGGCCGCGCCACGCTGGAAGAGACGCTGGTCGAAAGCTACGCCGGTGTTCGGGTCCTGCCGAGCACGTCGGGAGATGACGATCTGGCCAATCTGGATGATTTTCGGCGCCAGAAGTTGTTCCGGGCGCTGAATGACCTCAATGAATCTCTCGACCTGATCCTGATCGATGCCGGGGCCGGCGTTGGTCGAAACGTCACCAGTCTGGCCCGCCTGGGTGGTGAAAATCTGATCGTTACGACGCCGGAGCCGCCGGCCATCTCGGCGGCGTTCAGTCTCCTGAAGATTCTGAATCGGTCGGGACTCACCAGGGCCCCCGGGATCATCGTGAACCAGGCCACCGGCTCGCTGGAGGCCCTGGAAAGCTGGAACCGTATCTCCAAGGCGTGCAAGCAGTTCCTGCGCCTCGACCCGGAGTACTGGGGGTGGCTGCCTCTTGACCCTGTCGTGGCGAAGGCTGTCCGTGCCCAGGAGCCCTTTCTTTTAGCCAGCCCGAACTCTCCTGCCGCGAAAAGCATCGTCCGGCTGGCACAACGCGTGCTTCATAACGATTCTGTCCGCGATCCGGAAGGAGTCGGGCGCCCCAACGGCGCCCGGGAACGAATGGCCGGCTGAACGGACAGGGGCCGTAACGGGAAGCAAGCCCGCTGCGGTTCACGACCCGAGCGAGATGTCCACCCGAACGAGGAAGCGAGAGCTGACATGGCGATAGCCACCGCAAGCGTCCCGAACCGTCGTCGCACCGAGCCCGAGGCGACGGCCCCCGTCTGGAAGAAGATGTCCAAGGAGGCGGCCTACGAGCGCTATCAGCCGCTCGTCAAATATGTGGTCGATCGGATCGCCGCCAACGTACCCAAGTACGTCGAGCGGGATGATCTCCTCAACGCCGCCGCCCTGGGACTCTTCGACGCGCTCGAGAAATACGATTCGGGCAAGGGAACCAAGTTCGAGACCTACGCCGTGTGGCGCATCCGCGGTGCCGTTCTGGACGAACTCCGCTCGATGGACTGGGCCAGCCGTTCGATCCGCCGCAAGGCGCGTCAGCTGGACACCGTCTGTCGCGAACTCGACCAGCGCCTCGGCCGCCAGGCCACCGACCAGGAAGTCGCCTCCGAAATGTCGGTCTCGAACAGTCAGTTCGGGCGCATCCTCGACGACGTGCGCGGCGTCATCCTCCTCTCGCTCAACCAGCCCGCCAATGACGGTGATGATGCCGGCAGCGCCGGAATGGCGGAATTGATCGAGGACACGCGGGCCACCAATGCCCTCGACCGGATCGAGAAGGACGAACTGAAGGATGTCCTCGTCGACGTTCTCTCCGGACTCACCGAACAGGAGAAGCTGGTGCTGGCCCTCTACTACTACGAGGAAATGACGCTGAAGGAGATCGGCGAGACCCTCGACATCTCCGAATCGCGCGCCTCGCAGATCCACACCAAGGCGGTTGGCCGCGTCCGGCGCCGCCTGGGGAAGATGGCGGCCTGATCCATCGCAGTTCCGCTCCAACCACCATGACTCAGGTGGCCTGAACAACAGGTCACTCGCATACGAAACGCATCGTCTTCCAACTGGGGGAAAGACCATGACCGCTCGCGTCTCGAAGATCACCAAGGCCGCACCGGCCGCAAAGAAGCTGACGACCGCAAAGAAGCCGACCACCGCGAAGAGCCTGACGGTCGCGAAGGATTCGACCACGGACATTCATTCGACGGCGGCCTGGGCCAGGTCGCAGAAGAAGAACGCCCTCCAGCTCGTCGAGTCACTGGAGGATCGCGGCCTCCTGGAGCAGGACGAGATCGGGCGTCTGAAGACACAGGCCGAGGAACTGGGTCAGGAAGCCAGTTCAACCGACGCTCTGACCCGGGTGGGCAATTTCCAGAAGAAGCTGGCCAACTGCCTGTCACCCGAAGGTGATGCGGCGGTGGTGTCCCGTGCGAAGGGAATGGAGACCCTCTTCGAGATCAACCGTCAGATTTCGCGCATCATTGATCCGACGGAGTGCTGCGAACGGCTCCTGGCGCTCTTGAATCAGGCCATCCCGCACGAGGGGGCCACGCTCTACCTGGTTGATTCGGCCACCGGCCAGCTTCAGGTGGCGGCCACCATCGGGCACGAAACCGACCTGATCGACCGAATTCAGTTTGACGGCGGCACCGGCTTCTCCGGCTGGGTGGCGCGTACGCAGAAGCCGATCCTGTTCGGATCACTCAAGCGAAGCCAGCCGACCCACGAGGGTGTCATCAAGTCGTTCATGGCCGCACCGCTGGTCGTGGCCGGCAAGACCCTGGGTGTCCTGACGCTCGGCCACTCCCGTGAAAACTCGTTCAACCGGGATGATCTCCGGCTTCTGGTCATGGTCGGAACACAGGCCGCCGCGCTGGTTCAAAAGGTTGTCCTCGAGCGACGAATCCGCGAGGTATCGATCACCGATGACCTGACCGGCCTCTACACGACCGGCCACCTCATCTCCCGAATTCATGATGAGTCGGTTCGCGCCGGGCGGTTTCTCCAGGAATTTTCCCTGGTGCGTGTGTCGATCAATGAGTTTTCCGATTTTCGGGAGGCCGTCGGCCCTGAATCGGCCGACCGGTCCGTCGTGGAAATCGCCTCGATTCTGAAAGACCTGGCCCGGGGCACCGACCTGGTGGCCCGGACCGGACCGGCCGAATTTGCCCTGCTCCTGCCGGTCACGAACCGTGATGAGGCGGAGGCGGCCGCCCGTCGGCTGGCCGCCGGCATCGAAAGCCACTCATTCCCCCGGCGGAAGCGCCTCTCGGCTTCCACCGCGGCCGTGACCTTTCCGGAGGACGCCGCCGAGCCTCAAGAACTTCTCCGGGCGGCCGATAATGTCCTCGAACGGGCGCGGCGCCGGAACCGGGACGAATACACCAATCTTCCCGCGGCCAGCGCCTCCTGAGTGGAGATTCAAATTGACCATGGTTTCCTCCGACGATCGGACCACCGGCCTCACGGTCAGCGGCAGCTACAGCCGACCGCGCATTCTGATCGTTGACGATGAAGAGAGTGTCCTCGAAATTTTCGTCGATCTGTTCTCCGAGAGGGACTATGACGTGTCCACCGCCGGCAACGGCGAGGCGGCACTGGCCCAGCTCGAGACCGGTTCGTTCGATCTGCTCCTGACGGATATCAACCTTCCCGGCGTCGACGGACTCGAAGTCGTGGCCCGGGCCAAGAAATTCGATCCGGAGATCGTTGTCCTGGTCATCACCGGATTCGCCTCCACCTCCACGGCCATCGACGCGCTGCGTCACGGGGCCTACGACTACATCACCAAGCCATTCGACCTGTGGAATGTCGATCAGGTCGTGACCCGCGGCATCCAGGCCCGTCGATTGAAGCAGGAGAACAGGCAGCTGCTGGAGTACCTGACCAGCGCCAACGAGGAACTCCAGCGGCACGAGGAGATCCTCCGCGAAAAGGTCAACATCGCGACGAGGCAGATGTCCACGCTGTACGAGGTCGGGCAGCAGATCTCCGAGAGCCTGAACCTGAATCAGACCATGGATGTCATCGTCGAAAAGGCGGTCAGCCTGACCGGCGCGCGATCTGGCATCGTTCTCCTGAACCAGGGAAATTCCGGACAGTTGGCCGGCATCGCCGGAATGGGCATGGATCCTGAGTTCGTGCCGACCTTTCGGATTCGTTCGGACGAAGGGCTGAATGGTCGCGTGGTCCGAAGCCGTACCGCCGAAATCGCCGAAAGCCTGGCCGACCCATCCATTGAACCGCTCTGCCGGCTCGGCGCCAACTCGGCCCTGGCAGTGCCACTCCTCTCCAAGGGGGAGCTGATCGGCGTGATCGACGTCATGAACAAGGACGGCGGGCCTTTCCTGCCGGCGGATCAAAACGTCCTGACCATGTTCGCCAGCCAGGCGGCCATCGCCATCGTCAACGCGCAGCTGTACAGCCAGGCGAAAGAGATCGACCGGATGAAATCGGAATTCGTGGCCGTTGTCTCGCACGAGCTTCGCACGCCCTTGACCGCCATGAAGGGGTCGCTGGAAATCCTCTCCGACCGGGAATACTTCACGATCAATGACAAGCAGCAGAAGTTGCTCGGAATCTGCATGGCCTCGGTCGAGCGACTCATCAACCAGATCAACGACATTCTCGACTTTTCCAAGATTGAGGGGAGCAAGCTGCCGCTCAACTTCGAGACGGTGGACGCGGCCGAGATGGTCCGCGGCGTGTTCGAGCACCTGGCGCCGCTGGCCCGCAAGAAGTCGATCGAACTGGCCTTCAAGCCGACGGGTCAGCTGCCAACCTTTACCGCCGACGGGATGCGCATCGCCCAGGTGTTGACCAACCTGGTCGGCAACGCGCTCAAGTTTTCTCCCGAGAAGACGACGGTGGAGGTCTCGGTGGATCTCGACGCCGAGGAGATTCTCTTCACGGTGTCCGATCAGGGTCCGGGGATTGCCAACGAATACCTGCCGCTACTTTTCCAGAAATTCAAGCAGTTGGACTCCTCGCATACCCGGAAGGTGGGGGGCACGGGCCTCGGCCTGTTCATCTCCCGCGGCATCGTCGAAGGACACGGCGGCCGGATCTACGTGGAGTCCGGCGGCAGCCTTCCCGGCAGCCGCTTCTGCTTCCGTCTGCCGCTCGACCCCGCGGTGGCCCGCGCGGCCTAGGTCGGGCCGGCCAGGCCAACCCAGATCCCATGTTATATTCATCCACGCGGGACCGTGCCCCGGGGTGATCGATCGGCCCATTCAGGATTCCGCTCTCATCCGGCCTGATTTCCCTGCCCCCACATCCTGGAGAGCCCATCATGACATCGCTCAAGCGGTCCACGGCATCGCCACGATCACCCTGCAGCGGCCGAACCTGACATCCATCCTCATCGTGCAGCCGGTTGTGGTCACATCGGACTCGGTGACCAGCTTCGATAACTCGCTGGATTACGGCGGATCCTCCGGACGCACCTACAGGTTCCTGCCCGGCGCCGATTCCGACAGTCTCTGTCTGACGAACCCCCCGGACCTCGCACTCTTCACCGGCGCCGGCACGATCAGCCTGCCCGGCTTCGCCACGGACGGTTCGTACCAGACCGGCGCCAGCAGCTGGTCGATCGGTCCCCGGCCCTACGCCAACATCCGGGTCACTTATAACTACACCGATTGCATCGTTCCGGTGGAAGCGACGACCTGGAGCCGGATCAAGCGGTTGAATCAGTAACGGGTCGCCCGCCCCATGGGGGGGACTCACCGCGCACCCGGCCCGACTGATACTCTCCGGCTCGTGTCGATAGGAGAGCCCACGCCCGCCGATGGCGGCCCGATTCAGAACTTCGTTCGCAGTCTGTACAGCTCTCGATTTTATCGTGAGGCGGGCGGACTTCGGATGGGGTCGGCCGTGGTCAATCTGCTGCTGCTCGCGCTGATACTAGG
>JAWXBZ010000087.1:0-5308 GCA_034440375.1 Candidatus Eiseniibacteriota bacterium
GCCTAGCGTTCGATCCGGCTGAAGACCACCCGATCGAACGCTAGGCCGATGGCGACGATGACGAGCATGATGGCGATGACCTGGGCCATGTCGTTCAGGTCACGGCCGAGCATCAGGAGACGGCCGAGGCCCGGTCCGACGAAGAGGAGTTCGCCGGCCATCAGGGCGCGCCAGGCGAAGGACCATCCTTGCTTCAGACCGCTCACGACCGTCGGAAGGGAGGCGGGCAGGACGACACTTCGATAGAGAGTGAGACCGCTGGCGCCGAGATTGCGGGCGGCGCGCAGATAGATCATCGGGATGTGGCGCACGGCATCTTCGACGGCCAGGGCCACCGACAGGAGCGAGCCCATGACGACGACGAAGATCACGGCTGATTCGTTGAGGCCAAACCAGAGGAGGGCCAGGGGCAGCCAGCAGATGCTTGGGAGAGCCTGCAGGCCGAGCACGAGGAGGCCGAGCGTTTCGCGCATCAAGGCGAAGCGGGCATTCAGGAGTCCGATGACCACTCCAATCATCACCGAAATGCCGAAGCCGAGGACCAGCCGCTTGAGGCTGACCAGCACGCCGCGAGCGATGGAGCCGTCGCTCATGCCTGCCAGCAGCGCCTGTCCTACCTCGAAGGGGCCGGGCAACAAATAGGGAGGCCAGGGGCCGAATCGTGAGAAGAGAGCCCAAATCACGGTCAGCCCGAGGATCATGACGAGGCGTCGAAGCTGGCGGGCCAGCCAGTGGTCTGTCATGACACGGCCATCGCATCCACCTCGCGGCGAAGATCGGCCATCAGGGGGCGGATCGTGTCGATGAGTCCCTCGTCCTCGATGCGGCGCGGCCTCGGCAGGTCGATGCAGAGCTCGCGGATAATTCGGCCGGGGCGGCCCGACATCAGCAGCACCCGATCGCCCAGGCAGCCGGCCTCGCGCAGGTTGTGCGTGATGAACAGGATCGTCGTGCCGGTCGCCGCCTGAATCTCCTGGAGTTCGATGCCGAGTCGATCGCGCGTCTGGGCATCCAGCGCGGCGAACGGCTCATCCATGAGGAGAAGGCGCGGTTTCGGCGCCAGGGCCCTGGCCAGGGCCACCCGCTGGCGCATGCCTCCCGATAGCTGGTGTACTCTTGCGCCGGCGAAGGCGGACAGATGCACCTGGGCCAGGAGCTGATCCACTCGATTGCGGCGTTCCGCTTCGGGCATCCCCGCCACGCGAAGCCCGAACTCCACGTTTTGCCGCACGTCGAGCCAGGGAAAGAGTCCCCCGTCCTGAAAAACCATGATGCGATCGGGCGAAGTTTCCCTGACGATGTCCCCTTCGACGCGAACCTCTCCCGAATCGGGTCGATCCAATCCCGCGACGAGGTTCAACAGCGTTGACTTGCCGCAACCGGATGGCCCCACCAGGCACACGAACTCGCCGCGCGCAACCGTCAGATCGATCGGGCCGAGCGCCGCCAGTGTTTTCTGTCCGAGGGCAAAGCGACGCTCAACGCCTTTGAGCTCGACGGCGCTCATGGCCTGGGAGCCGGCAGACTTTTCAATGACTCGAGTGCAAAGAGTCGGTCGATGGTGACGCGATTCCGGCCAAGAAAACCGAGATCGGCGGCCTGCCGTGCCCCCTCCTCGATCGAGGCGCGCGCCGGGTCCTGTGTGAAGACGAGGCGCGCCCAGGCGGACGCGAGCGGCAAGGGGGGGAGGTTCTTTCCGGTCAGGTGCCGCAGGGCGGCATTGGCTTCCTCCCGTGCGGAGTCGGAATGGGCAGCCATCCAGGACAGCAGCTCCTCCTGGACCGTGAGCCAGCGGGTGATCAGCGTCGGGTCTGATTCAATCAGCTCCGGCCGGGCGATCAGGACCGTGGTTGCGTAGCATCCACCCGGCCACAACGCCGCCTCATCCAAGAGGAGATCGCCCGGGCCTTCCAGAATCAGGCGACTGAGCCAGGGCTCGACCGCCCAGGCCGCGTCAAGCTCGCCCCGCTTGAACAGGGTCAACTGGTCCGCCGCCGGCATCGGCAGGATGTCGACCGCACCACCCTGATCCCGGGGCCTTAACCCATGCGACTTGACCCAGTGACGGAGCGCCAGGTCCTGGGTGTTGCCAGTCTGCGGCGTGGCGATGCGACGTCCCGCCAGCTGCGATGCGTCCTTGAACCCGGAGCCACGGCGTGCCACCAGCCCGGCGCCTCCCTGCGCCAGCCCGCTGATGATGCGGAGCGCCTCGCCGTTCGAACGCGCGAAGCCGTTCACCGCGGGCCCGGGACCAACCCACGCCAGATCGATCTCGCGGGCGAACAGGGCCTCGATGATCTGGGGACCAGAGTTGAACATGGTCCACTCCACCCGGCGCGGGAGGGCAATCTGTTCGAAGAGCTGACGTTCCCGTGCGATCAGGACGGGTGCGTGGGCCAGGGTTCCAAGATGAGCCACGCGCAGCGCTGGCCGGGGTGCCGGAAGCCCGGCCACGACCATTCCGGGCTGCAACCACGACGCCGCGATCAGGAGGAAGCCACCGGCCAGGTGGCGAAAAAGGTGGGAAACCGGGGGGTTTGGAGGGCAACGGTCGATGCCGATCATCGCATTGGGATCTCCTAGCCATCAATGTCTATAGAATTAGTAGACTATCCTAGCAGAGAGCCCCGTCCGAGGCACGACTTTTTTGGAGTTCCTGAACCTTCCGACGGCCGTCAGACCGCCAGGGAGACGGCGTCCGGCCGGCGTTCCCGGCGGCGGGTCTGGGCATAGGCGAAGAGCCGGATGCGACCGGCCACCTCGTCGCGGACCCGCTGATACTGCCGGCGCACCTCGGAGGCGGTGCCGCCCACCTTGCGCGGGTCGGGAAAGCGCCAGTGAATCAAGCGGTGGGTATTCGTGATCCGGGTCACCGCGTCACGGGAGCCCTCCGACACGTTGATCACGAAATCGAACGACCGGTCCGCCACATCCGCAAATGATCGGGAGATATGCTTCGAGATATCGACGCCGGCACGCTGCATCAGGTCGGCGGCGATCTGGTCGAGGGGTGCGGGTTCGACGCCGGCACTCGACACCTCGAAGGCGTTGCCACCGTAGCGGCGCAGGAATCCCTCGGCCATCGGACTCAGGCAGTCGTTGGCAGCGCAGACGAACAGGACGCGAATCGGTTCCATGTACCCCCCTCGAACTGAACTTTGAACTGACGGGCGCTCGCGGACGGTCGTCTCGGTGCGGGAAGAAATTCAGGATGCAACAGTTGCAAGCTTACTGGCGTTACGGTCGCCATGTGGGACGCTAGATCAGAGTTGGAAACAGTGTCAACGATTTGGCGTGGAACACGACTTGTCTTTTGGCCAACATCGTTCCATCCTGCATCAGGACAAGCGGTTCGGGAATTGTGACTTCGACGGTGACGTTTGACGCAATCGCCATCATTCCTTTCAAGTGCTTCCGGGGGACTGAAATGAATTCGGGCAGGATCACTTGACACGCGACGAAGAACGATTGCGGGAAATCGGCCCGACGATTCCGACTTCGGAAATACCGGCGGTTGTTGTCGAGGCCTGCGGGCTTCTCTGCCCCCTGCCACTGGTCAAGACGGCTCGTGCTCTTGGAGCCCTGTCGAACGGGTCGATCCTTGAATTGCGTGCGGACGATCCGGCCACCATCGTGGATGTTCCGGAATGGTGCGCGGAGCGAAACCACGTCTACCTGGGTGCCGCACGCGAAGGACGTCTGCTTCGATTTTTTTTGCGGAAGGGCGCCGGCTAGACTAGAGATCACCCAGCGGTGGCCGCAGCACGATCTCTTCGATCGAACCGCGCAGCGGCAGGGCGACGACATCGGCAATGGCCTCCCCCACCAGATCCGGCGACATGAGCCGCTCAGGCGGCGCCGGCAACGTGGAGCCCCAGATCTCGGTTTCGGTGGCCCCGGCCAGGATGGACGTGACGCGCACGCCATGCCGGCGGGTTTCCTCGCGGAGGACATCGCCCATCATGACGAGGCCCGCCTTCGAGGCACCGTAGGCGCCGCAGTTGGCAAACGCCTTGCGTGCCGCAACCGAAGCAATCAGAACGATGTCACCCCGCCCCTGCTCGATCATGCCCGGAAGCACGGCGCGCACGGCGTTCCACGCTCCGGTCAGGTTCACGGCCAGCTGTTCGTCCCACTCGGCGGGCGTCGTTTCAAGGATCGTCCGAAATCGAGCCACGCCGGCCGCCACGACGAGAATGTCAATTGGTCCGAGTTCCCTGGCAGCGCGGTGCGCGGCGGTGGCCAGTCCGGCGGCGTCGCGCACATCCACGATCAGTGACAATCCGGTGGTTCGCCCGCCCGCTTCATGGATCGCGGTCCTGGTCGCCTCCACATCTTCTTTTGTGCGGGCCAGCGGAGCCACGGCGGCGCCGCGTGCCGCCAGGATGAGGGCGGTCGCCCGGCCGATCCCACGACTGCCTCCGGTGATCAACGCCACGCGGCCGAGCAGCGGACCGGCGTTCGTCGTCACGCCGAGACGCCGTTCGTCTGACCGCGAATGAGCTCGAGGAACTCCATGCGGCTGGAGCGATCGTCCCGGAAGCCGCCGAGCATCGCGCTGGTGACCGCCACGCTGTTCTGCTTCTGGACCCCGCGCATCGTCATGCACAGGTGGACGGCTTCGATGACCACCGCCACGCCCCTCGGGTTCAGCAGTTCCTGGATCGTATCGGCGATCTGGCGGGTCAGCCGCTCCTGCACCTGGAGTCGACGGGCGTAAATGTCTACCAGCCGCGGGATCTTGGAAAACCCGATGATCTTGCCGTTCGGCATGTAGGCCACGTGCGCCTTGCCGAAGAACGGCAGCAGATGATGCTCGCACATCGAGTAGATCTCGATGTTGCGAATCGTGATCATCTCGTCGACGTCCTCGCTGAAGATGGCGTTGTTCAGTACGACTTTTGGATCGAGATCGTAGCCCTCCGTCAAGAACTTCCACGCCTTCGCCACGCGGCGCGGCGTCTCCTTCAGCCCTTCACGCTCGGGGTCTTCACCGAGCTCGGTCAAGAACGAACGGACAATCGATTCCATCAGATCCTTCCCCCGGTTTTCCCGGGACCGAAGTAGTCGACCCGGTTGTTGTCCGTCTCGCGCAGGCGGACACAGACAAGTCGTGCCCCGGCCACGCGCCCATCCAGTGCGTTCCAGATGGCGATCGCCAGGTTCTCTGCGGTCGGCTGAATACCGGCCAGCATCGGCACATCATGGTTGAGATCGCGGTGGTCCCATCGATCGATGATCTCGGCGTGAAGGACTCGCTTGATTTCTTTCAGGTCAACGACCATGCCCGTGGCCGGGTCGACCGGCC
>JAWXBZ010000088.1:0-8604 GCA_034440375.1 Candidatus Eiseniibacteriota bacterium
CGCACCTCCGCCAGCCGCTCGGCCGACATCGACCACTCCCACACGCGCCCGCCGGCCGCCGCCAGCAACGCCTCCGGTGAGGCATGCGCCACCAATCGCCCCTGGTGAATCAGCGCGATCGATTCGGCCGTGGCCTCGACATCGCTCACGATATGAGTCGATAAAATTACGATCTTCGACCCCGCCAGCTCCGTCAGCAGATGGCGGAACCGATTCCGCTCCTCCGGATCGAGCCCGACGGTTGGTTCATCAACGATGAGCAATTCCGGATCATTCAACAGCGCCTGCGCAATCCCCAGCCGCTGCCGCATCCCGCCCGAATACCCCCCCACCGGACGCTTCGCCGATTCCGTGAGATTGACCAGCGTCAGAAGCTCATCGATCCGCCGCCTGGCCTGGGCCCCCGGGATCCCCCGTGCGGCCGCCAGGTAATCGAGAAACTCGATGGCCGTCAGATTGGGATAGACGCCAAAGTCCTGCGGCAGGTATCCCAGCACCCGGCGCAGTTCATCCGGCCGTTTGGCGATGTCCGCCCCATCCCACCGGACCACCCCCTCGGTGGCCCGACTGACGGTGGCCAGGATTCTCATCAAGGTGGACTTCCCCGCCCCGTTCGGTCCCAGGAGTCCAAGTACTCCCGGCTGCAGCGTCAGGCTGAATTCGCGGAGGGCCCACCGCTCCCGCCCGTATCGCTTGCCGAGTCGATCAATCTCGAGTTTCAGGGCAACCTCCAGGCATGGGATGCGTATCGTCCGGCGCGCGGCCGCCCTATCGGGTACGGAACGAATGGCCGGAATGTTGCCCGAAGCCTGTTGGCTGTACAATCGCCGCCAAAACCGCCCCATGCGGCATGACCACACCATCAACAAGGGGAGAGCTCCCGTGGGCCAGATGCACGAAATCGATTTCAAGGTGTATGGCGAAGATATCCAATTCGTGGAAGTCGAACTCGATCCCGAAGAAGCCGTAGTGGCCGAAGCCGGCGGCATGATGTACATGGACGACGGCATCGCCATGGAAACCATTTTTGGCGACGGCAGCGCCGCAAGCCAGGGTCGTGGAATCCTCGGCAGCCTGATGGGCGCCGGCAAACGCCTCCTGACCGGCGAATCCCTCTTCATGACCGTCTTCCAGAACAAGACCCAGGGAAAGAAGAAGGTCGCGTTCGGCGCCCCCTACCCCGGCACCATCCTCCCCATGGACCTGAGTGACATGGGTGGCGAACTGATCGTTCAGAAGGATTCCTTCCTCTGCGCCGCCAAGGGCGTCGCCATCGGCATCGCCTTTCAGAAGAAACTCGGCGCGGGCCTGTTCGGCGGCGAGGGATTCATCATGCAGCGCCTGACGGGCGATGGCCTGGCCTTCATCCACGCCGGCGGAACCCTGTACGCACGCACCCTCGCCCAGGGCGAAGTTCTGAAAGTCGACACCGGCTGCATCGTGGGTTTCCAGCCTTCGGTCGACTACGACATCCAGCTCGTCGGCGGCATCAAGTCCACGCTCTTCGGCGGTGAAGGCTTGTTCTTCGCCACGCTGCGCGGACCCGGGCAGATCTGGTTGCAAAGTCTGCCACTCAATCGAATGGCGGCACGAATCGTGGCCGCGGCCGGCTCGGTTGGTGGACGGCGGGAAGAGGGGTCGGTACTGGGCGGGTTGGGGAATTTGCTGGGTGGGGACCGCTGAGGGGGGCAAGTGGAACGTATCACATGGGTTAGAATGTAGTAGTCCCTGTACCCAGAGACATCGATGAAGCCGGGGCCGGCGATCCCGAGGCGGCTGAACTACGCCTGTCCGCACTTCGTGATGTGGTGCTGCTCGATTTGGTGCCGGAGGCCGGCGAACTGGCCCGCGAGCTTCTCCGCCGCGGTGGCATGCCGGAGATTGCCTACGTCGATGCCGTCCATGTCGCCCTTTCCGCCGTGCACGGCCTTGACTACCTCCTCACGTGGAATTGCACTCACATTGCCAATGCCACGATGCGTAGTAGAATAGAAGCCATCTGCCGCGAGGCGGGCTTCGAGCCTCCCATCATCTGCACGCCAGTCGAGTTCGTCGAGGAGAAGTGACCACGGTCCGCAAGGATCCAATAATCGAAGAGATCCACTCGATCCGTGACGCGATCGCTCGAAAGTCCGGCTTCGACATCGACAAGATTATCGAGGCGGCCCGCGCACGGCAGGCCGCCGAAGGTCGCAAAGTCATCAAGCTCCCTGCGAGAAAGCCCGGGGCCACGAAAAAGGCGTCGTGATGTAATTCCTGCCCTGCCCCGTATGCCCGCAAGGACCACCCCATGATCACCGGCGCAATCAAAACCCAAGTCGACCGCATCTGGGACGCCTTCTGGTCCGGCGGCATCTCCAACCCCCTGGAGGTGATGGAGCAAATCACCTACCTCCTCTTCCTCCGCCGCCTGGACGACTTGCACACGCTGGCCGAGAACAAAGCCGCCCGGCTCAACAAGCCCATGGAGCGCCGCGTCTTTCCCAAAGGCCAGGACGACATCGGCAAGAACGGCGGCCGCCCTTACGAGGACCTGCCCTGGTCGCACTTCAAACACCTGGCACCGAGTGAAATGTTCGCAGTCGTCGGTGAGCACGTCTTCCCGTTCCTGCGCACCCTAGGTGGAGACGACTCTACCTACGCACACCATATGAAAGACGCCCGCTTCACCATCCCCACGCCTGCGCTGCTCGCCAAGGTGGTGGACCTGCTCGACGGCATACCCATGGAGGACCGCGACACCAAGGGCGACCTCTACGAGTACATGCTCGGCAAGATCGCCTCCGCCGGACAAAACGGCCAATTCCGAACCCCCCGCCATATCATCCAGTTGATGGTCGAGATAGCCGCCCCCCAAAGGAGTTGCTGGGCGGACCCTATCCATTCGTTCAAACTGGTGATGTCGCCAATTGCAACGGCTACCTCCGGACATTCACGAGCACCTACTCAGATGCTGGACTTCGACAGAGCAAGATGTGGCCAAAGGGCACGCTTTGCATCACCATTGCCGCGAATATTGCAAAGGCCGGTATCCTTACATTTGATGCGTGCTTCCCTGACAGCGTTGTCGGTTTTAGCGCTGAGGACCCGGCTACCGTCGAATTTGTTCGAGCTTGGCTCTCAATTCTACAAGCCTCACTTGAAGCCAGAGCGCCAGAATCTGCCCAGAAGAACATTAATCTTGAAATTCTTCGGGGTCTCGACATCCCAACACCAGAGGTTGAGCAGCAGCGGTTGTTTGCCCATCGCATCGCGGCTGTCCAGGCAATGATAAATGCCCACCGGGCTTCCATCACCCAACTCGACGCCCTCTTCGCCTCCCTCCAGCACCGCGCCTTCCGGGGAGAGCTCTAGCCATGGCCGGTTTCGAGCCCCGCTTCACGATCTCCAACTCAATCACGGCGGCGCTTACGAAAATTGAACGGGCTCGCGGCTTTCTTGAGGCGGCTACGTTGTCGGAGGAGTGGGTGGGGCGGATGAGTCGGAGGGCTTTGTTGGTGGAGGCGCATTATACGACTCATATTGAGGGGACCAAACTGACTTTGGATGAGGCGGCGCGGTTGTGGGCGGGTGAGACGGTGGCGGGGGCTGATCGGGATGATGTGCGGGAGTTGTTGAATTATCGGGATGCTTTTGAACTGGTTTCGTCATATCTGGAGAGTGGTGATCCTGTTACCGAGGGGCTGATCCGGGAGATCCACCAGCGGTTGGTCAAGGGAGTGCGGGGTGGGGTGGCGCAACCTGGACGGTATCGGACCATTCAGAATTTTGTCGCCAACAGCTTGACGCGCGAAATCATCTATACGCCTCCCCCGCCCGAGCAGGTGGCGCCGTTGATGCAGGAGCTGGTGGAGTGGCTGCGCGGCGATTCGGGGATTCATCCTGTGTTGGTGGCCGGAATCGCGCAGTGCCAACTCGTGCATGTCCACCCCTTCGTGGATGGCAACGGTCGTGCCTCTCGCCTGCTCTCGACGCTGTGTCTGTATCGTGCCGGGTACGATTTCAAGCGGCTGTTCACGCTTAGCGAGTATTACGATCGTGATCGCAGCGCCTTCTACCGGGCGTTACAAGGTGTGCGCGAACTCGAAATGGACCACACTGGTTGGCTCGAGTATTTCGTCGACGGCCTGGCGACGCAGTTGGAAGAGGTCAAGGCGCGCGGCACTGATGCCATTCGCCGAGACATCTTGGTGCGCGAGCACCATCTCAATGAGCGACAGGGTCTGGCCATCGAGTATCTGCTTGGCATCCCTGAAATGGACATCGCCGCTTTCGAACGACTGTGCCCTGGGTTCAGCCGCCGCACTCTGCAGCGTGATCTTGCGGCACTCGAGGCCAAAGCCCTGATACGCCACGAGGGGGAGACCAATCAACTTGTCTATAAGCTCGCCCGGAAGCTGTGACAGACTTGCGACATAACTTGCGACAGACTTGCGACAAGGGGCGAGACCGATTGGGCGTGTAGCTTTGGGGCCAATCAAAGATTTAACATGTTGTATTACAAATAGTTACGACACAGTCAGTTTCAAGCCTGACCACCTGTAGTTTGAGGACGCCCGAGCTGGTGATCGACTAATTTACTTATATTATGTATCGTAAATTAAAACCCACGCTATTGTATGGACGGACCACCCATGAAACGCCCCCTCCAGGGTCACTACATCGAAGTTCGTAGCCCTGGTCAGGCGTTTTCGGCGTTTGTGCCGGCGCCTCTGCCGCCGCTGCCGGCGATTGAGTGGGGGGCGGGGTTGCGGGGTCGTTTTGATGCGGCGCTGGTTGCCCTGGGGCGGCTGGATGCGGTGACGGACTTGCTGCCGAATGCTGGGCGGTTGGTTTATGGGTTTGTTCGGAAGGAAGCGGTTTTGTCGTCGATGATCGAGGGGACTCGGTCGTCGCTGACGGACTTGATGTTGTTTGAGATGGATGAGCAGCCCGGCGTGTCGCTGGAGGATGTGCGGGAGGTTGGCCGTTGTGTGGCGGCGCTTGAGTATGGATTTCGGCGGCTGCGGGAGGGGTTTCCGATTTCGCTTCGGTTGTTGCGTGAAGTGCATGCGGTGCTGCTTGGTGATGGGCGCGGGGGCCTTTTGACACCGGGTGAGTTTCGGCGGAGCCAAGTCTGGATTGGTGGTTCGCGGCCGGGTAGTGCGATGTTTGTGCCGCCACCGGCGAACGAGCTGGACGAGTGCCTGAGGCAGTTCGAACGCTTCCTGCACGACCAGCCGGAACGGACATCGCCGCTGATCAAGGCGGCGCTGGCGCATGTTCAATTTGAAACGATCCACCCGTTTCTTGACGGCAACGGACGGCTCGGTCGCCTGCTGATCGCGTTCCAACTGGCGGCCGATGGGTTGATGCGAGAGCCGCTGCTCTACCTGAGCTTGCACTTCAAGGAGCGGCGCTCGACCTACTACGAATTGCTGAATGCGGTGCGCCTGTCCGGCGATTGGGAGGCCTGGCTGGAGTTCTTTGCCGATGCCGTTCTGGCGGGTGCGACGCAGGCGGCCGCGTCTGCCAAGCGACTGCTGGAGTTGGCTGCGGAGGATGCCCGGCGAATCGAAGGCCTGGGGCGTGCCACTACTTCCGCGTTGGCGGTCCACCGGATTCTGCAACGCCAGCCTATCGGCACGGCGACATCGCTGACGACAGCCAGCGGGCTCACGCCGGCCACTGTGAACAAGTCACTGGCGCACCTGGAGCGACTTGGCATCGTGGCGGAATTCACAGGCCGGCGGCGCGGGCGAGTGTTCCGATACGTACGCCACATGGAGATCCTCAACGAGGGGATGGGATTGCCCGGCCGTGCTGGGTCAGGATGAGTACCTCGCTGCCTTTAATATGGAGCGAACCCCTGCCCCATGCGATAGGCTGGCTTCAACATGGAGCTCCCGCCACCCCCAGATCCCGCTATCTTTTGCCACAAATACGATCTATTTTCGTGGCAATAGTCATGGCTGAGCAGCACGGATCCAGTCGCGGCATCTCAAGGCAGGTTCGGTGAAACGACCAGTGAATTGGCACTATCTGATTCCGGAAACGGATCCGCTGGGGATAAAGTGAGCCCCACCCCCTACCAGGTCACTACTTGAGCCAGTTCACCTTCCTCGAGAGCGAATGGCCAACCGTATTCGAGGCCGCCGGCAAAGCCGAGGCCGCGGTCCGGGTGGACAATCCGAATTCGTCGAACTCACAGCTTGACAAATCGGAACATCCCGATATTATGGAATGTGGAGACTAAGGCAATGAGCGCAAAAACCAAACTGCGACTGACGAACATGGAAGCCCTCGGGCAGGCCGCCGAGTGCCTGCGGACGCTGGCCCACGCGCATCGGCTACGGATGGTGCAGATGATGCTTCAAGGGCGATACACGGTGGGCGAGCTGGCTGAGGCTTGCGAGATCCCCAGTCATATGGCTTCGGAACACTTGCGGCTCATGCAACGGAGTGGCTTTCTGGCAGCCAGGAAGGAAGGGCGCTTCGTGTACTACAGCATTGCCGAACCTCATTTGGCGAGCATCATGACCTGCGTCGAGGCTCGGTTTGGCAGCGGCAAGGACTGATTTTTTACCCACAAATGTCGTGATATCGGGATATCAATCAATGAACACGGAAACCGCAACAACAAGCTGGAGAGGCAGAACGATGGAGATCTTCGTTTTTTTGGGCTTCTTGGTGGCCTGGATCATCCTTCAAGCGTGGGTACTGCCTCGCTTTGGGGTGCAGACCTGACTGAGCAGAGCCTGCGAGCCGAGTTCGGCTCCCACACGTGCGAACGAACAGAAACACCCAAACAAGGCTGGCGTGTCCACCAACCGAGATTCGAGTAACGAAAGGAAATCGCCATGACCGTCACTGCTATCAACCCACAGGCGTTTGCGAAACTTTGCAACGAAGGCAAGAAGATCGACCTCATCGACGTGCGTACGCCCGTCGAATATCGGGAGGTCCACGTCGAAATCGCACGAAACGTCCCGTTGGACCAACTCCATCCAGCGGCGCTGATGCAAGCTCGCAACGGCACGGCCAACGAGCCGCTGTACCTCATCTGTCGTTCTGGAAGCCGAGGCCAGCAGGCGTGCGAGAAGTTGCTCCATGCGGGCTTCTCGAACGTGGTCAACATCGAAGGCGGCACGATGGCTTGCGTGGAAGCTGGTGTTCCGGTCGTCCGTGGCAAAAAGGCAATCTCGCTGGAGCGGCAAGTGCGGATTGCGGCTGGTCTGCTGGTCGTCACCGGTTCGGCGTTGGGCTACTTCGTGCATCCGGGCTGGATCGGTCTCGCGGCCTTCGTTGGTGCGGGCCTGACCTTTGCGGGAGTCACCGATACCTGTGCCATGGGGATGCTGCTAACACGCATGCCGTGGAATCAGGTGGCCGCATCTCCGCCAACCAGTGTGGCTGCGGGCTCGATACCGTCCGACTCAAAACAGTGTCCGCCGCAGTCCAACAATTCGTGCTGTGGCTGAAGCTGGGCCAACTCCCTCGAGCTTTACCAGGCGACAAACAACATCACAAGGAAGACAAAGTCATGCTGTTGCATCAACGCTTCATTCCGGGACTAGCGATTGCTTCCTATCTGGTGGGCGATGAGCAGACGGGCGAAGCCGCCGTGATCGACCCAACCCGAGACGTGGAAGAGTACCTGGCCTATGCTCGGGACAATGACCTCCACATCCGCCACATTCTGGAGACTCACGTGCACGCCGACTTCGTTAGCGGCGCACGGGAACTGAAGGCTCGGCTCAAGGATCAGCCGGTCATCCACTCTTCGGGAATGGGCGGTGCGGAGTGGACTCCCCCGTATGCCGACCATGTGGTCAAGGACGGCGACGAAGTGCAGGTCGGTTCGATGCGGCTCAAGGCCATCCACACACCAGGCCACACGCCGGAGCATGTGTCGTGGGCGTTGTACGACGACACTCGCAGCAAGGACACGCCGTGGGTCATCTTCACCGGCGATTTCCTCTTCGTCGGCGACGTGGGCCGTCCAGACTTGCTCGGCGCTGAGGCTCAGCGGCAACTGGCCCACCAACTTTACCAGAGTGTATTTGACAAGCTGTCCGCCGTGCCCGACATCACCGAGATTTTCCCGGCTCATGGCGCGGGGTCGCTATGCGGCAAGGCAATCAGCTCGCGCCGGTCGTCCACGGTAGGATTCGAGCGGCAGTTCAACTCGGTTCTCACGCGGAAACCGGAAGAGCAGTGGATTCGCGATCTGATGGCCGACATGCCGCTAGCCCCGCCCTATTTCCGCCGGATGAAGAAGGTGAACCAGGAAGGGCCTGCCATCCTTGGCCCCGAACTTCCTGGCCTGCGGCGCTGGAGCGTCAAGGAAGTCCATGACCGGGTATGCGACAAATGTCTGATTCTCGACGTGCGATCCAAAGAGGCATTCGCGGCGGCGCACATTCCCGATGCGATCAACATTCCTTTCGGCCCGCAACTGCCGACCTGGGCGGGCTGGGTGCTCCCTTATGATCGTCCGATCCAACTCGTAGTAGACCATTCGACGCAAGTGCCTGAAGTTGTGACGCACCTCATTCGCGTCGGCTTCGATGAGATTCAAGGATACGTCCAGGGAGGCATCGACGGCTGGGAGACGAGCGGCTA
>JAWXBZ010000089.1:0-4874 GCA_034440375.1 Candidatus Eiseniibacteriota bacterium
CTAGGTCGCTATGGCGGGACGATGAAAATCGGCGGCGCGACGCTGGACGCCCCGTTCTGTCACGTGTTCCGCCTCCGCGACGGCAAAATCGCGACGTTCCAGCAGTTCACGGACACGGCTCAGTGGACGCGGCTGATGCAATAGCGTTGTGGCTTGCCCTTCGGCGGCGATCCGGCTTCACCCACTCAAGAAACAGGGGCGAATCCGCCTCCGTAGTCCACTTGGGCGCACATGGCCCGCAATGCGTCACAGACGCCCTGCCGGTTGCCTGCTCCGGCTGGACCCCGCTATGAATCCTTCCGGCACTTCGATTTAGTTGATTCCCGCACGGACACGATATATTTTCACCCCATGGCCTGGGGGTGGCGGCCTGGGCGGACGGACGGGTCACGTGGACAGAAGCCGCCTGGTCAAACGCGCGGGTCATGGGCGCCGCGTACGACCTCTCCAGTCCCACGGCCGTGGTCAGCGGCCAGTCGGTGCTCCGCGGCGTGGCGGTGGATGACGTCAACCATGCCGTCTACTGGGCCTCCAGCAACCTGGTTGCGGGTGCGGTCATCTGGCGGAAGCTCCTGAACGGCGCCGCGGCGCCGCTGATCACGCTCCCTGCCGGCGCCAACCCGCGCGGCCTGGCGGTGGATCCCGCGAACGGGAAGATCTTCTGGACCGATGCCGACCTCGATCGCATCTATAAGGCCAATCTCGACGGAACCGGCGTCACCATCATCCTGAACGTCGGTGCGGCCGTGCAGTACTGGGGCATCGCTGTCCAGCCAGCTACCCAGCGGGTCTTCTTCACCGAATACGCCACAGGCCGCCTGGGCCGGATCAACTACGACGGCACCGGATTCCTGTATGTCCATGCCAGCCTCGCCAATCCAACCTACCTGGCGATCGACCTGGCCGCGCTCACCCTCTACTGGACCGAGGCCGGTGTCGCCTCGCAGCGCATCCGGCGCTCGAGCGTATCGGGCAGCGATCTCGTGACACTGCCGCCGGTGCTGACCACCTACGGCGGCATCGCGATCGGGCCGACAGCCACGTCCGATGTGGCGGAGGCGCTCCCGGTCAGCGAGTTCGCGCTGTCTCCCCCCTGGCCGAATCCCGGCGTTGGGCTCATCCACCTCTCACTTGCGACGCCGCGGTCCGGCCATGTCCGGCTGGTAGTGTTCGACGTGCAGGGACGCGAGGTAGCCGTGGTGGCGGATGGCGTCATGCCGGCCGGACGTCACGAGCTGACCTGGGATGGCCGCTCGCGAGGCGCCGCCCTGCCCGCGGGAATCTACTTCGCCCGCATGGCGTCCGACGGACGCACCTGGGTCCAGCGAATCGTTCTGGCGCAGTAGCCCGTCGACGTCGTCTGCGGTCCTGTTTTCGCCTATCGAGGAATCGACAATTCCAGCTTCAACTGTCCCCACGTCATCGCCGCCTCCGAGACGGCGCTGATCGGCTTCAGCATGTCGCCGCGGACCAGGCGGAAAGGCTGGTCGGAGTCGTCCTTGGCGCCGATGAGGGTCATCTGGAAGCGATTTTCGGTGGCCGTCAGGACGATTTCGCGTTTGGACTGGGCTTCGAGAATCGCCGATTCGGATGTCAGCTGGCGCGGCAGGATGTTGGGAAGAAAGTCGACGTCGATTTCGACCCAGACGTCCTCGGGGCCTTCGCCGGGCAATGTGCCGAGCACGGGGACGAACGGGCCGACACCCGGAATGGTGTTGCGCGAGGTGTAGATCTGGTGGATGCGGCGCTCGTCGATCGGCTCTGTCGGATCGGACTTCAGCGACACGGTGAAGATCTGATTGTTGAACCAGGCGTCGGCCGTGCCGGATTCGATGTTGCCGGCCAGGGCGACGAGGGTGCCGGAGACGAGCGCCAGCAGCGTTGCGGCCGCGGACTTCGAGAAACGGGTCATGGGGGCATCCTCCTATTTTCGGGGTGCGCCGGATTGTCGATTCGTCATCGACTGGCGCACGTCCGTGCGTGCCCCTGCATGGATACGCAATGCCCGTGCCTCGCCGCCAATCGCCGCGCGGGTGTCACTCAATGCCCCTGAAGGCCTATTGCGCGCGGAGGACCGGCCTCTTTTTTCCGTGTTCGAACGAAGGTACGCGGTTGGTGTCGAAATGACCCGATGGGTCTATCCCGTCATTGATATGGAAAGTCCGCGTGGCGGAATGCGGTAATGGCTATTTGGCCACGCCCTGCCACTCCAGGCCGCGCCACGGCGCTCATCGCCGCCGACGAGCCGATGATCCGGCTCCAGGTCGACGGCTGAACCGGGACAGGCACGTCGAACCGGCGGAATTCGAGGTCGACGATCTTGTCGCCGGGATTCGGCGAGAGATGGGCGGCATCGAGCTCGACAAAGGTGACCGGGTCGAAGATGTGGAAGCCGGGCCTGGAGACTGCTTTACACGCTCCAGTCGGCCTGGTGTAAATTGCCCCCATGCCCCTGACCCCCGGCACCCGCCTCGGCACCTACGAGATCGTCGCGCCACTCGGCGCCGGCGGCATGGGTGAGGTGTATCGCGCCAGGGACCTGCGACTCGGCCGCGAGGTGGCGCTCAAGGTGCTGCCCGCCGACGTTGCAACGCACCCCGACCGCCTGGCACGATTCGAGCGCGAGGCGCGCACGGTCGCCGCGCTCAGCCACCCCAACATCGTGGTGCTCCACTCCGTCGAGGACGACGGCGACATCCGCTTCCTGACCATGGAACTGGTCGAGGGTCAGAGCCTCGATCAGCTCGTGACGCCTGGTGGCCTGCCGGTTGCGCGCCTGCTCGAGCTCGGCATCTCGCTCTCGGACGCGCTCACCTCGGCGCACGAGAAGGGTGTCATCCACCGCGATCTCAAGCCCGCGAACGTGATGGTGAACCGCGAGGGGCGGGTCAAGGTCCTGGACTTCGGGCTCGCCAAGCTGGCGGCCGATGGGGCGGAGCCGGGACTCGATTCGACACAGGCGCCCACGGTCGTCTCACCACTCTCGAGCCCGGGCCTGGTGGTGGGCACCGTGCCGTACATGGCGCCGGAGCAGATCCGCGGCGAGACCGCGGACGCGCGCAGCGACCTGTTCGCACTGGGCATCATTCTCCATGAACTGGCGGCCGGACGGCGGCCGTTCACCGGAGCCAGCCTGGCCGAAGTGAGTTCCGCGATCCTGCGCGATACTCCGGAGCCGCTCGGCAATGTCCGCCCCGACCTCCAGGGAGACCTCGAGCGCATCGTGAGCCGTTGTCTTGAGAAGAACCCGCGTGACCGGTTCCAGACCGCGCTCGACGTCTGCAATGAGTTACGGCGTGCCGGCAACACCATTGGAAGTGGGGAGCGGGCGGGTCCCGTGAGGCCGGCATCCCGGGAGGTCGCCTCCATCGCCGTGCTTCCGTTCGTGAATCGCAGCGCCAATGCCGAGGACGAGTACTTCTCCGACGGTCTCGCCGACGAACTCCTGAACATGCTCGTCAAGACGAAGGGCCTGCGTGTCTCGGCACGCGCCTCCTCGTTCCACTTCAAGGGGAAGGATGTCCCGCTGGCCGAGGTCGGCCGGGCCCTGAATGTCACCACGCTTCTGGATGGGAGCGTTCGCAAGGCCGGAGACCGCGTCCGGATCTCGGTGCAGCTGATGAAGGCCTCGACCGGCGACCACCTATGGTCGGAGAGCTACGACCGCAAGCTGGATGATATCTTTGCCGTGCAGGACGACATCGCACAATCGGTCGTGAAGGAACTGCGTGCCACGCTGCTTGCCGAGTCGCAGGACGCGCCGAGCGGCAGCCCGAGTCATGCCATCCTTGTTGCCGAGCGAAAGGAGGGGAGCTGCGATCCCGAGTCCTACGACCTCTACCTGCGCGGTCGCTACCTGTTCGGCGCTTCGGACGACGGCCCGGTGCGCGCGCAGGAGATGTTCCGCCACGCCATCGAGCGATCACCGCGATTCGCGCTCGCCTACTCCGGCCTGGGAGAGAGCTACGTCGCGCAGTCGTGGCTCAGCTCTCGTGATCGCGACATCACCGTATCGCAGGCGAAGGGCGCGCTCACGAAGGCGCTCGCACTGGACGACCGGCTCTGCGAGGCGCGTGTGCTGGCCGGAGCGATCAAGCTGTTCTTCGACTGGGATTGGGTCGGAGCCGAAAGTGAATTTCGGCTGGCGCTCGAACTGAATCCCGGCAGCGACCTGGCGCATCGCGAGTTCGGGGCTTTTCTTTCGTTGATGGGGCGCTTCGATGAGGGGCTCGAGGCGGCCCGCATGGCACAGGCACTCGATCCTTTGTCGGTGAATGCCACACACGAAGTCGGCTATCAGCTATTGGCCCTGGGTCGACTCGCCGAGGCCGCCGCGGAGTTCCGCAAGGCCATCGACCTCAATCCGACCTGGACCTGGGGAAACATCAAGCTCGGCACGGCCTATTCGGCGATGGGTGAGCACGAGAAGGCGATGGCGTGCGTGCGGCGGGCGGACGAACTGATGGGTGGAGCTCCCGGAACACCGCTCAGCCAGGCCTGGCTCGGCACGATCGCGTCGGCTGCAGGCGATACGGCGCGCGTGCGGAACGCCCTCATCCGGCTGGACGAACAATCGCGAACAGGTTACGTCGACCCGTTCGTGGTCGCGTGGATGCATTACGCCCTCCACGATCACGACGCGATGTTCGCGAGCCTCGAGCGCGCCCATGGGATCCGGTCCCCACTCATGGTTTTCCTGGTGCAGGCACGTCGGTTCCTGTGGCGAGAGGCAGGCGCTGATGAGCGGTACGAGGGGTTGATCCGACGCATGGGATTCGGCTCCGGCGCCTCGCCGAGGCGCATCACGCCCTCATCGCCCGGCTGATCGATGATGATGGCTTTCACTCGCGAATCCCCCGCAGTCGGTATTGAAG
>JAWXBZ010000090.1:0-15852 GCA_034440375.1 Candidatus Eiseniibacteriota bacterium
CGCCGCGATGACCAGCTTCGGCGTCTGCTCGAGGCGGTTCAGGGTCTCGTTGGCATGCAGGCAAAAGAAGAATTTAAAGCGCGGCGTCACCGAGTTGAGCATGGCGATGTTCGCGCCGGCGCTGAAGAACTTGTCGCCGTGGCCGCGCAGGACGATGACGTGAACGGATTCGTCCATGCGGGCTTTCAGGATGGCCTGGTCGAGTTGGGTCATCATTTCATAGGTGTAGGTGTTGGCGGGCGGGTCGTTCAGCGTGATGATTCCCAGGCCGTCCTGGGAAGTGAAGTCGACGAGCGTCTTCTCGGCGACGAGCGTGTTATCGGACATGAGCAAGACTCCTTTCGATGGTCGGGTGCCGTCGAGATATCCGCGACGGGTCTGGTGTCACACGGAGCCGCCGCCGCGCGGCGCTCCACTCTCAATGAAATCAGCTGCGATGCGGTCCTGCCAGGTCAGTTGAATAGCGTCGTTCAAGGATTGAAATGGCAGTCAAGTTGTTACATTGAAACAAGTTAGGTCGTTGGCGAAGTTCGCACACAGCGCCGCACGACGCGAAGGAGTTCACTGTACCGTGCGGACGGCCCCCCGGGCAAGATCAGTCTCAGGCAGGCAAAACGGCGCCCTCGTAGGTACGGAGCGCCGCTCCGCATAAAAATACGGGGAGCGGATCGGTGTCCGCCCCCCGCTTCTCTTCTCCACCGTGGCCCGGGACGGAGACACGGCAGTTCCTGCGCAGCCGGGTGGGTCAACTGTCCAGCCAACCGACCCGTCCCTACTACTGTATAGAAGCGTCAAATCGTGACGAACCGGGTCATTTTTCCGCCACAATCAGCTTTTTCGACACCGTATGCCCCCCTGCAGTCAGCCGGTAGAGGTAGATGTCCGAAGGAACCTCGGAGCCGGCCCCGTCCCGGCCATCCCACTCGATGGAAAGGCT
Source organism: Candidatus Eiseniibacteriota bacterium (assembly GCA_034440375.1). Taxonomy (GTDB): domain Bacteria; phylum Eisenbacteria; class RBG-16-71-46; order JABDJR01; family JAWXBZ01; genus JAWXBZ01. The sequence continues at coordinate 938 of JAWXBZ010000090.1, forward strand.
GCCCGCGTCGAATGTGTCCTTGACGAGGGTCCCACCGGCCACCGGGTTCGGAACATTCTGCGTGGGAATTTTGATCGTCAGTTCAGGTCAATCCAGACCGTCTTCGTCTGCGTGTATTCGCTGAGCGCATGCATGCCAAGTTCGCGGCCGAATCCGCTCTGCTTGTAGCCGCCGAACGGCGCGGCGGGGTCGTAGAAATTGTAGGTATTGACCCATACGGTGCCGGCTTCGAGACGGGCAGACAGGCGATGGGCGCGCCGGAGATCGTTGGTCCAGAGCCCCGCGGCCAGGCCGTACATGTGGTCATTGGCCAACGCGATGGCGTCGTCGTCGCTCGAAAATTTCATGACGGCCACGACCGGACCAAAAATTTCCTCCTGGGCGATGGTCATGCCCGGGGTCACGTTATCGAAAATCGTCGGCTTCACGAAGAAACCGTTGCCGATGACGTTGCGCTCGCCGCCGGTCACGAGGCGGGCGCCCTGATCACAACCCTGGGCAATGTAGGCCAGGATGGAGTTCATGTGCGCTTCGCTGACCTGGGCGCCGATGCGGGTCTTGGGATCGAACGGATCGCCCTGTTTCATTCCCTCGGCGGTGGTCTTCAGCATCTCGACGAATTCGTCGTGTATCGACTCGTGCAGGAGCAGGCGCGAGCCGGCCGTGCAGATTTCACCCTTGCCGTAGAAGATGCCGTTGATGGCGCCCCGCACGGCCGCCTTGAGATCGGCGTCACCGAAGACGATGTTGGCGCTCTTGCCGCCCAGTTCGAGCGATAGGCGCTTCAGCGTGTCGGCCGCGCTCTTCATGATCGACTTGCCGACCGGCGTCGAACCCGTGAAGGCCACCTTGGCCACGCGCGGGTCCTCGAGCAACGCCTGCCCGGCCACCGAGCCCTTGCCGGTCAGGATGTTCAGCACGCCCGGCGGCAGGCCGGCCTCGATTCCCAGTTCCCCGAAGCGAAGGCACGAAAGTGGTGTCAGTTCCGCCGGCTTCAGAACCACCGTGTTCCCCACCGTCAATGCCGCGGCCACCTTGTACACCGACAGGAGCAGCGGAAAATTCCAGGGCGTGATGGCTGCTACGACACCGAGCGGTTCGTGCCGCGTGTAGGTGTGGAACTGTCCACGCACCGGCAACACCTCGCCGTGCACTTTGTTGGCCCAGCCGGCGTAGTAGCGCAGCGCCTCGACGGCCAGCGGCACATCGATCCGACGGCTCTCGAAAAACGGCTTGCCGTTGTCGAGCGATTCCAGCGTGGCTACCTCATCGGCGTGCGTTTCGAGGAGGTCAGCCAGCTTGTACAGAATTCGCCCTCGCTCCGTTGCCGGCAACCCCGGCCAGGGACCGTGTCGAAAGGCGTTGTGCGCCGCATCCACGGCCTTGCGCGCATCCTCCGCCGTGGCCGAGGCCACATCGATCAGCTTTTCGGCCGTGGCCGGATTGATCGTGGGGTGCACCGCGCCATTGGAGGCGGGGAACCGCTCGCCGGCAATGAGGAGATTGGTATTGGGAAAGACTGGTGTGGTCATGATCGCACCCTTTCAGGGGATGGTTGCCGGGTTGGCAGGGGCGGGCAGTATAGCCAGCGGGGGGGCACGGGGGCTATCCCAGCCTCTCGTCGGCTCCGGGCTAACGTCGAAGCAGCCGTGCGGCGTGAAAGACGGTCACGATCTCCACAGACTCGTCGACAAGGCGGTGCACCAGCCGATAACTATCATGGATGACCTCCCGCAGTCAGTCGCTGCCAACTTCGGGGACGACCCGGCCAGACCGCGGAAACTGCTCAAGTCGACTGACTGCCTGAATCAATCGATCGACCAACAGGCGGGCGTAGAGGTCCGAGTCACGTTGGACGTACACGCGGATGGCCTCGACGTCTTCAACAGCCTGGCGGGTCCAGATCACCTGGGTCGCCGGAGCAGGCGTTTCCTGGCTTCCTCATGGGTCATGGTATCCCCCGCATCAGCCTGTTCCAGGCCTTTCTGAACTTTTGCCAGGGAAAAAAGGCGCTCCATGGCGTCTTCGATCGTGGCATCGGCGGGTAATGCCTCCACGGCATCGAGAACCTGTTGTTTGACGCTAATCGGGGCCAAGACAACCTCCAGTGGTTGGCGGAGGGACGAGGTACAGGGTACGGCTGGCCCATCATTCCTTCAAGCCGGTTTGCCCGTCCGGCCCCCTGGCTGTTTCCCGACGCCTGCTTCTGAAGTAACCTGTGGCCATGAAGCCACTGGTCGGGATCATCATGGGTTCGAAAAGTGACTGGGAGACGCTGCGGCACACGGCCGCCCAGCTTGACGATCTGAAGATCCCGTATGAGGTGAAGGTCGTTTCGGCTCACCGGACGCCGGATCTTCTGTTCGAGTATGCAGCCGGCGCTGAAGGGCGTGGGCTTGAAGTCGTGATTGCCGGGGCCGGCGGCGCTGCCCATTTGCCGGGCATGACCGCCTCCAGGACGATCCTGCCGGTCATCGGCGTACCGATTCAGTCGGCCGCTCTGAATGGTCTCGACTCGCTCCTGTCGATCGCCCAGATGCCGGGCGGGATTCCGGTGGCCACCATGGCCATCGGGCGTCCGGGTGCCGTGAACGCGGCACTCATGGCCGCGGCCATCCTGGCCACTCATCACGCGCCCGTTCGCGAGGCGCTTCAGAAGTTTCGCGCCGAACAGACCCGTTCCGTTCTCGATCATCCTGACCCGCGCGAAGCATGAGGATCGGCGTTCTAGGCGGTGGCCAGCTCGGGCGAATGCTGGCCCTGGCCGGACTGCCCCTGGGACACACGTTCACCTTTCTCGACCCCGGTGATGCGGCGCCCATGGCGCCCGTGGCCCGCCAGATCCGGGCCAGGTACGACGACAAGGCCGCGCTCGACCAACTCGCCGCCGCGTGCGATGTCGTCACCTGGGAATTCGAGAACGTTACGGCGGGCCCGCTGCTTCATCTGGAGGCCGACGGCGTGCCGGTGCGGCCCGGGCCCCGCTCCCTGGAGCCCAAGCAGGATCGCCTGGATGAGAAACTCTTCTTTCGTCGCCTCGGCATTCCCACCACGGACTTTGAGCCGGTTGATTCCCGATCGGAGTTCGACGGGGCGCTGAAGAGGCTCGGAACGCCGATCGTGGTCAAGACACGTCGCCAGGGGTACGACGGCAAGGGACAGGCGGTCATTGACCGGCCGGATCAGATCGAGGACGCCTGGGCCGGACTCGGTGGCCAGCCGTTGCTGCTCGAGAGGAAGATCCCCTTTGATCGAGAGCTCTCGATACTGGCCGTCCGCAGTTTGTCCGGCGAGTGTCGCTTCTGGCCGCTTGTCGAAAACAGGCACGAGTCGGGAATGCTGGTGAGAAGCGTGGCGCCGATGGCGGACGATACACCGCAGCTTGAAGCGCAGGCCGACGACTATGTCCGGCGCATTCTTGATTCGATTGGTCATGTCGGGGTGCTGGCGCTTGAGCTCTTCCAGGTGGGAGACGATCTGCTGGCCAACGAGATGGCACCCCGTGTGCACAACTCCGGCCACTGGACGATTGAGGGGGCGGTGACCAGCCAGTTCGCCAACCACGTCAGGGCGATCACGGATCGACCGCTTGGTTCGTGCGAGGCGGTGGGCCTTTCCGTCATGATCAATCTCATCGGGACGGTCCCGGACGAGCACGCCTTGCTCACCGTCCCGGGAGCCTCGTTACATCTTTATGGGAAGTCAGAAGCTCCACGACGGAAGTTGGGTCATGTCACGGTGGTTTCACGGACGATCGAGGAACGGATGAAGTCCCTCGCAGTCCTGGACTCGCTGCAATCCAAGGCTTAGTTGACCAATATTGTATTAGAGTAAAACTCTTGATGGGCCACGGATAAAACGTGTGTCACCACGTTAATCGGGTCAATGGTGAATTCAAATTGAAACCGTAAACTTGTCAATAAAAGCCATTAACTTGTTTATAACACTCAAGTTAGGTTCTTGGCAGCCGATCACCACGCCAGACAAGAAACTGGGCAATTTGAACCAAATTGTCGCGAATCGACCCCCGTCGGGCTGGAGATGCAATGACTTCGTGTTTCAACAAGAGAAATCCTGTTTGGGCAACATGGGTGACAGCCGCCATCGTCGTCAGCCTCTTCCTCGGCACCGCTTCGGAATCCGGAGCCGCCGGCACCGCGGCCTGCCGCGAGATCGTCAACCAGGCTACGGCCAGCTGGACGATTGGAATCACCGACTTCTCCGTGTCCAGCAATTCGGTCACGACGACCGTGGCGGAAATTCTGGATGTCGTCACGACCTGGCAGGATGCCTCGGCGGTGGTGGTGACCTCGGCCGCCACATCGCAGGTGCTGACGTTCCTCGTCACGAACATCGGGAACGGTACGGATTCCTACACGCTGACGCCGGCCGACAACCTGGGCGGCGACAACTTCGACCCGGGCTTCGTCCGCCTTGTGCTCGACAGCAACACCAACGGCATGTATGACGCGGGCGTCGACCAGCCATACCTGGCCGGCGTTGACGATCCGGTACTGGCCGCTGATTCGTCCGTTGTCGTCTTTGCCCTGAATGATGTCTCGGCCGGTCTGAATGATGGCGATACCGGCGACTTTCAACTGACCGCCACATCCAGAACCGGAAGCGGCGCCCCGGGCACAGTCATTCCCGGGGGCGGCGAATGCGGCAACAACGCGGTGGTCGGTAATTCCGGCGGCGAATCGTCAGCCATCGGCACCTACGTCAAGTCGGACGTTGTCGTCGGCATGACCAAGTCCGCCCAGGTCAGCGACCCGTTCGGCGGAACCGAACCGGTCCCAGGCGCCACCGTCACCTACACCATTCAGGTCACCATTTCAGGAACAGGGACGGCAAACAATCTCAATATCGTCGATCCGATTCCGGCCAACACCACCTACGAGACTGGCTCGCTGACGCTCAACAGCGCCGGGCTCTCGGACGCCCTCGACCTGGACGCGGGAGATGTTGGCGGAACGGCGGCCGACACGATCACCGTCCAGATGGGCAATGTCGCCGCCGGTGGTGGCGTTCACACGATCACGTTTACCGTCACCATCGATTGAGGGGGATGAACCGATGACACGATTCCGCACGCTGCTGATGATGGTCGTTCTTGCGGTCGGCGCGACTGAAGTTCTGGCCGGCGAAGCCGTCACGCTCCATACCGAAGCCCTGACGGAAGTGACCCTGGTCAACGAAGAGGGCAAGACCGAAGTCCGACTCGTCGAGGCGGCCCGTGTGGCTCCCGGCGACGAGGTGGTGTACGCCATCCACTGGGAAAACTCCGGCCGGAAGCCAGCCGAAGCTGTGGTGATCACCAATCCGATCCCGAAACACATGGTCTGCACGACGATCGAGGAGGCCGCCCCCGCGCGAACAACCGTGTCGGTGGACGGCGGCAAGTCGTTTGGCCCCCTGGCACGTCTGACGGTGGCCGGACCGAACGGGACGACCCGACCGGCGACGGCCGCCGACTGCACACATGTGCGTTGGAATTTCGATCAGCCGCTTCCCCCGGGCCACAAGGGGACATTTCATTTTCGCGCCAACCTGCTCTAGCCCCCACACTTCAGAAGGAGAACATCCGTGACGTTCCCGAACATCCACATTCCACTCGTTCGAGCTATACGCATCGTTGGCGCGGGGGCGCTGGTGATCGGCCTCGACATCGTGACGGCTCATGCGGCCGGCACGCTTTCCGGCACGGCCATCGACAACCATGCCACCATCAACTACAAGGTCGGCGGACTTGATCAGACACCGGTCGACAGCGATACGGCATCGTTCGTCGTCGACAGCAAGATCGACCTGGCGGTCTCGACCAGCGACGGAGCCGCCGTCCCCGTGACGCCCGGATCGAGCGACCAGGTCCTGACGTTTCAAGTGACCAACGAGGGAAACACCACCCGCGATTTCTCGCTGACCGCGCCGAACTCCGCCACCCCCGCTTTTGCGGAGCCGTCGGAAGACTTCGATGCCGGCAACATTCGCATTTTTGTTGACGCCAACGGCAACGGCACCTACGACTCCGGTGTTGATCTGGCCACCTACATCGACGAACTCGAGCCCGATTCGTCGGTCACGGTCTTCGTCGTCTCGAACATTCCCCTCTCCGTGGGCAATGGTGATGTGGCCTCCACGGATCTGATCGCCCAGGCCGCCATCGGCGGTACTCCCCTTTCGCAGGGTGTTGATGTGCTGAGCGATGATTCCGGTTCGGCCGACAATCCGGCCACGGTCCAGACCGTCTTCGCGGATGGCGCGGGCTCGGCGGATCCAGCCAATGACGGTCGCCACTCTTCGAAGGATGCCTACAAGGGCCGCTCGGCGGATCTGAACGTGTCGAAGACCGCGGACGTGTCATTCGATCCGGTCAACGGCGGCACGAACCCCAAGGCGATTCCCGGTGCCACGGTCGATTACGGCATTCAGGTGGACAACAACGGCACCGTGTCGGCCACCAATGTGGTGGTCGTGGACGCGGTTCCGGGTTCGACCTCATTCCTGGTCGGGTCGACGGCATCCACCCCGGGCGGCACCACCATCGAGTATTCCGACGACGGCGGAGCCACGTGGAGTTACTCGCCGGTGGCGGGCGTCGATGGCTCCGATCCGAGCGTCACCCATCTGCGCGTCACGTTCGCGTCCATCGCGAACGGGGCCGGTGGCCAGGTTGATTTCCAGGTCCTGATTCTCTAGTTCGACGATTCAGGCCTGTGTGTTCCTGACATTCATGCTGCAGTCAATGAACGCGGTGGAACTGGCGTCGGTCGCCGGTTCCACCGCGTCGTCCTGATCGAAAGACGAGGGTCTTGATGGGGTGGATTCGACCGTTGCGACGAAGCCTGGCGCTGGGACTGTTGCTGGCGGCAGTTGTCGTCGGCCAGGCTCGCGGCAGCACGCCCGCCGGCACGACCATCACGAACACCGCTTTCGGGGCCTACCATCTGGTCGGAGTTGCGGACACAGTTCGAACCCCCTCCAATTCGGTGACACTGATCACACGGGGTGGCCGCACCCCGGCCATATTGGAATTCCTGCGCCATGCGCCAGGTGCGCCGGATGCCGAGTGGGTTCGGGTCAGCCGCATCGACACAACCCTGTCGCTGCCCCTCTTGCCGGCGGTGACCTTCTCACCGGGTGACGTTGTCGTGATGCGACTCACCGATCGGGATCAGGACATCCAACGCAGTTCTGGTGAAACGGTCGCCGTCGAACTGGCGGTGAATCCGCTGGGTGATCACGAACTGGTTCTCCTCCACGAAACCGGTCCAGGCACCGGTGTGTTTGCCGGTTCCATGCCCAGCCGACTCGCCGCGCGCGCCATCCCGGGCAACGGCCGGCTGGAGGCGCGCACCATGGCTGAAGTCACCGGTCACTACGTCGATTTCGTCGACCCGACCGACACGGCTGCCGACATCGCCCTCTTTGCCGGCGAGGGGGCGCGGCTTCACCTGGACAAATCGTCCGCACGGGCACGCGCCGCCATTGGCGACATCGTCGAGTACACGCTGCGCGTCGCGAATCCCGACCCATCGGAATCGGCCGAATCGGAGCGGGCGACTTTGGTTCGCCTCGTGGATGATCTTCCCCGCGGCTTTCGCTACCGGCCGGGCACGACCCTGCGGGATGGACGACCAACCGGGAACCCCGAAATTTCCTCCGACGGCCGACAGCTTGTCTTCTCGATCGGCGACCTGGAGCCCGGTGAACCCGCTGCCATACGCTACGCAGTTGAAATCGGTGCGGGAAGCCGCTCGGGCGAAGCCATCAACTCCGCCGAGGCCGTTTCCTCCTCCGGACTGACATCGAACAGGGCCAGCGCATCGATTCTGGTCGCGGACGATTTTTTCCGCCACGGATTCATCAGCGGCCGGGTGACCGTCGGTTCGTGCGATTCCACAGCGGTGCGAATCGGTGTTGCGGGAGTCCGGCTGTTTCTTGAAGACGGTACGTGGACGGCCACCGATGGGAACGGGCGCTACCACTTTCTGGGAGTGCCGGGCGGGATGCACGTGGTGGCATTGGATCGGGAAAGCCTGCCCCCGGGATTAATCCCCGCCGACTGTCCAACGACGCATCGGTTCGCCCGAAGTCTGGATTCGCAGTTTGTGCCGCTTTCCGAAGGGACTCTGTGGCGCGCGGATTTTCTCCTCGAACGAGGCGTTGGAGAGCGAGGCGGCACAGAGGGCGACGCTCCCGTCCATTCGGTGAGAGGTAATATTTCCGCGCACGATTCGACCCGGGCGGCGCCGAAGATGGCACCGCCGACGGTTTTGATTGAATCATTGACTCCAGGCGACGAATGGCTCTGGCCGACCGAGGGATACAACCCTTCGATTCCAGGGCTCGCCGTCATGGTGAAGCACGCCGCCAAAGCGACAATCGAACTCACGAACAACGGCCGCGCCGTACCCGCGGTCAACCTGTCGGGAACATCCCGCAATGCCGACGGCACGGTGGCCGTTACCAACTGGGCCGGCATCGACCTGGTCATTGGTGAAAACCGGCTGGTAGTTCGCCTCGAGCAGGACGGCACCGTCACGACCTTGACTCGCACGATTCACTACTCCGGGCCGCCGGTTGATGTATCGCTGGCAACGGGCGAATCGCGGCTGGTGGCGGATGGGCTCACCTCGCCGATCGTGGCGGTCCGCCTTGTCGATCGTGACGGACACCCCGCACGCGAACGTGTGGTCGGCACGTTTCATGTCGATCCGCCATACCGTTCCATGAGTCAGCTCGACGCGCAACGGGATAACCCTCTGGCCACGACGCCGGCACCCCAGTATCAGGTCGGACCGGACGGCATCGCCCGGATCGCGCTCGAGCCGACGCACCGGGCGGGTGAGGTCGTGCTGCGGTTTCCATTCGATGGGCGCATGAAGGAAGTGCGCGCCTGGCTTTCCCCGTCGGATCGCGGCTGGATGCTGGTGGGACTGGCCGACGGCACCGTTGGCTACCGAACCATGTCCGACCATACCGAGTCGCTCGACGCCAACACCTCGGACGGTGATTACTACAGCAACGGCCGGCTGGCCTTCTACGCTCGCGGACGCGTCAAGGGTGAATGGCTGCTGACCCTGGCCATGGACACGAATGGGGGGCGGCCGGGTCCTTCTGCGGACCTCGACCGGGTCATCGATCCGGACAGCTACTACACACTCTACGGCGATGCCACCGCGCAGGATTACGATGCGCCGACATCGGGCAAAGTCTACGTGAGAATCGAACAGCGTCAGTTCTACGCCCTGTTCGGTGACACCGACGCGGGGCTTGCCCGGACGGAACTCAGCCGCTACAACCGACGGATCAGCGGTTTCAAGTCGGAGTACCGGGGACGACATGCCGGCTGGACGGCCTTCGCCGCCGAGTCCGAGAGCCGCTTCGTTCGCCGCGAGATTCGGGGCAACGGCACCTCCGGTCCCTACGACCTCGACCACCTGGAGATGGTGCTCAACTCTGAGCAGGTCACGATCGAAACGCGGGACCGCTTTCGGAGCGAAATCATTCTCCGCTCGGCCATCATGCATCGACATACCGACTACGACATCGATTATGCGGCCGGCACACTTTTTTTCCGTGAACCGATCTTCAGCCAGGATGCTGAATTCAACCCGATCTTCCTGGTTATCACATTCGAGTCCCGCGATCCGGAATCGAACCGCATCCAGGCCGGTGGACGCGCGTCGCTGCATCTGGCCGGCGGAGCCGTCGAGACCGGCCTGACCGGCATCTACAATGAAGACGGCACCTCGCCGGGTCGACTGGCCGGTGGCGACATCCAGTGGCATGTTGACCCGATGACGACCGTTCGCGGCGAAGGGGCGTGGAGTGAGAATGGTGACGGACGGCAGGGATCGGCCTGGTTGGCCCAGCTGGAACGTCACGGCGGGCGGCTCGATGGCACCGCCTGGTTTCGACGCCAGGCAGCCGGCTTCGGCCTGGCACAACAGAATCAAAGCGAGCAGGGAATCGAGAAGTACGGCGCTGATCTGTCCTGGCATGCAACCCGGGCCGACCGCGCCACCTTGCAAGCCTGGCGCGAGCTCAACCTGTCCAGCGGGTCGCGCCGCGATGTGGGCGCGGTCGGCATTCAACATGACGCCGGACGACTGAATCTGCGCGCCGGGTTGCGGCACGCCGAGGATGATATCCCGGGCCGGCCCGAGGCCATTTCGGATCAGCTGACCGCGGGTGGTGATGTGCGTTTCTTCCGCGGCCGACTGAGCCTCAAGGCCGATCATCACCAATCGATTGGTGATCGAGGTGCCAATGTCGACTACCCGACCCGAACCCTCCTCGGTGCCGACTGGCGCGTCATGCGAAATCTGAGCCTGATCGTGGCCCAGGAATTCACCAACGGACCCTCGGTCGACACCCGTGCCACCCGTGTGGGCCTTACTTCGGAACCGTGGAGCGGTGGGGAAGTGGCCACCTCGCTCAGTCGCCGCGGCACGGAGGAGGGAAGCCGACTCTTCGCCAACCTGGGCCTGCACCAGAAGTGGCGCCTTTCGGATCGCTGGTTCATGGATGCTGGACTGGATCATAGCCGCACGATCGGCACGCCCGAGAGCCTCCGGGTCAACCCGGCCGCTTCTCCCGCGTCGTCCGGCGTGGCCGACTTCGTATCCGCTTCCGTAGGCGCGGCCCGCCACGGGGACAAATGGCAGTGGAACGGGCGTGCCGAGTATTTCAATTCCAGGGGCGAGAGGCGCTGGACATTTGCCCCGAGTTTTCTCATTCAGCCCCGCGAGGCACTCGGCGTGGCCTTCGGTGGTCGGCTCTTCCTGACGCGCGGCCCGGTGGAACGGACTCGCGCCGACCTTCGTGCCAGCCTGGCCATTCGGCCGGACGATTCCCCCTGGGTGGCACTCAATCGTCTTGATCTGGTCGTGCTCGATGAGTCGGGCGGAAGCTCCGAAATCCGCGAGTGGCGCCTCATCGACAACCTTCACATCAATCGTTCGATCGGGTCACATCTCCAGGCAACCGTTCAGTACGGCGGCAAGTACATCGAACAGACCGTGATGGGCCGGATTCTTTCCGGATATACCGACCTCTGGGGGCTCGATCTCCGCCGGGATATTGCGGATAACCTGGATGTTGGCCTGTCCGGTGGAGTCCGACACAGCTGGACACCCGGCCTCCGGGATTACCATGCCGGCGTTTCAGCCGGGTACATTCTGGCCCGCGGCGTCTGGTTGCAGGGCGGCTACAACATCACCGGGTTCGAGGACGAGGACTTCAGCGGGTCCGCGGTAACGAGTCACGGTCCCTACCTGCGACTGAGCGCCATCCTTGTCACCGATGCGCTGACCCGCCTCGGCTTCGGTGGCCATTCGAAACTACGGCGGAACGGGGGAACTCCATGAAGCCGCGGGGAACCGGCGTTGCGCTGCTGGCCGCCTGGCTGTTTTTTGGCGTTGGTTCGGCCATTGCCGTGTGTGTTTGCGGCTACGGCGACGGATTTTTTACCACGCATACAAACATCGTGATCGATGGCAGCATGGTCGACTGGGCCACGGTTCTGCTAGACACGGACAACACGTCCTGTGATGGCGCCACGCCCAATGTGCCACCCCAGCCGGATCGCGACGCGCCAGTCCAGTCGACCGGGCGCGATCTGAGTCAGTTCACCTACACATGGAACGGCACCCATGTTCAGACCCAGACCGTGAGGGCCGCCAGCTCCACCAACGTGCAACGCTTCATCTATTACGCGGATCTGGATAACGACGGTTTCATGGAAACCGGTGAGCGGGTCATCGTCGCCGGCTGGAAGGGCTCCAACCGCAACGTCGAGCTGTACCTGGGTCACTATGTGGCCAGCGCTCCCGCCGGTGATCCAATGGTCGACACGAACGGCTTTGCCGATGGTTACACCCTTCCGGGAAGGGTTCCCGACCTTCCGTCAGCCGGTCAACCCCACTACTCGGGAAACTGGGGATCGCTGGATGGCGTCTCCATGGAGTGGCGCGTGTCCTGGGCCGATGCGCCGGGAGCGCCCGGCCTTGGCGTCGCCCCCGGTTCGGCCTTCACGTTCCACGTGTCCAGCACCAATTCCAATCCGGGGGCCGCATCCTTCCCGGACCAGGTGGACGACAACATGGCCGGATGCGGCGGTGGCGCGGCCACGACGCAGTATGCCCAACTGGACTTCTTTCCCGATCGAAGCCTCGTGACGACGGCCGGATCGGTCGTCCACGCCGCCCATCGGGTCGCGAACCTCGGAAATGGTAACGACCTCTTCGACCTGACGGCGGGAACGCCTTCGGGCGCCCATTCGCCGACCATGACTTTCCTGCGGGATGTCGATCGAAGCGGCACCTGGACGGCCGGCGACCTGGCCCTCGTCAACACCGGCGGCGGGTCCGCGGTAGACACCGGCACGATGGCGCCGGGCGATACCCTCTGGGTTCTGATCCGTTACACCGTGGCCGGGGGTGCCACCGGAACCGCGACGATTGTTTCCACTGCACGGTCCGGCTTCAATCCAAACCGGACCAACATCGTGACCGACACCGTGGCCATCACCCAGCTTCCCAAACTGTTGGTCACCAAGAGCTCGCAGACGATTTACGATCCGGTGGCCGGTGTCAGTGCCACGGCCAAGGCCATACCGGATGCCCGCGTGGACTACACCATTCGCATCGAGAACGAAGGGACTGGAAGCGCAGATGCCAACACGGTCACGATCACCGATCCGTTGCCGGCCACGACCCGGCTCTACGTGGGCAATCTGGGTGGAATCGGTTCGGGCCCGGTTGCCTTCACGGACGGTTCACCGGTCAGCGGGCTGGTGTACATCTTCATCAGCCTGGCCAGCCCGGTGGACAATGTGGCGTTTTCGAACGATGGCGGAGCCACGTTCACGTACACGCCATCTCCGGATATCGAAGGTTTCGACGAGTCGGTCACCCACCTGCGAATAAGCTTCCTGGGTTCGATGAATGCGGCGGCGGGGGGCAACCCGTGGGCCAGGGTCCGCTTCCGGGTGGCCGTAAGGTAGGAGGCCTATCGTCCCGGGTGTTCGACCAGGCCTAGTTCGCCCGGCGGCAGCGGCCGGGTCGGCAGCACGCCGGCGGCTTCCATTCCTTCAGCCACCTCGACAAAAAGCGCCTGCATCGTCTCGTCAGCGAGAACGATGACCACCCTGGTCAGGCTCGACTGATTGTTGAGATACCGGATAATCGTGTCGAGAATGATCTCGGCGGCCCGTCGGGGCGGGAATCCAGACTCGCCGGCCGAAATGGCCGGCATGGCCAGACTCCGAAGGCCGTTCTGGTCGGCCACACGGAGAATTCGGTAAATGGTCGATCGGAGTTTTTCGTCTTCGTCCCCTTCACCCCAGCGTGGCCCGACCGCGTGGATGACATGCAGCGCCTTGAGCTCGCCACCGCTGGTGATGACCGCGTCGCCGGTCGGCACGGGGGCCTTCCGGTTGCACTCGAGCTGGATCATCTTGCCGCCCTTCTGGCGGATCAGGACGGACACGCCCGACTTGAGCACGAGCCCGGAGTTGGCGGGATTGACGATGGCGTCTTCCTCACGCTCCGTCAGGTCGCCGACGGTAATTTCGAAAGTGGCCCGATGCAGTTGGCGTTTCATAGGGCGGAAAGCCTACCACAGCCCCGGGGCCTCGGCTATTCTAGGGTCTCCTGCCAATCACTTCCTCCTGGAGATGCCATGAGCCTGCTCGAAACGCTGACGGAAGACATGAAGAACTCAATGCGCGAACGTGATGCCCTGAAGACATCCGTCCTCCGGATGGCCATCTCGGATTGCAAGTATGGCAAGGTCGAGAAGATGCGCGAGCTGACCGACGATGAGGTCGTGGCCGTCATCAAGAAAGGCATCAAGAGTCGCGAGGACTCGGTGACGCAGTACCGAAATGCCGGGCGGGACGATCTGGCCGACAAGGAAGCCACCGAGGCTCTCATTCTGAAAAAGTACGTGCCAGCAACCATGGGTGGTGCGGAGCTGGAAGCCATCGTTGTTCAGGCCATCGCCGAGACGGGCGCCGTGAGCACCAGGGACATTGGCAAGGTCATGAAAGCCGTCCTTGCCGCACACGGTGCCCGGGTCGACGGCAAGGATGTCCAGAAGCTTGCCGCGGCCCGTCTCGGCGGTGCCTGAGTTTTTGGAATTGTCAGTCGTGGCCGTGATGGGAGCCGTGCCCGCCGTGACCGAAACCCGCACCGCGAACGCCCAGACCCGCCGGCAACAGCCGCCGCAGGCTATCGAATCGAACGACCTCATCCGGTGACAGCACGGCACGAATAGCCGTTCTTGCGTTCTTCTCGATCTGAATCCCCTGGTACAGGACGTCTTCCGGTGCCATCCCGTCGTTCGCCATCTGTTCGATGAGCTGACGGCGGGCCGGCTCTGTCTGTTCGATTGCGGAAGACAGCCGGGCCCCGCCCGCCTCGTCGAGTCGAAGGGCACGACCGAGGCGATCTGCTTGCCTTGCCATGCGCCGATCGAGATTCTCGGCGCGTCGATCGAGCGCCTTTTCCTTCATTTCATCCCGGCGTTCGTGCAGGCGATTGAAGATATCCTCGCCAAGGGCGCTCTTCATCCGGCCTTCCGTGTCCAGTCGAATCGCCCGCAAACCATCGCGAAGCTCTTCGTCGCTCAGCTTCCCTTCGGCATAACCGGTGTGCAGGTCCCGCATCCGGCCGGCTGCTTCGCGATGAATCACTCCGATCTGCTTCATCTCCTCGGTCGAAACACCCAGGTGACCGGCAAGTCGTTTGGCCATCGGGCGCATGGATGATGCGTCATCCGTGCCGCGATGCGCCTTTTGGTCCGCACGGCGCGCCGCGCGCCGCTCTTCGATGTAGGTCGCGAAATTGTCCAGCTGGTCATTGTTCAGAACGGCTGCCGCATCCACCAGGTGATCAAATCCCGGC
>JAWXBZ010000091.1:0-3927 GCA_034440375.1 Candidatus Eiseniibacteriota bacterium
CAACGACTGGGACGACGTGACCGTCCTGGTCATCCGTCGACTCTGAGGATTTCAGAGGGCCCGACCGATCGTCGAATTGACCCCCCCGGCACGGGTCGAATGATGTGCCTGATATTGGTGTTGCAACATGAATTTAGGCCCTTGATCGTGATTGGGTATCCGCGGCTCTTCCGGGCCGCCTTCAAGAAAAATCGTGCAATGTCGAAATCCCATTGGTATATTTCCATTGTTCCACACGCTCGGAGCGGGCCGCTGCCTGCTGGGATTCGAGCGAGTACACGACCTCCATTCAGTCGAAAAAGACCAACCAATAGTTAACGGCGCGTGTCATTCAGCTGTCACCCGTCGACATATGTTCCTGCCAAGACAGATATCCGCGCGCCATTTGCGAGCGCGGTATGGCCCGAATCTGACGAGGGGAACCCCACCATGCCATGTCTCTTGCTATCGCTCTCAAGGCAAATCTCCGGCCGCGCCCTGCGGCACTCCCTGTCGGTCTTGATGGTCCTCAGCGTCACCGCGCCCAGCCCGGTTTCAGCGGCCTGGCCCGCGCCGGGAATCGAGGAGATCTCCGTCGCGCCGGCGGCGCTCGACGCCCTGGAGGGAGACGAGACACCCTCGCGGGCTCTCGCACCGACGGGCGCTCCCGGCATCTTCACGACCCCCATCGGTTCCGCAAACGTGCGGATGAACAACCCGAGCGGTGACGGGAGCACCGAAGTTCAGAGCGCGGCGCAGATTGCCGCCTCGCAGAACCGGGTCGTGGCCTGCTGGTTCGACAGCCGCGGCCTGGACACGCCGGCCACGGCGCCCCCGAACACGCTCGTCGGATACGGCTGGTCGACGGACTACGGGCAGACGTGGACGGATGGCGGCAACATGCCCCGCCTTGCGGCGGACTCCCAAGTGCTGAACGCCCGTCTCACCAGCGATGGACAGGGCGGCTTCTACCTGACGGCCCGCATCACGACCAACCTCTCTGGTACGAGCGGAACGGCCATCGGCCTCTGGAAGGGGTCATTCACGGGATCGACCTTCGCGTGGGGCACGCCCACGCTCCTGAACAGCCTGGCCGGCACGACGGAAACGCTCGACAACCCGACCATCGTGTTGGCCTCGGGCTCCGCGGTCGTCTACGTGGCCTGGACGCAGTATATGACCGGCCTGACCCAGGGACGCATCGAGATCATCCGCTCCGACGACGGCGGTACCACCTGGACCAGCCCGGTCACGATCGACCAGAACTACGTCAACCGACGGCCCGGGCATGTCCGGCTGGCGCTGGGGCCCGCGGGCGAGGTGTACGCAGCGTGGCTGGCCTGGTCGGACTTCACCTATTTCTACTGCCTCATCGACAATTACGCGCAGACCACGCAACCGATCTACTTCTCCCGTAGCGTTGATTCGGGCGCCACCTGGGACGCACCGGTTACGGTGCTGAACCAGGGTGTCTTGGGACGCCTCGTGGTCGGTCCGGGGGAATTTGCCAGTTTCGATGCCATGACCCCCGCGCTGGCCGTCGACAGCAGCGGCGGCACGCAGGACGGCACGGTGTACGTGACGGCTGCCCAGTCAGCCGCCTGGGCCCTGGCGGATTCGAGCGGCATCACCAGCACCGAGGTGAGCCCGAACGAGTGGCCCACCCAGCCGGCCGGCGTGCTCCTGCCGGGCGATGACGCCACGGGGACCTGGACGGCAACTTCCGACAACGACTACTGGGCGATCGATCTCGTCGCCGGCCAGCATGTTTTCCTCCACCTGTCGCCGCCGAATTTCACCTGCCCGACGCCGAACGGCATGAGCACAACGATGCGCCTCTATGCGGCGGACGTGCCGCTTGCCACGCTTCATCCCGACACGCTCCTCGCCAACCAGACCCGCGCGACGGGAACACCGACGACAATTCACTTCGCCTGCCAGCGGACCGGGCGCTATTACGTCCGCGTCTTCACCGGTTCGGCCAGCGCCCTGAACCTGACCTACCGGCTCCGGACACGACTCGTCACCTGGGCCACGCCGACACCGGCCAATCCCGAACGTGACGCGAAGGACGTCGTCCTGTGCGTCTCGACCAATCAGGGGTCGAGCTGGAGTCAGCCGATCCGGGTGAACGACTCGCCGACCGGCCTGATCGAATCGCAGTCGAGCGTCGTCACCGACGAAGCCGGGATCGCACGGGTCTTCTGGCACGACCGACGGGAGGGAGTTCTCAGCCCCGGCCTGGTGAACCAGGCCCAGCCGACCGACGTCTTCATGGCCAGCTACAGCGGGACGACGCCCGCCGTGGCCGGTGTACAGCGCCTCTCGGACCAGTCGGGCGCCTATGCCGGGCTATCCCGCTCCACGGTGTATCCGGGCAACTTCAACGGCGCCTGGCAGGCCGGCGGCCGGTTCTACACGGCCTGGGCCGACGGCCGCAGCCGGTCAAGCTCGGGCGGTACCTCGGTCGATGCCTGGCTGAACGTGCTCGATTTCTATGAGCCGCAGACGTCCATCGCGAGCGGCCCCACGGCCGGTTCGGTCACAAACCAGTCTTCCGCGACTTTCAACTGGAGCGGAATCGACAGCGTATCGGCACCCGGGGGTCTGACCTACTCGTGGAGCCTCAACGGTGGTGCCTTCACGTCACCGTTGGCGGCCACCACGGTCGTGCTGGACAGCCTCCCGTCCGGGTCACAGACGTTTCGGGTCCGGGCCCACGACGAGGCCGGCAATGTGGATGGGACGCCGGCCGAGCGAACATGGATCGTGGATACCGTGGCGCCGGTGATCACCGTGGATGTCGGTCCGGCCGAGGGGAGCAGCATCGATACGACCAGCGTGTTCTTCAGCTGGCACGCGGTGGACGAAACGACGCCGGTGGAGGGCCTGACCTATTCCTGGAAGCTGGATGCCGGTGCGGCCTCGCCCTTCGATACGACGCGCTCGATAACGCTTAACGGTCTCGGCGAAACGGCCCATGCCTTCCAGATCCAGGCAAGGGATGCGGCGGGGAATACGGCCACGCTGGTCCGGAACTTCAGCATCAACGCCACGGCCGACGTTTCCTGGATCAACGCCGCCGGTGGAAACTGGAATACCGACGCCAATTGGAGCACCGGGACGGTGCCTGATGCAAACGACCGGGCGCTGATCACGCTCGACGGTACGTACACCGTGACCCTGGACGTCAATCCGACGCTGACGGGCCTCGTTGTGGGTCGATCAGGCGGGGCCAGCACGCAAACGCTCAGCGCCACCGGCAGGATGATCACGTTGAACGGCGCGTCAACGGTCGACGCCCGCGGCCGGGTGATCCTGAGCGGATCGACAACCACCGGCACCGGGACTCTGGCAAATGCGGGCGAACTCCGGCTGCATGGAGCCACGGCCATCTCCATTCCCCTATCCACATCGAATGGCAGCTTCCTGAGAGTCCAGGGGTTGCCGGGCTTGGATGCCACACCCACCATGGCTGTCGGGTTCATCAACGAAGGCACGATTGAACTGTCAAGCCTGGTTGGTTGGAGTTCGTCATTGACAGTCGCCTCCGGCACCTTGACGAATGCATCCGGCGGAGTGATCGAGGTTCTTGCGGACGGCAATGCCGCTCGAACGCTGACCGCCGCGCTCGACAATCAGGGCACGTTGAACCTTTCGACTGGACTTGTCGTCAACAAGGCTTCGGCGGCACACATGAACAGCGGCACTATCAACGTAACAGGCGGCAATCTTACCGTCTCGCAGCATTCGAGCTTTACGACGAGCGGAACGATGATCATCAACGCGGGAAGAAGTCTGATCCTGAGCACGGGTTCGTTCAACGCGTCGGCGGGATCGCTCGGGGGAGGCGGGGCTTGCTCGCTGACCAATCTTGTGGCGACGTTCGCGGTATCGACCGGCGACATTGATCTGTCCGGTTCAGGTTCCACGATCGCGGGAGCGGCG
>JAWXBZ010000092.1:0-11397 GCA_034440375.1 Candidatus Eiseniibacteriota bacterium
CGGTGGCCAGCCTCACCAAGTTGATGACGGCACTGATCATCATCGAATCGCCACTGGAGATGAACGATTCCATCACCGTGACCGTGGCCGATGTCACGGGCGCGGGTCGAAGCCGTGTGCGCGCCGGCAATCGCGTCTCCATCGGCGATCTCTTTCACTGCTCCATGATTTCCTCCGACAACGCCGCGACGCGAACCCTGGCCCGGGCCACCGGTCTCTCGTCAACCGCATTTGTCGCCCGCATGAACCAGCGTGCCACCGAACTCGGGATGGAACGAACACACTATGCCGAGACGACCGGACTCGATGCCGGCAACGTCTCCACCGCTCGCGATCAGGCCCGCCTCCTCGACGCCGCTTACTCGGACCCGATGATCGGCTCGCTGCTCCGAACGGAATCGCATTCATTCCGGTGCGGCAAGCGCACCGAAACCCTGAACAATACCAACCGCCTGCTCCGGAGCCGCACCGACGTTGTCGGTGGAAAAACCGGATTCACGCGGCCAGCGGGATACTGCCTGGCCACGCACAGCGGTGACGCCGCCAATCCCAGCCTCACGACCGTCGTGCTGGGGGCGCCGTCAAATTCGAGCCGGTTCTCGGAATCAGCCAAGTTGATCGACTGGGCCAAGAAAGGCCTGGGGCCGGTGGCTGGAGAAACCGCAAGCTCTCATCGCCGCTGATCGTTCGCACGGCCGCTGATACATCTTTCAAACCCCAATCCGAGGTGGATTCATGCGTAGCGCGTTCCTCCCCCTGTCCGCCATCCTGGCCGCCCTCGCGTCTTACGCAACCCCGGCCAGCCCCCAGGGAATCGTTTCGGGGAGCGTGGGTGGTGATGAATTCGGGGCCGGTGTACGCGGGGTGGGCGACCTGAACAACGACGGCTTCGAGGATTTTGCCGTCGGCGCCCCGGGGCAGGACGCCCTCGGCAGCGAGGCCGGGCGGGTCTACCTCTTCTTCGGGCAGGCTAAGAACTTCAAGGATACGCCCGACATCATTCTCGGCGCCGGCAACGGCGGCGATCACTTCGGTGCGGCCGTGGCCGGGATTGGCCGTTTTAACAACGATGCCTATGACGATCTGGCCGTTGGCGCTCCAGACAGCGATGCCGACGGTTCCGGGCGGGGGCGCGTCTACCTTTACTTCGGCGGGCCCTCCACCACCAGCCTGACAACCGGGCCCATCCTCAGCGGGCAGCAGGGTGGCGATCACTTCGGCTACGCCCTTGACGGCGGATTCGACTTCAATAACGACGGGCAGATGGACCTGGCCGTCGGCAGTCCGGATAACCCCGCCGTCGGGCTTCAGGGTGGCCAGGTTCGAATCTACTTCGGAGCCACGCCGGTGACGGCAGCCGGTGATGTTGTGCTCACGGGCGATCAGGCCCAGGACTGGTTTGGTGCGGCCGTGCGCCGTGGTGGCGATGTCAACAACGACGGCTTCGGCGACCTGATCGTGGGTGCCCCTCAACCGTTCGCAGCCAATGCCGGCAGAGCCTATGTCATCCTGGGCCGCGGGGACGGCGCGGCTCCATCCCGCCTGACGCTGAATGGGGAGTTCGGTGGTGACCGCTTCGGGGCGGCGGTGGCCGGCGGCGGCGACCTCGACAATGACGGCTTTGACGACGTGGCCGTCGGCGCGCCGAAACAGGACGCCAGCCAGACCCAGAACGGTGCCATCTATGTCTTCAGGGGCGGCAGCCCGATGAATACGCAGTTCGACGCCATTGTGGGCGGCCGTGAGTCCGGCGACGAAATGGGGACGAGCGTGTCGATCGGCGGCGATTGGAATCTGGACGGGCGTTCCGACCTCCTGGGCGGCGCGCCCCTCTCGGACGATGGCGGCAATCAGGCGGGCGAGATCAATCTCTGGCTGGGCGCAAACCCCATCGATACCGGGAGTCGCGCCGTGTACCTCGGGCCGCGACTCCTGCCCGGTTTCGCGGCGGCCGACGAATTCGGGACGGCCGTTGATTTCACCGACTATAACGGCGATGGCCACGCCGATGTCCTGGGTGGGGCGCCGCGCGCCAACCAGATATCCGGCGACGAGACCGGCTTCGTCTCGCTTCAGTTCTTTCCGGGTACGCTCGTGCCGGTCCGGTTGCTCGGAGTGACGCTGATACCGGCCGGCGATCGGGTCGAGCTCTCGTGGGCGGTTGAGGATGATGGCTCGATTCTCGGCTTCCACGTCGAACGGCGCTCCCCCGGCACGGCCTGGTCACGCCGCACGGCATCAATCCTCTTTGCATCGTCGGGAGTCTATCGATTCGTGGACATCGACCAAGACCTTGCCGTGAGCGGTATCCGGGAGTACCGGCTGGCGGCGATCAGCCGGAATGGCCTCGAAGATACCTTCGGCCCCTGGTCGGTCGTGGTCGGGTCGGGCGTTCGTCCGCTTCTCGGAAATGGCTTCCCGAACCCCTCCGTTGCCGGTATCACGGTTCCGGTAGTTCTGCCCGAGGGCGCCTTCGTCACGGTGACCATCGTTGACGCCGCCGGCCGACTGGTCCGCCGCCTTCACGATGGCCCGCTGCCCGTGGGGCGCACGAATCTCTGGTGGGACGGTACCGGCGACGACGGCGCGCGTCGGACGGCCGGCAGTTACTGGTATCACCTGGCTACCGACCGGACCGTCGAAAAACGCAAGGTCATCATCCTGCGCTGACGCGCCTCATCCGCTGAGGTGCATGAGAAGGGCCTCCTCCCGCAGTGCGTCATCGACCCGGATCGTCAGGGTGACCCCTTCCTCGAGAAAGACCAGGTTGAGTTCGACCACCGGCAGTGGCACCGCCGCCTCGATCGCCAGGAGATAAGCCAGCAGCTGCGGCCGGTGATGCCGCGCGGCCCCCTCCCAGCCGGATGCCTCGCGGCGATCGGTCTTCCAGTCGACCAGCACCAGGCGATTCTCCTCCTCGAACAGGAGATCACAAATGCCGTCGATTCGGACCGGGGATCCCCCCGGGGCGGAAGAATCGAATCCGGCGAGGAGCGGCACCTCGCGAATCAGTCGGGCGGCGCGCCCCGCCCGGGCCCACACGGGAACAGACAACGCGACGTCGACCAGCCTCGCGACGCGCAGTGCGTCCTCCAAATCGAGAATTCCCTCGGCCTTGATCGCACAGGCCACCTGGCGTTCCCGATCGGCGCCATCGACCGCCACGCGTTCCAGTGCGACGTGCACAGCCCGACCGACGGGGCGGCCGTCGAGCCCGGCGCCGACGGCAATGGACGAATCGATCGCCACGGTCCGGCCGGATATGATTGAGGGATTGACGCGCCGTGTCGCCCGTGGCCAGGTGGCTTCCAGGGCCTGCCGCCGCAATGCCTGCCCGGCGCGCACTCGTGCCACAAGGGCGCCGTTCGACAGGGCTTCGAGATCCGTTGGCGCGGGTAACCGCCAGCCCCGCCGGAAAAGCGGCTCCTCGGGCGGCGAACCTTCGAGTGCTGGCCCCACTGCGGGCAAGTCGTCCAGATCGGCAGCCGTCAGCAGTTCGCGCAATCCAGCCGACTTGCCGGTCAGGGCCACGATGGGAAGCACCAGGAGATCACGGGCCCGTGTCGTGGCCACGTAGAAGAGCCGGCGCAGCTCGGCCTCCGAGTGAAGCTTCTCATCGGTCTCGAGGCCCTTCCAGCCGGGCGTCGCACCCAAGTGACCCTTGAGGCCGCCGAGCCGGAATCCAAGCCGCGGCCTTCCATCGGCGTCCCGGCTCATCAGCGATTTCGCCATCGAGTGGGACAACTTCCCGTCGAGGTCCACCAGCACCACGATTGGATATTCGAGTCCCTTGGATCCATGCATCGACTGCATGGTCACCGAACCCTCGGCATCGTCTTCGACCCCGGGCGAGTCACGCTCCTTCTCGAGCGTCGCCTCGCGCTCGGACAGATAGCGAATGAAGCGGCGGAAACCGCCGGCGTGGGATTCGAATGTCCTGGCCTCATCCACGATCTTCTGCAGATTGGCCACGCGCTGCTCGCCGAGCGGCATCAGGGCGAACAGTTCGACCGCCTTTGTGGTGCCCAGCACGGCCTCGACGATTCTTGTCGGCCCATCCGAATGCCGGCGGCCATGCCATGCGCGTATCTGTTGCACCGCCGCCAGCAGGCCCGCCGGTGCCGTACTCCGAACGGACCCCGGGTCAAAAAGGCCGGCCTCCGCGCCGATCAGCAGCTCATCGTCCGTAAATCCGAAAAGCGGCGATCGCAGCGACGCGACCATCGCCACCCGATCGCCGGGGTTGTCGATGGCCCGCAGCGTAGCCAGAAGTGCCTGCACCTCCACACGCTTGAAGTAATAGCGCCCCCCTTCCACCCGGAATGGAATGTCGGCGGCGCGAAAGGCCGCTTCGTAGGCCTCGAGCGGCGAAAACGTCCGAAAGAGGATGGCCACGTCATCCCATCGAGCCGGCCGGGAGTCCCCCCCCGCTTCCCGGTCAACGACGCGCCAACCCCCTTCCGTCAGGCCGCGCATCAGAAGTGCCGCTACCGCCTGCGCCTCGAGCCGTCGCCGCGCGTCGGCGCCCCTGTTCTTCGGCTTGCCGCCGGGCAGGGTCGGGCCGATGCCGTCGACATCGAGACGGAGGACCCCCCCCGCCATTCCGGCCGGCTCGTCACGAAAAGGGGTCAGGGGAGAGTAGGCGGGCTGATGGGTACCGGCCGCATCGGGCGGCATAAGGCGCTCGAACAGCCGGTTCACCCAGGTCGTAATCGACGGGCGCGTCCGGAAATTTTCGGTAATGACATGACGCGCACCTCCGGCAAGCGAAAGCTTGCTCACTGTTCGGGAGTACATCTGAATATCAGCGCGCCGGAATCGATAGATCGACTGCTTGGGATCACCGACCACGAAGAGGCGACCCAAACCCGGAACGGGAGAACCGCCCACGCCTTCAACGTCCGCATCCTCGGCGAGCCGGGTGATGATTTCGACCTGAACCGGATCGGTGTCCTGAAATTCATCCACGAGAATCAGGGGCCAGGTGGCGGCCAGATCGCGCTGCACGTCGGAATCGGTACGCAGCAGATCGCGTGTCCGAAGCAGGAGGTCCTCGAAATCGAGTTGACTCCTCTCCGCCTTCTTCTTCTCGTAGGCCCTGAGCGCTCCATCGAGGTGACGCACCGACAGCACGGTCATTGCGGCTCGATACGCCTCGGCCCACGCGGCATGCGTCGCCAGAAGATCGGCGACCAGGCCACGGAGTTCGGCCAGACTCTCCCCGACCCAATCACCCTTGTTCCCACTTCTCCCCAGTTTTGGCAGATCCGGATCGCCAAGGAGGCGATGACGTGGAATCGTTGATCCCGGTGCTGCCTGGCCGGCCAGGCGCTCCACCCGATTTCGTGCCGCGCTCATGGCATGCCAGGCCCGGTCCCCCGCCGGCTTGCGACAATCATCGAGGAGGCGATCGAGGTCCGCGTGAAGGCTCGCTGCCGCGGTCGAGAATGCTCCCCAGGCGGCCTCGGGATCAAGGGATGGGGCCGGCAGGAGGGCGTCCAGATCCGTCAACAGATCACGGTGGCCCAGCATCTCGCCAGCCAGTTCCGCCAGGTGAACGGGGCGCACGCCTGCCTCGAGGGCCGGCCGGAGGGGAGATTCCAGATCGGCCAGTTCCTTCGTGATCCACTCGTCGAACGCCTCGTCGAAGAGAATCCGGGCCTGCACCTCGTCGGCCACGCTGAAACCCGGTGTCACGCCGGCTTCAATCGGCCTTTCCTTCAGTATCTGGGTGCAGAAGGCGTGAATGGTCGACACGGTGGCCCGATCGAGCCGCCCGCGGGCGGTCTCGAGCCGGGCGAGACGCGCGGGATCGAGCGGCTCGCCGTCGGGACCGAGGCCTGTATCAATCCGCTCACCGATCACGTCCCGAATCCGGACCCGCAATTCGCCGGCGGCTTTTTCGGTAAAGGTGATCGCCGCGATCTGGTCAATTTCGGCCGTACCCGTTTCGACAATTTCCAGGATTCGCTCGACCATCAGGCGCGTCTTGCCGGTCCCGGCACTGGCCTCGACGAAGCACGAACGATTGAGGTCGGTCACGATCGTTTGTCGCACGGCGTGATCGGATGGCCGCCGGCTCATTCCGCCACCTCAACGCCCGAAGCCTCGTCGAGGCCGGCCAATCCGGCAAACCGCGGGTCGTCCCGCTTGCGTTCGAACAGATCCTCGCGATTGACACCGCAGACGGACGGGTAGGGGCAGGCGCAGCGACCGACCCCCTCGCGCTCCGGCCAGGCCGGCAGGAAACCCGAACGGATGGTATCGGCCAGGATCCGAATGATGGCGGCGAACCACGCCGCCTCGCCCCGCGCCGTTTCGTCGCTCAGGACCTCGAGCGCCGTGCCACCGGCGAGGAAGAGATATTCGGCGTCGATCCGGGTCGGGGCTCCGGCGCGCGCGGCCAGTCCCAATCGATAGGTCGCCAGTTGCAGGCGCCTCCCGCCGTCGAGCGGATGTTTCGGCGTCCCGGTCACCCGGCCCGATTTATAGTCGACGATCCGCGCGACGCGACCGTCGGCACTCACGTCGACCCGATCGATGTAGCCGCCGAGGCGTTCGACCCGCCCGCCGCCCAGCTCGACGCGCGCCGGCTTGGGATCGGAACCGGCATCCTCGCTACGACCACGCCGGGGTGGCCGTCCGAATCGAAGTTCAAACGAGTGCGGCACCAGCGCGTCCATCCGGGTGAGTTCAAAATCGAGCCACTCCGCGAGGTCGAGGCGAATCCGCTCCGACTCGATGCTCCAGAGGAGCGGATGCCCGGTGAGGCCCGATTCACCAAATTCAGCGAGTCGCCGATCGACGATCACCGAGAGCCCCCGTGCGAGCATCTCCTTCGCGGCCAGCTGACCTCGGCCCGTCGCCCCGCGCGCCACCGTCAATTCCTCGCCAAACCGGGTGAGAAACTCCTGCAGGATGGCGTGCAGCAGGAGGCCCCTGTCCAGGTGAGTCAGTTGCTCGGCATCCTCCGGATTGGGCTCCTCTTTGAGGCCGAGTCCCCTCTCAAGCAGGAAACGCATCGGACACGTCGCGCAGGTCTCCAACTCCGTGGCCGACCAGACGTGGTCCGCCCCCCAGCGGCGGGCCAGAATCTCGAGGGCCATCGGGTCGGCGAGGGCGCCGTCCCGCGACGTGAAGACGGGGCGCCAGCGATCTCCGGCCGCTTCCAGGCATCGATCGAATGCCGGATCGGCCCGCAGGAATGCCACCCGTTCGGGCCGTCCGGCGCCCAGCGCCGCCATGACCAGCATCTGGTCGAATTCACGATCGTCGAGGGCATCCTCCAGCAGATGCCCCGAGGCCCCTGCCGGCGGCAGGAGGGTGTCCGGGTGCCTGCGGCCGGCCTCGCGCGCTTGTGTCAAATGGTCCAGCGGAATTCGGATTCCGGTCCCATCCAGTTCCCTGAATCCGACCGGATGCCCCAGCTCACGGGCCGCCGCCTCCAACAGGAACGACGAGGCGATCGACGGACGTCCCTTGGCCGGATCGAGACGACTCCACGACAGGGTTCGATCCTGCGCCGACTCCCACATCAACTCGAAGAACAGTTTTTCCTCGTCGACACCGCTCCTTTTCAACGGCAACCAGGCGACGCATCCCGAAAGGCGACGGCGTTCGGCGTCGAGCAGGATCGGATCTTGAACAACCGGTCCCGGAAAGCTTCGCTCCGTCACGCCGGAAAGGAAGAGATGATCGAAATCGAGGCCGCGCAGCGACACGAGATCGCCGGTCACGATTCCTTCGCGATCGTGGGCGACAACACGCGCGGCCGCCTGAAGTCGGCGATCGAGCAGCCATTCGAACGCCGCCGCGTCGGCCGGTTCGCCGGCTCGATCGAGGGTGTCGAGGGCCAGGACCTCGGTACGGACCGCGCCGGCCGAGGGATCAGCGGCGAACCACTGATCGACGACTCCGACCAACCGATCGGCCATGGCCTTGAAAGTCTTGCTCCCCGCAAATTCCCGGAGCAAGCCAAAGAGTCGGTCGAGATGCGGAGCCAGGGTCGCCACGGTCGCCGCCGCATCGGCATCACGGCGAAGCGCCCGTTCGAGCCCCCGTCGCCAGGAAGCCTCACCGCGGGTGACGCCCGAAGTCTTGCTCAGCGTGTCAAAGGCGGCCACGGACATCGGCTCCGTCTCGGCCAGCGCCAGGTCGAGGAAATCGATCACGTCCGAGCGCAGGGTGCCGCGACCGGCCATCTCGAGGAACAGCCGGAGGCCCCGTCCGACCCGGCCCTGCCGCAACGGCTCGCCCTCGTTCGAAGCCAGCGCCAGTCCGGCCCGACCAAAAACCTCTCGAACGTGTCCGCGGAACCGCTCCTTGTGGCGATATATCACGCCGATCCGCCCGGGACGAACTCCCGCTTCGATCAGCCGGCGGACCCGACGGGCCACCTCCGTTACCTCCCGACGCTCACCCGCCGCGTTGAACCAACGAGTACAACCCGGCTCGTCCAGCGCAGCGGGCCGCTCCTCGATCGGAGCCAGAGCCGCGAACCACTCCCGGGTCGGGCGGGCATATTCGGCCCCCATCCCCCCGACAAGTGGCAGATAGATTCGCATTTGTCGGTCCCGGGACAGGGCCTCGATCAGCCGACGCTGGTTTCCCGTCAGGTCGTAAAAGCCGTAGGTCCAGACGGGCTGCCCAATCCGGAAGCTCCCGGCGGCATCCGCTGCCAACGCCAGTCGCTGCCCCACCGTCGCCAGGCCCAGTGCCTCGAGTTGCTGACGCCACCCAAGATAGAGCCGGAGCGTCTCAGCTAATTTTGGATTCGCCGTCCTGGCCAGTTCCTGGAGTGCCGCAAGGTTGGGCCCGGACTCATCCAGGTCCCGAAAGGTAGCCAGGAGCGACTCGTGAAACCCGCCCCGACGGGCCACCGCACGAAAGCGGGAGTCGGCCGAGTCGGCCAGCCGCACGGCCAGATGTCGAACCAGGAAGGCGGCAACATCCTCGGCCGGAGCCGGCACGGTGTCGGACTCGGACAGGATGGCATCGGCAAGACCGGTCGCCAGCTGGCACTCGAGCTGAAAGCCGCCGATGCCCGCCCGGACGACCGACTCGCGGAGATGAGCCAGGATGGTGCGACTGGGAACGAGCACGAGGAGACGGGCCCATGGATCCCTGGCCCGGAAGCGGGAGAAATCGTCAACGAAGGCCGATTCGAGCGCCCGGAAGCCGGACGCTCCAATGATCTCTGGGTTTGCTTGGCGCGTGGTCACCCCTGTGATAGCCTCTTTAGCTTCCCGAGCTGGCCGCGATCGTGGTCCGGCTTTTTTTCTGTGTTCGGTGAGCCCGCGCCCCCTGACGGTGGCGCGTCTGCCCCGAAAGGAGACCAATTTCCGATGATCTGCAAACTGTCGAAGCCCGGCCATTCGGCTTCGTTCCGGAACGCCCTCGCACTGTCCCTGACCATTACCCTGCTGGTCGGTTGTTCCAAGTCGAACAACTCGGCCGCAAAAGGGAGCGAAAAGGTAGGCAAACTGCCCGCCGGGGTGGCCGCCAGGGTCGACGGCACTGAAATCCCGACCAAGGACCTCGACCAGATGATGCTGGTCATGATGCAGCAGGGGTTTCAGCCGGATTCTACAACGCCCGGCGCCACGCCGGACGAACAGCGGCGGAATTTTGCCCTCGACCGGCTGATCGAGCGCCAGGTCGTCCTGAATGCCGCGCTGGCCGCGGGCGTCGGCCCCACACCGGCCGAACTCGACCAGCGAATTGCCCAGGTCAAGACAACCTACGGTATCGGCGATTCGCTTCCCGACGGGATGACCGAAGCCACTCTCCGCAAGAACTTGAGCGACGACATGACGATCACCCAGTATTTCAACAAGACGGTCATCGACTCCATCCCCGTGTCCCAGGCTGATGTCCAGGCCTATTACGACCAGAATCCGGCCATGTTCGCCGGCGACAACAGGATCCACACCAGCCACATCCTCTTCCTTGTGCCCCAGGGAGCGCCGTCCGAGCAGAAGGCCGTCATCCAGAAAAAGGCCGAGGTTGTGCTGGCGCAGGCAAAGAAAGGCGAAGATTTCGCCGAACTCGCCCGAAAATACTCAGAGGACCCGCAGAGTGGACCTGGAGGCGGCGATATGCAGTGGTTCAACCGGGGCCAGATGGTGCCGGAATTCGAGGCAGCGGCGTTTGCGATGGATGCCGGGCAGATCAGCAATTTAGTGGAGACCTCGTACGGGTTCCACATCATCAAAGTCATTGAGAAGGGGAAGCCCCTCAGCATCGAGGAGGTCAAACCGGACCTCGAACGGGTACTCCGCTCACAGAAGGCTCAGCTGGCCGTCAAGGCGCGCATTGACCAGCTCAAGGCCGGAACCGATGTCGTCAAGGCCCAGACAGCCGGCTAGAACAAACCTCGCGGCCGGAGAAAGACACCCGACAGCATGTCACCAACGAAAATTCTTCGACGCGCGATGGACCTGCACGGCCGCCAGGTTTCCTCGCGCATGCGAATCCCCGGAGGGCGCCGGCGTTACGGGCGCTGGTTCCGGGAGATGAAGGTCGATTTCAGCGAAGTTGTCCTCGACATCAATCCCGAACGCATCGCTCCAGGCGGAATCAACCTGGTGCAGATCTCCGACATTCACTCGGGTCCCTACGTCGATGGCGCCGACCTGTTCGGCGTCATGGACCGTGTCACCGCCATGCAGCCTGACCTGATCGTCCTGACCGGGGATTTTGTGAACCGCGAGCCTGCGGAACTTGAGCCGGCGCTTCCGGCGCTTTCGTGCCTCGCGGCGCGGGGCGGCGTTTGGGCAGTCCTCGGGAACCACGACTTCTGGGGCGACGGAGCCACGGTGGCCGCCATGCTCGAGGGAATCGGCATCCGGATGCTCCGAAACGAAGGCACCGACATCGAGATCGACGGCACCCGCTTCCATCTGGCCGGAGTCGACGACTGGAAGGAGGGAGAGGCCGACCTCCCGCTGGCAAGCCGCGATCGAACCAGCGGCATGCTGTCGATCCTCCTGTCCCACTGCCCCCAGATCATCGACGAAGCCGCCGACATGGGCTACGACCTCGTTCTCTCGGGCCACACCCACGGAATGCAGGTTCGCCTCCCCATATTTCGTCACCTGGCCCGCGACTTCATGCACGACAGCCACGACCACGGCCACTCACGCCACGGCGAAGGGGGCCGCACGCACCTCTACATCACGCGCGGCCTCGGCGTCGTCACCCTCCCCTGGCGCTACAAGTGCCCGCCCGAGGTGAGTTGCATCCAGTTGCGCCCCCGCGCCGCCTGACGCGCCGCCGAACGTCGCGAAGAACCATCTGATCGGGATAGGGGGTAGCGGGTTTCGTCCCGCTACTCCCCTCCCACACCACCGGACATGCGGGTCCGCATCCGGCGGTTCGACAGGTCAGCGACCGGCC
>JAWXBZ010000093.1:0-19456 GCA_034440375.1 Candidatus Eiseniibacteriota bacterium
TCCCACCCCCGTACGGTAATGTGCCTTTCCGACATTCGTTGTCGGTTCCTTCCGCTTCCGGGGTCACCGCCATCCGCACCCTGATCATCATCCCGTCTCGCTATCCATCCGTGCGATTGCCAGGAAAGGCCCTCGCCGATCTCGGGGGGCGTCCGCTCGTGGCGCATGTCGTGGGGAGGGCGATTGAGGCCAAGGTGGGGGCCGTCATCGTTGCCACCGATGACGAGCGGATCGCGGCGGCGGCGCGGGAGGCCGGCGCGGAACCGATCCTGACGCCGCCGGAATGCCCGACCGGCAGCGACCGGATCGCCGCGGCACTTCAGGCAATGGCCTCGTCCGTCGATCGGCCGGATGACATCATCATCAACGTTCAGGGAGATGAGCCGTTCATCGAACCGGAGTTGATCCGGGATCTGGCGGGCGTGCTTCTGGCCGACCCGTCCCTCGAGATGGCCACCGTGGCGACGAAGGCGAGGCCCGGAGACCGCGAGGATCCGGCCACGGTCACCGTTGTCCTCGCGGACGACGGATCGGCGCTCTACTTCTCCCGCTCGGCGTTGCCGGGTGTTGGGCCATCGTCGTCGGAATCGGCGGCGCTGGCCCTCTCGCTCCGGCACCTGGGGTTGTATGCTTACCGGCGGGCGTTCCTCATGCAGTTCGTGGGGTGGCCGCCCGGTCGTCTGGAAGTGATGGAAAGCCTGGAACAGCTTCGCGCGGTCGAGCGCGGGGTTCGGATCCGGGTGATTGTTCGTCCGACGGAGTCGATGGGAGTCGACACGCCGGCAGATCTGTTGCGAGCCCGTCATCGGTTGGCCGGCATTAGCCAACGCCAGGCCGGATGAATCCGGATCGCGTCCCATCGAAAGGGGAGAAGACGCCATGTCGAAATACGTATTCGTGACCGGTGGTGTGGTCTCCTCGCTCGGTAAGGGGATTCTTTCGGCATCGCTCGGGCACCTGTTGAAGGCCCGCGGGCTCAAGGTGACGCTCCAGAAGTGCGATCCCTATCTCAACGTCGATCCGGGCACAATGAGCCCCTTTCAGCATGGCGAGGTCTTCGTTCTCGACGACGGCGCTGAAACCGATCTCGACCTCGGCCACTATGAACGCTTCGTCGATCTGAACCTGACCCGCTCGAACAACATCACCACGGGCCAGATTTACGACACGATCATCAAGAAGGAACGGAAGGGAGATTTCCTCGGGCGAACCGTCCAGGTCATTCCGCATGTCACCGACGAGATCAAGCGCCGGATGCGCGAGGTGGGAGACGCCGACGGCGTCGATGTGGCCATCGTCGAGATCGGCGGCACCGTGGGCGACATCGAGGGTCTGCCGTTTCTCGAAGCCATCCGGCAGATGCGGCTCGAGGAGCGGCGCAACACGCTGTTCATCCATCTGACGTATGTCCCGTTCCTCAAGGCCGCGCGCGAGGTCAAGACCAAGCCGACGCAGCACTCTGTCAGGGAACTTCGCGAGATCGGCATCCAGCCGGACATCCTGGTCTGCCGTTCCGAGGTCAGCCTCTCGGCGGAGTTGCGCGAGAAGATCGCGTTGTTCTGCAATGTGTCGAAGGAGGCGGTCATCGAGGCCATTGATGTTCCCTCGATCTACCGCGTGCCGCTCATGTTGCATGAGGCGGGCCTGGACCGGCAGGTGGTCGAACTGCTGGATGTGAAGGTGAATGAGCCCGACCTCGGTTTCTGGCGCGGTTTCATCGACACGATCGAGAACGCGCCCAGCGTGACGCGCGTGGCCGTGGTCGGCAAGTACACCAACCTGCGCGACGCCTACAAGAGCATCATCGAAGCGCTGGCCCACGGCGGCGTGGCCAACAACACCCGCGTCGACATCGAGTGGGTCGACTCCGAGGATGTTGAGGCACAGGGCGCGGCGCGACTCCTCGGCGATGTCGATGGCGTGCTCATCCCCGGAGGCTTCGGTGAACGGGGGGTTGAAGGAAAGGTGGCCGCTGTCCGCTGGGCCCGCGAAACCGGTACGCCCTTCTTTGGCATCTGCCTGGGCATGCAGTGCGCCGCCATCGAGTTTGCCCGGCACGCGTGCGGACTGAAGGACGCCAACTCCAGCGAGTTCGATCGGAGTACGCCCCACCCGGTCATCGACCTCATGGCCGATCAGGCCACCAAGACCCAGAAGGGGGGCACGATGCGCCTTGGTTCCTTCGAGTGTTTCGTCCCCACCGATACCAGGACCCACGCGGCGTACGGCTCCGAACTGGTGCACGAGCGCCACCGCCATCGCTACGAATTCAACAATGCCTATCGCGAGATGTTCGAGCGGGCCGGCTTTCGCGTGGCGGGAGTGCACCGCGGCCTGAACCTGGTCGAGATCTTCGAGCTGGATGAGCATCCCTGGTTCGTGGGCGTGCAGTTTCATCCCGAGCTCAAGTCAAGGCCGAACCGGCCCCACCCGCTATTTGCCGGGTTCATCAAGGCGGCGATTGTCCACGCGGGTCAGGTCATCCAGGGCGTCAAGCGCCCGGCCGAGCGTCCGGCCTGATCAAGCCCTCCGCGGACCGGCGGCTGGTCAGGGTCGGCACCGAGAATCATTCGGCGCTGTTCGGCGGTAAGCGCCTGGCCGTAATCGCCGGCCCGTGCGTCCTGGAATCCTTGGAGATCACACGGCGAGTGGCTGGCGAGATGCGCGATGTGTGCGCCCGGCTCAATGTGCCGTTTGTTTTCAAGGCCTCGTATGCCAAGGCCAATCGGTCGGCGGTCGAGTCCTACCGCGGCCCGGGGCTCAACGCGGGACTCGACATGCTGGCGGCCATACGCTGTGAGTTCGGCGTTCCCGTCCTGACGGACGTGCACGATCCGGGGGAGGCGGGCACGGCCGGCGCCGTGGTCGATGTTCTGCAGATTCCGGCCTTTTTGAGCCGGCAAACGGCCCTGATCGAGGCGGCGGCCCGGACCGGCAAGGTCGTGAACATCAAGAAGGGGCAGTTTCTGGCTCCGGGGGACATGGAGCAGGCCGCGGAAAAGGCCTCGGCAGCCGGAGCCGGCGGCGTCCTTCTGACCGAGCGTGGCACCACGTTCGGCTATGGCGATCTGGTCGTCGACATGCGGAGCTTTGCCATCATGGCCGCGACCGGCTGGCCGACCGTTTTCGATGTCACGCACAGTCTTCAGCAGCCGGGTGGACGGGTGACCGGCGGGCGCCGCGAGTTCGCCCTGCCGCTGGCCCGCGCCGCGGTGGCTGCCGGCGCCGATGCCGTCTTTCTCGAAACGCATCCCGATCCGGCCAACGCGCTGTCGGACGCGGCCACCATGCTTCCGCTGGCCGAGGCCGGCCAGATACTCGAATCACTGGTCCGGGTCCGCGAGGCCCTGCTGGTCGGGGAAACCTGGCTGTGACCCGCGTCCTGTTCCTGGATGTCGACGGCACGCTCACCGATGGCGGCATCATTCTTGGCGAACGGGACGACCTGCGCCGATTCCATGCCCATGACGGGGTCGGCATCCGGCTTGCGATGCTGGCCGACATCGAGGTCGTTTTCCTGTCAGCCCGGGAAAATGCCGCGGCCGAACGGCGGGCCAGGGAGCTCGGTGCCCGGGCCATTCTCGGAGCGGCCAGGAAGCATGAGCACGTGGCACGCGTCTGCGCCGAACTGGGGTGCACCACCGCCGACGCCGCTTTCGTCGGCGACGACTTACAAGACTTCTCGGGGATGAAAGCGTGCGGCCTGGCCATCGCCGTGGGCGACGCGGTCGCCGAGGTTCGGGAGGTGGCTCACTACGTCACTATCCGGAATGGCGGTTACGGAGCGGTTCGAGAGGCGGTCGAGTGGCTGCTCCGGCGGGAAGGGCGCTGGGAGGAAACGCTGTCGCAGTTTCTTTCGACCAGCGATTTCGTGATCCGGAAGGACGCGGGCGCGCGGTGACGGGCGAACGCTGCCCATGAGCGATGATCGCGAGGCACTTCTGGCCGCCGCCCGTCAGGTCATCGAGGCCGGGCGTGATGCCATCATCGGCCTCTCCGACGCACTCGACGAACGATTCCTGGCCGCGGTCGAGCTGCTCGACAAGGCGCGGGGACGCATCGTCGTGACCGGCATCGGAAAGTCGGGTCTTGTCGGCGCCAAGATTGCGGCCACGTTGAGCTCGACCGGCACGCCGGCCCTGTTCCTGCACACTTCCGACGCGCTCCACGGTGATCTCGGAGTCGTGACGAAGGATGATGTGGTGCTGGCCTTCTCGAAGAGTGGCCGGACAGCGGAGTTGACGCAATTGTTGCCGCTGCTGGCGCGCCTTGGCGTGCCCGTGGTGGCCCTGGTGGCTGATCTCGATTCACCGTTGGCCCGGGCGGCCCGGATTACGCTGCCGCTTGGACGGGTCCGCGACGCCGGACCGGAGGATCTGATTCCCACGGCTTCGACGACGGCGGCAATGACCCTTGGCGACGCGCTCGCCGTGGCCCTCATGCACCGGCGCGGCTTCGATGCGCGAAGCCTGGCATTCATTCACACCGGCGGCCTGATCGGCCGCCAGGCCGGATTGACGGTGGCAGAGATCATGCACTCCGGCGAGGCATTGCCGGCGGTGCCCCAGACGGCCACGCTCCGGGAAGCCCTGGTCGAGATCCTGGGAAAGAAGCTCGGTGTGACGACGGTCACCGGGGCCTGTGGCCGCCTGGCCGGCATCCTCACCGACGGCGACCTGAAACGGATCTTTCTGTCCGACATGGGCGCCGCGGCGCTGGACCAGCCGGTGTCTTTGTTCATGAGCAATCGTCCGCGCACGATCAATCGGGAGGCACCCGTGGCCGAGGCGGTTCGGGTCATGGAGGACCCGGCTCAGGGATTTGTGACCTCACTGGTGGTGATTGATGATGTCGACCGCGCGGCCGGAATCGTGCACCTGCATGATTGTCTGAAGCCAGCCTGATATCGAAATGGCATATTAGTTGCTTGACCGGACCCCCCAAGGTCGGATACTTACTTATATGATGACAAATCACGAGACAATTTCCCGGGAGCAGCGATGACGGCACAATCGACCACCGATCTGGGTCGGATGATTCGCTGCCATGCCGGTCGATTCCTCATGGAATCACTGGCTCGGTGCCCCCGCCCGATTGGACTGCGAATCGGGCGCCGCCTTGGATCGCTCGGATTTCGGCTGGTCCGGAGGGATCGATGGATCGCCCGAGACAACCTCGCGCACGCCTGGCCGGAACTGTCCGAAGTGGAACAGGGGGTTCTGGCCCGTGCGGTGTTCGAACGCCTCGGAGAGAACATCTTCGACGTGGCGGCCCTTCCGCGTTGGAGTCCGGAAGAACGGCGGCGCCGTCTTGACGTGGCCGGTCTTGATCATCTGACCGCCGCCCTGGCGGCGGGGCATGGCGTCATCCTGATCGGGGGTCACCAGGGGGCATGGGAGCTCATCGCACCCGCGCTCTCCGATCGAGGCGTGTCGGTCATTGGGCTTGCCCGGCCGATTCGTGAAGCCCGGCTCGATCAGTGGCTGGATGCGCATCGCGCAGCAATCGGTACGCAAACCATCAAGGTCGGTGGCCTGGCTGCCGCCCGCAGGGCGCACCGGATCCTCGCGGATGGCGGCGTCCTCGGGCTTCTGATCGATCACCGTGTTCGAAACGGGGGGCGATGGTTCGACTTCTTCGGCCGCCCGTCACGATTTGCCACGGGGCCAGCCCGGCTGGCCATCGCCACCGGGGCGACCCTGGTGCCGGTGACCATCGGCCGGCGCGAGGACGGCGGGCATCGAATCACGATCGGCCCGGCCATTCTTCCCGTCGGGGCGGGACCTTTGTCCGTCGACCGTCTGCTGGGGGAGGCCGTTGCGGCGCTGGAGCAGATGATCCGCCGGGACCCGGCCTCCTGGGCCTGGATGCATCCCCGATGGGGCCGGCCGGTGCGGCTCTGCGGGGCGAAAACCTCCAGCGCCGCCGTCCAACCTGGCCTGTCACTTCCAGCTCTGCTCACGCTTTCATCTCTCCTTGCCGGTGCGGCCCTGTTCGCGACGGGATGCAGCGAGTCAAAGCCCCCGGGTGGCGCTCCCGCCAACGAGGAGTCGAGTTCCATGCTTGCCGGCGTCACGCTTCGGGAAACTTTCGACGGACAGCTGCGCTGGGTTCTCAAGGCCGATTCCTCGGAGACCTTTCGCCAGCCCGATCAGACCATTGCCACCCGGGTGCATGTCGATTTCTACAACTCGACCGGGCAGATCACATCGGTCCTGACGGCTGACGAGGGCGTCGTCCAGCGCAGCAATAACGACATGACGGCCCGGGGTCACGTCCTCGTCGTCACGGCACAGGGCGATACGCTGACCACCGAACGGCTCGACTGGAGCAGCGTGCAAAACCGCGTGAAGACCGATCTGCCGTTCCGCCTGGCCCGGCCGGACGGCGTGATGACCGGGGTGGGCTTCGAGAGCAATCCCGATCTCACTGACTACACGACACAGCAGGTGCGAATCGATGCCCGTGACCGTCCCCATGACTGATCGCGCCGGGCGCTCCGCCCTTGCGTCCACGGACGTTCTCTCGGCCATCGACCTGGTCCGCTACTACGGCAAGACCCGGGTGGTCGACGGCGTCAGCCTCACGGTGAGCCCCGGGCAGGTTGTGGGGCTTCTGGGTCCGAACGGTGCCGGCAAGACGACGACTTTCTACATGATCGTGGGCCTCCTGGCGCCAACATCGGGGAGCATCCGACTGGGCCAGGCCGACCTGACGCGCATGCCGATGTACCGCAGAGCCCGGCTCGGCGTCGGCTATCTGCCGCAGGAGCCCTCCGTCTTTCGAAAACTGTCGGTGAAGGAGAATATCGAGGCCATCCTCGAAACGATGCCGATGACAAAAGTGGAGCGACGTGCCCGCCTGGAGGAGTTGCTGGCCGAGCTCGATTTGGGGAAGCTCGCCGATCGCAAAGCTTGGAACCTGTCGGGTGGTGAACGGCGGCGCCTGGAGATCACGCGCGCGCTGGCCTCGTACCCGCGATTCCTCCTGCTCGACGAACCGTTCGTTGGCATCGATCCGATCGCGGTTGCCGAGATCCAGGAGATCGTGCTGCGACTCAAGGCGAAGGGACTGGGGATTCTGATCACCGATCATAACGTGCGCGAGACCTTGTCCTCCACCGACCACGCGTTCATTATGTTCCAGGGGCGCATCAAGCTCTCGGGAACGGCCAGCCAACTGGCGGCGGATCCCGAGGCCAGGCGCCTCTATCTCGGAGAGAAGTTTCAACTGTGATTCACCGGTCGATGGCACCTCGCGAAAGGACGCCGTAATGGAGATGAGGCAGGGCCTGCGTCTGACGCAGACGCAGAAGCTCGTCATGACGCCGAAGCTCCAGCAGGCGCTGAAACTGTTGCAGGCGCCGACACTGGAGCTGCAGCAGATGTTGAAGATGGAGATGATCTCGAATCCACTCCTCGAGGAAGTCGACGAGCTGACCGAGGAACCGGAAAAGGAAACCTCCGCCGATGATTTCGGCGAGGAGAACCGCCTCGAACGTGACGAGGCCGAGCCCCAGGAAGCGCCCGAGTCGAATGAGGAAGTCGACTGGACCGAGTTCATGCAGCAGGGGTCGGACTCCTCCACGACCCGGTCGGAAGAACGGCACGAGGAATTCGTCGAACGGGTTCCGGTCTCGCGCCCCTCGCTGGACGAGCATCTGGCCGAGCAGCTCCGCTACCGTGGCCTTGGCGAAGACGCCGAGGCGATCGGCGACTACCTCATCGGTTCCATCGATGAGCGGGGCTATCTCACCATGACCATCGAAGAAGTGGCGGCCGAACTCGATCAGCCTGTCACCCTGGTCGCGGAGGTTCTTTCGGCCGTTCAGACGCTCGATCCACCGGGCATCGGTGCCCGTGACCTGCGCGAGTGCCTGCTTTTGCAGCTCCGCGCGCGGGGTCACGAGGGGAGCCTCGCCTGGCGCATTGTCGACACGCACTTCGAAGACCTGGTTCGACGCCGGCAGATCGACATCGCCCGGGCGCTCAAGGTGCCGGTGGAGGAGGTGCAGACCGCGCTCGACCTGATCGGTACGCTCTCCCCGGTTCCGGGCAACCAGGTTTCCGGCGCCGACGCGCAGTACGTCTACCCGGATCTCATCGTCGAGCGGGTGGGGGAGGACTACGTCGTCACGCTCAACGATCGCAACGTGCCGCGGCTTCGCATCAGCTCGGCTTACGAGCATGTGCTGAAGGATGGAGCGGCCGCCAACGGCGCGACGCGCGAATACGTGGTTACCAAGCTGAACTCCGCGCGCTGGCTGATCCAGACGATCGAGCAGCGGCGGAAGACGATGGTCAAGGTCATGCGGGCCATCGTCGTGGAGCAGCGTGATTTCTTTGACAGCGGGGTCTTCCACTTGAAGCCCCTGACGCTCCAGGACATTGCCAGCAAAATCGGCATGCACGAATCGACGGTCAGCCGTGTGACCAGCGGCAAATACGTTCAGACTCCGCGCGGCGTGTTCGAACTCAAGTACTTTTTTTCGAGCGGACTCGACACGCAGGGAGGCGATGAAATTTCGGCCAAGAGTGCAAAGGCCATCATTGCCCGGATGATCGAGGGAGAGGACAAGCACGACCCGGTATCCGACCAGAAGCTGATGGACATGCTCCGGGCGCAGGGTCTCGACATCGCCCGGCGCACGGTGGCCAAGTATCGTGAACAGTTGAACATTCCGAACGCCCGGTTTCGCAAGCGTCATTGACGCTCATCTGAGGTAAGGCACAATGAGACTACAGATCACCACCCGTCACTATGAATTGCCGGCCGACCTGAAGAGCCTTGCCGAGGAGCGACTCACGAGGCTCAAGAGGTTTTTTGATCAGATCATGGACATCGGCCTGGTGCTGTCCACCGAGAAGCACCGCAACCACGCCGAAATCACGCTCCGGGTCGGGGGACATGACTGGGCGGCGAGCGCGGAGGCCGCTGACATGCGCTCGGCCATCGATGATGCCGCGGCCAAGATCGAGATTCAGCTCAAGAAGTACAAGGATCGACTGACGGACAAGAAGGGACGAACTCATCTGGGCGAGGCCATGGCCGACGAGGTGGCAGAGGCCGAGTCGGGCGTGGTGGAGTTCGAGGAAGAGAGTTGATTCGTGGCCACGCATGACGGGGGAACCGATTCGGTAAAGGAAATTCCGGTCTCCCGGCTCGCCGAACAAAAGGACATGGAGTTGACGCTCCTCACGGAGTCGATTGATTCACCCGTGCCGATCACCGTCAGCGACATCAATCGACCGGGCCTGGCCATGGCCGGTTTCGTCGAGAACTTCCTGGTCGAGCGAATCCAGGTCATCGGGCAGACGGAAGTGGCCCTCCTCGAGAGCCTCACGCCACCGGCCAGGTATGAGGCCATCAACCGGCTCTTGCAGTTCCAGGTGCCGTGCATCGTGGTGGCGAAGGACCTCGACCTGCCGGTCGAACTGATCGAGGGGGCCGCCCGTCGGGGCATTCCCGTTCTCAAGACCCCGATGTCGACCACCCCGTTCATTCACGAGTTGACGGCCTATCTGGATGATGTCTTCGCGCCGACCGTGGCAATCCACGGATCGCTGGTCGATGTCTATGGCGTTGGCCTCCTGTTCACCGGGCGGAGCGGCGTCGGCAAGAGTGAGTGCGCGCTCGACCTGGTGGAGCGCGGACACCGGCTGGTGGCGGATGACGTGGTCACCGTGAAGCGACGACACACCAGTGTCCTGATCGGCCAGGCCAACCAGACCCTCGGCCATTACATGGAGATTCGGGGCATCGGCCTCCTGGATCTGCAGAGCATCTTCGGTATTCGGGCCATCCGGTTTCAGAAGCGCATCGAAGTGGAGGTGCGCCTCGAGGATTGGGACAACAGTCAGGCCTACGAACGGATCGGTCTTGATGACAAGATGACCTCGCACCTCGGCATCAAGATTCCCATCGTGACGGTTCCGATCAACCCGGGGAAGAACATCACGGTCATCGGTGAAGTCATCGCGCTGAACTACCTGGTCAAGGCCTATGGCTTCGATCCGGCGCGGGAGTTCGAAAAACGCCACAGCGAGATGCTGGGCAAGAATGCCCGTCTGCAGCGGTTGGCCCGGGACGACTCGGAGTGACCGTTCCCGCCCGGGTGCCGGCCCTTCTGGTGGGACACGGGAATTTTGCCCGCTCGCTCTTGTCCGTGGCCGAGGCGATTTCCGGACCGGTCGATGACATTCCCTGCCTTTCCAACGAAGGGCGCTCGCCTGAAAGATTGGCGGCCGAAATCAAGTCGGGGCTTGATCGACTCGGACTGCCGGCTCTGCTCCTGGTCGATGTGGCCAATGGATCGTGCTTCGCCGCCGCCCGCCGGGCCTCGCGCGGCCTCCGTGACGCCCACCTGCTCACCGGCGTCAATCTACCCCTCCTGCTCACCTTCCTCCAGAATCGCGATCGATTGGGCGTGGAGGAACTCGTGGCGCATGTGCTCGAGCGGGGGCGAACCGGTCTTGCCCGACACCGGGATGGAGACGGCACGTGAGTGTTCTCCTGGTCCGGATAGATGACCGTCTCATCCATGGTCAGGTGTCGGTCGGCTGGGCCACCCACCTCCGACCCGACCTGATTCTTGTTCTCGATGACGAGGTGGCTGCGGATAACTGGGAAAACGACCTGGTCTGCGCGGCCTGTCCGGATTCCGTACGCGCCCGCGTCATGCGAATCGCGGAGGGCTCCCGTTTCCTTTCCGACGAAGCACCGTCCGCCGATCGAATCGTCGTGCTGTTGCGGGGAACGAAGCAGGCGCGCCTGATGCTCGATGGTGGATTCCGGCCCCAATCGATCAACATCGGCGGACTGCACCATCACGAAGGGAGTCGCAGCCTTCTTCCGTTCGTCTATCTCGATTCGTCGGAAGTGGCCGATCTGCGTTACCTGGCGGATCATGGTGTCGGGCTGAGCGCCCAGGACCTGCCGGGCAATCGAAGCGTCGACCTGGTGCCGCTCCTTCCTGATCCCGTCCGGTGAGCGGTCATTCGGCGGCCGCTTCGTGAGGCCGATCACCTTCCTGTTCGGCGTCCACAACCACCAGCCGGTTGGCAATTTCGATTGGGTGATCGAGGACGCGTATCAGAAAGCCTACAAGCCATTCCTCGACGTGCTCGAGCGGCACCCCGGCATACGTCTCGCGCTGCACAACTCGGGCATCCTGCTGGACTGGTACGACCGGAACCACCCCGAATATCTCCAGCGCATCGGCGTCCTGGTGAAACGGGGCCAGATCGAACCAATGACCGGCGGATATTACGAACCGATTCTGCCGTCGATCCCGGACGCCGACAAGGTCGGCCAGATTCGCAAGATGAGTGCCTGGATCGAAGAGCGCTGGGGCCAGCCGCCGACGGGCCTCTGGCTTACCGAACGCGTGTGGGAACCGACGCTGGTTGGCCCCCTGGTGGAAGCCGGGGTCCGCTACCTCATGGTCGATGACGCCCATTTCCTTGCTGCCGGCGCGGAGCCGGACCGACTCTGGAACTGGTGGTTGACCGAGGACAATGGTGCCTCCGTGGGCGTTTGGCCGATTTCCAGGCAGCTGCGATATCTCGTCCCCTTTGAGCCGCCCGAGCAGACGATCGATCTGTTGAGGGATCTGGCGGCCGGCGGGACCGACCGGGTGGCCCTGCTGGCGGACGACGGCGAAAAGTTCGGGGTCTGGCCGGACACGTTTGAGCGCGTTTACGCCGGGGGGTGGCTGGACAAATTTTTCACGCTCCTTGCGGCGAATGCCGACTGGCTCAAGATGGAACTTCCGGGCCAGGTCGCTCGCTCACGTCGTCCGGCCGGACGCATCTACTTGCCGACGGCGTCCTACGGCGAGATGATGGAGTGGGCGCTCCCGACCAGTGTGCAGAAGGTGTATCACCCCTTCCATGCGAAACTGGAGCGCGACCAGGCGCCGGAAGCTCGTTTCGTGCGCGGGGGATTCTGGCGAAACTTCCTGGCCAGGTATCCCGAGTCGAATCTGATGCACAAGCGGATGCTCGACTTGAGGCGCCGACTTGTGGCCGGCAGCCCTCCCGATGAAACGCGCACGGCTGTTCTGGATGACGTCTGGCAGGCCCAGTGCAATTGCGCCTACTGGCACGGCGTCTTCGGCGGTCTCTATCTGCCGCACCTGCGCGACGGGTTGTACCGGCACATTCTCAGTGGTCAGGTGCGTCTGGATCAGGCCGTCGCGGGGGGGAAGCCGTTCCTCCGCGTCGAGCGACTCGACCTGGATGTCGACGGCGAGGAGGAGATCCTGCTGTCGAATGCGAGTCTCGGCATTCTGCTGGCGCCGGCCAGAGGCGGTGCCATCGAATCGATCGACTATTACCCGCGGCTGCGCAATCTCTCCCACGGCATGACGCGCAGACCCGAGGCCTATCACGACGCCCTGATCGCCGCCGGAACTCCGGGGCCAACAGAACCCGCCGCAACCGTGACAGCCGCCCCGGCCGACGACGGTGCCATCCAGAGCATTCATGACCGGGTCGAGATGAAGGAGCCCGGACTGGATCGAAAGCTCGTCTTCGACTGGTATCGCCGCCTCTCGCTCCTCGATCATCTCCTAAAGGACGATGTGACGATCGAACAGTTCGATCGCGCCGATTTCGCCGAGCAGGGTGATTTCCTGACGCAGCCCTATGAAGGACAGATCCTTCCGTCGGCCGACCGGTCCCGGGTGACACTCTCCCGCGAGGGGACCGTCTGGCTTTCCGGCCGAAGCCGTCAAATGCGCATCGAAAAGGTGGTGGCGATGGAGGCGACGACCTCGCGGGTCGACATCGAGTATCACCTGACCTCGCGGGAGGCGACATCGATGGAATTTCGATTCGGTGTCGAGTTCAATTTCACCATGCTGGCCGGCGACGCCCCCGACCGCTGGTACGAGATCGATGGCCAAAAGCCCGTCGATCAGCCGAACCTGGGCGGGCGTGGCGAACACAAGGGCGTGCGGGGGGTGAGCCTTCACGATGCCTGGGAAGAATTCTCGATTCACCTTTCCTGGTCGCCGGCCGCCGATCTGTGGCGGGTGCCCATTGATACCATCTCGCAGTCCGAAGCCGGTTTCGAGCGGGTCTATCAAAGTTCCTGCCTCGTGCCGCACTGGTGTGTCCGCCTTGCGCCCGGCGAAGTCTTCAATCTCTCACTGTCACTCACGGTGAACGACCGGGCCTGAGGTCCGGCCGGCCCTGGCCGGCATCACGAATACCGGGAGTTCGTCCATGGACGGCGACGCTTTTCAGATCCTCCTTCTCCTGCTGCTCGGGGCCTGGGCCGCCGTTGATACCGCGGCCTGGGGCCAGTTCATGGTCGGACAGCCACTCGCGGCCGGCTGGCTGGCCGGCGTCATTGTTGGCGAACCGCTGGCTGGCCTCCTGATGGGGGCTGCCTTGCAGATGCTCTGGAGTCGACTGGCACCGGTTGGTGCGGCGGCCTATCCCGATGTCGGCCCCGCCACGGTGGGAGGGGTTGGTCTCCTGAGCTTCTGGCCCGGGCCGCGGGCGCCCCATGACGGCGTGCTCGATTGGCCGGTGCGTCTCGGTTTTCAACGGGTTCCCGAGGGGTGGCAACTCGAGACGTCCCCGCTGGCGATACTCGCCGGTATCGGTCTGGCGCTGCTGGCCGGGTGGGCCGGTCAGCGGTTGGTCGCCCGGATGCGGCACGCCAACGCGGACCTGGGTCGTGTGGCGGATGAGGCGGCCCGTCGCGGTGACTTTGGTGGCGTCGAGCGGGCCAATCGACTCGGCCTCCTCCGGGCGGCAGTTCTCGGTACTGCCCAAACCGGTGCCATCCTTGCTGCCGGGTGGCTGGCGGCGATCGCCCTGGCCAGGGTTCTGCCCGCGGCTCCAATCGGCTCCAACCCGGGAGTTCATCTCTTCTGGTGGATCGCCCTCGCCGCCCTCGGCACGTCGCTCTGGTCCGGCGTCCGGCGCGACTGGATCTGGATTGCCTCCGGTCTTCTGGCCGGTACCACCCTGGTCGGAATTCTCTGACATGAGGGTCGACGAGCGTCGTCCGACACTTCCCGAAGCCCGACTCGGGCGGCGGCGCCATCTCGCGCTCCTCGGCCGGTCGCTGCTGCTGCAATCCTCGTGGAGTTTCGAACGAATGCAGGCGGTCGGTTTCGCCTCGCTTCTGGCGGGAGAGGGCCGGCGACTGACGAAAGGGCGACCCGATGCGGCGGCCGCATTCCTCAACCGGCAGCTGATGCTCTTCAACACGAATCCGCCCCTGGCTGGCTACCTGGCCGGGGTC
This sequence comes from Candidatus Eiseniibacteriota bacterium, assembly GCA_034440375.1. Classification (GTDB taxonomy): domain Bacteria; phylum Eisenbacteria; class RBG-16-71-46; order JABDJR01; family JAWXBZ01; genus JAWXBZ01. The sequence goes on from JAWXBZ010000093.1 coordinate 14,263, forward strand.
ATCCTGCGCCTCGAGGAAGAGGTAGCCCGACACGAGGCGGAGAGGCCCGACGAGGCCGCCCGGACATTGGAAGAGATTCGGCGATTCAGGCGGGCCGCTGCCAGCGCTTTCGCCGCCTGGGGTGATCGATTTTTCTGGGCCACTCTGCGTCCCGTGGCCACCGGCCTCGGAGTCCTGCTCGTCATACTGGGCGGGGCCTGGGGGGCGGTGGCCTGGCTGATCGTCTACAATGCCGCCCACCTTTACTATCGCTACCAGGGCCTGTCCGACGGATACCGTTTTGGTCCGGCCGTGGCGAAACGGGTTGCCGAGTCGATTCTGAAACGGTTGCCGGATGGCGTCCGGCCCCTGGGCCTTCTGGCCGTGGGGGCCTTGATACCCGTCTCCCTGGCGGCGGGGAAGGCGGCTTTCGGGTGGCCCACGGCGGCCGGGTTTCTGGCAACGGGCCTGTTGATGGCGCTGGTTCTAAGGCGCCGGGGCGGTCTCGGCTGGGCCTGGGGCTTTGTGGCAGTGCTGTTCGGTTTCGCTTGGGCCGTCCGTCTGCACGGTCGATGAATAGTGATGATTTGCGGGATGGAGCTCGATGCCTGAAATCACGATCAAGATCACGAACGAAAAGGGGATGCATGCCCGGGCCGCGGCACTTTTTTCGCGCGAGGCCAGCCTCCACAAGGCCAGCGTTTTCGTTGCCCGGGAGGGGCTCGAGGTCAACGGCAAGAGCATCATGGGAGTCCTGATGTTGGCCGCCTATTGCGGCAGTGAGATCACGATCAAGACGGACGGGGATGGGGCCGACGATGCGATGACCGCTCTGGTCGGGCTGATCGAGAACAAGTTCGGCGAGGATTCCTGACGTGACGACAAACAGGATCGTTGACAGGCGATGAGCGGGGAAACCTGGTACGACGGCGTGGCCGCCTCGCCCGGAATCGTCATCGCCGAGGCCAGACGCTTCGTGGCGAAGGACATCGATGTCGAGGAAACCGTGCTGGCTCCTGACGACATCACGGACGAGATTTCACGTTTTCGCCGCGCCATCGACGACGCCCGCCAGGAATTGAACGATGTCCGCGCGACCACCGCCGAACTCCTGGACGAGGAGCACGCCCAGATTTTCGACACCCACCTCTCGATTCTCGACGACCCGATGGCTTTCGATGACACGATCGGCCATATCCGTTCCGAGAAAAAAGGGGCGGCCTGGCTGTTCCGGCGAAACCTGTCCCGAATCGCCGATGCTCTCGAGCAGCGCGGCGACCCCTACTTCAGCGAACGCGCCCAGGACATTCGTGATGTGAAGCGGCGCGTCCTGCGCCGTCTGCTTGGCGCTCCGGACGCCGGACGTCCCGTGCTCGACCGCCCGGGGATCCTGGTCGCGCATGAGATCTCGCCCAGCGACGCGGTCTTCCTTGATCCCAGGATTGTCCTTGGCCTGGTTCTGGACATCGGCGGGCGGACCAGTCATGCCGCCATCATGGCCCGTTCGCGGGGTATTCCGGCCGTATCCGGACTCGACACGACCAGTCATGAGATCAATTCCGGCGATATGCTCATCCTGGACGGCCTGAAGGGCCGGGTCATCTCGAATCCACTGGAAGAGACGCTGTTCGACTACCGCCGAAGGCTTGTCCGATGGCGCGAAGCGGAGGTTCGCTGCGAGGCGCTCCTCACACTGCCGGCGGAGACGATTGACGGACGAATGCTCACGCTGGCCGCCAACATGGAAATGCCCGAGGAGGCTGATCAGGCGCTGGCGCGCGGGGCCATGGGCGTGGGACTTTTTCGGACCGAGTTTTTTCTCGTCCGCCATCACCGCTTCCCGGACGAGGAAATCCAGTACCAGGCCTATCGGAGCGTCGTCGAAAAAATGGCCCCGTGGCCGGTGATCATCCGCACACTCGACGTCGGGGGCGACAAGTTTGCCAGCTATCTCGGGGCGGCCCCCGAGGACAACCCGTTCCTTGGCATGCGCGGCATCCGGTTCCTGCCGGACCACCGCGAGCTCTTTCGCAGTCAGATCCGGGCGGCGTATCGGGCCAGCGGTCACGGCAAAGTGAAGATTCTCCTGCCGATGGTGTCGGGCCTCGAGGAAGTCCGCCATATGCGCGCCCTGTGCGCGCAGGTGATGACCGAGTTGACGGCCGAACAGAAGGCGTTCGACCCGGAGGTCGAACTCGGCATCATGGTCGAAGTGCCGTCCACGGTCATCCTGGCCGACCTCCTGGCCCGCGAAACCGATTTTTTCAGCATCGGTTCAAACGACCTGATTCAATACACGCTGGCGGTCGACCGCGGTTCCTCGCGCGTGGCTCATCTGTACGAACCGCTCCATCCCGCCGTCCTCCGGTCGATCCGGCGCGTGGTCGATGTGGCCCATGCCGAAGGGCGATGGGTCGGCATCTGCGGCGAGATGGCCGGCGACCCCACGGCGGCCGTCCTGCTCATCGGTCTCGGCCTCGATGAATTTTCCGTTGGCTCCTCGCTCCTCCCGGAGGTAAAGCGGGTCATCCGCGGCGTCAGCTACGCGGAGGCGCGCGGCTGGGCCGACCACGCGGCCACGTTGGCCACCGCCCTTGAGGTTCGAGGGTTCATGGAGCCGCTCATGAACCAACGATTTGCCGACATCCTCGGCGACACCGGGAACGGAAACGGGTCACCACATGCCGCAACCGGCGTGGCTCCATGACGTCGATCGAATTCGTGCCCGATCGAGTGGCTCCATGGCGTTGATCGATGCCGCCAGGGCCCGCCAGCTTGATGACTTAGCCTTCGTGAGCCGCCTGGACTCGGCGGGGATGCTCCAGCGCGTCGCCGAGTTTCCCGCCCAGTTCGCCGTGAGGCCATCGGGTGAGGAACTCCATGACCTGGAACAGCTGCCTCCGGCCCGCCACTTGTGGATTGCGGCGATGGGCGGCTCGGCCTTCGCCGGCGAGATGCTGGCGGCCGGCCTGTATGTATCCGGCGTCGAGACTTCGCTGATCCGGGGGTATCAACTGCCGGCTGCCGCCCGTCCCGGGGACTGGCTGCTGACCATCTCGTACTCCGGCAATACCGAGGAGGCCCTCTCGGTCTTCGACGAGGCCGAGGCGCGGGGTCTTTCCCGGGTGGCGATCACGTCCGGCGGGGCGCTGGCCGAACGCGCCCGCGCCGCCGGGGTGCCGCTTCTCATGCTGATCGGTGGATCGCCCCCCCGCGCGGCGGCAGGACTGGCCTACGCAGCCGCCTTTGAAGTTGGCGCACGACTTCTCGCGCTGGGGACCGGGAGTCCCGAATGGCTCACGGATCCCGGGATGCTCGGCCAGCATCTGTCGCGCTGCGCTGGACTCTGGGGGCCGGAGGCGCCGACGGAACGTAACGAGGCCAAGCAAATCGCGCTGGCGCTGGACGGCCGTCTGCCGGTCATTTATTCCGGGGTCGGTCCCCCCGAGGCGGCTGCGCTGCGCTGGCGGACGCAAATCAACGAGAATGCGAAGGCACTCTGTCACACGGCCGCCGTCCCGGAGCTGGATCATAACGAGGTGGTTGGCTGGAGCGGCCCGGATGACTTCGTCCGGAGTGCCACGGTCGTCTTCCTCCGCGAGGGGGAGGAGGATCCGGGCACCAAGCGACGGCTGAGCGCCACACGCGAGTGGCTCGAGGGGCGCGGCGTGGTCACGCTTCTGGCCCGGGGGGAGGGAGGAAGCCCCCTCGAGCGCCTCTGGTGGCTCTGTCACCTCGGCGATTGGGTCAGCGTGTACCTCGGAGCGTTGCGCGGCGTTGATCCCACGCCCGTCACGGCCATCGATGAATTGAAAAGCCGCCTCAAAGAGATGTCGTAAGGAGACGAAGTGAACACCAGACCGATCGCCATCATTCCCGTGGCTGGCGTAGGTTCGCGCCTGCGCCCGCATACGCACACGGTCCCCAAGGCCCTGATCAACGTGGCCGGCAAGCCGATGCTGGCCCACATCCTCGATGAACTGGAGAAGATCGGCATCGATGAGGCGGTGTTTGTCATCGGCCACATGGGGGATCAGATCGCGAACTACGTACAGAAGAAGCATCCGCGCATCAAATCGACGTTCATCGAGCAACCCGATCGAAAGGGACTCGGCCACGCCATCTGGCTGACGAAAGAGGCCGTGGGAGAGCGACCGGCCCTGATCATCCTCGGTGACACGATCTTTCGCGCCGACTTTCGGGGCGTTCTGGCCGCCGGTATTTCGAGCCTCGGCGTGAAGGAGGTCGAAGACCCACGCCGGTTCGGCGTGGCCATCGTCGTCGACGGGCGGATTACGCGCCTGGTGGAGAAGCCGGACTCGCCGATCAGCAAACTGGCGATCGTCGGCATTTACTACCTGATTCACTCGGGTCGGCTCTTTGCCTGCCTTGATGAACTGATCGCCATGGATCAGACAACGAAGGGGGAATACCAGCTGACCGATGCCCTCGAGCTGATGCTCAGGAAGGGGGAGCCGATGACTGTTTTCGCGGTCGACGGCTGGTACGACTGCGGCAAGACCGAGACGCTTCTCTCCACTAATCAGGAACTGCTTGATCTGGAAGCAAAGCCGATGACCCTGCCGGGATCCGTGATCGTTGATCCCGTGGCCATCGACCCGAGCGCCGTCATCGAGAACTCGATCATCGGTCCGCATGTCAGCATCGCCGCCGGGGCCGTCGTCCGCTGCGCCGTCGTCAGGAATTCCATCATCAACGAAAACGCCCACGTCGAGCTCATCCTCCTGGACGGCTCCCTGATCGGCGAACAGGCGGTGGTGAAGGGGCATTTCAAGCGGCTTAACGTGGGGGATTCGAGCGAAATCGAGATGGCGTAGGGAGGGGCAACCGGCATAGAATTCCGGCATGACCGATGACATTCGAATTCTGATCGACCCGGAGCGAATCGCCGACATCTGCCGCCGCCACCGAATTCGACGGATGTCACTGTACGGGTCTGTCATTCGCGACGACTTTACCGCGGACAGCGATGTGGGCGTCCTGGTCGAGCTCGATCCGGAATATCTCCCCGGCCTCGAGTACTTCGGCATCACCGTCGATCTGGAAGCTCTCTTCGGTCGCCGCGTGGATGTCGTCCGCCCTACCGAGTTAAACCGTTATTACAAGGCCGATGTCCTCAGGGAGGCGGTTCCGATCTATGTCGCGGCGTGATCCGTGGATCAGCCTGCGGCAGATGCTCGATCATGCGGAAGAA